>NZ_CP151996.1:3918414-4236829 GCF_038593855.1 Lysinibacillus sp. FSL M8-0337 | reverse complement strand
CAGTGAATGAAGTGCATTTTATCCAATGTGCACGTAATGAAAAAGTAGTAGCATTTAGTGATGACATCCAAGCTAAAGTAAATGCGCTTCCGAATGCATCCTATACAGCGCTTTATTCGGATGAGGATAAGTTATTGACGAAAGAATTATTGGCTGCACAGATTCCAGATAATACGGACGTTTATATCTGTGGTCCTGTTGGTTTTATGGAGGCGGTAATTAAAAATCTCCACGAAATTGGTATTAAAGATGAAAAAATTCACTATGAATTCTTTGGACCTGCCATGCAATTAGCAAACTAAAATTATAATGAACTCTGTTATAAGCTGCATTTTATGCACTTGTAACAGAGTTTTTTCATGTCATTGCGTTCTAAAATCTATATGCAAAGCGCTTTAAGAAAAAAATAGATCTTTCATGTTGACATTATACCTAATGGGGTATAATATAAAACACGTAAGCAAGATGAATCACTTAATTCGAAGGGAGGCGTACACATAATGGCGTACGATGCTAAAACAGCAAATCGTGTAAAACGAATGGAAGGCCAATTGCGTGGGATTTTACGCATGATGGAAGAAGAACAAAGTTGTAAAGATGTGATTACACAGCTATCCGCCGTGCGTTCTGCAGTTGATCGGACGATAGGTGTTATTGTCAGTGAGAACTTGCTGAATTGTGTTGCGACTGCTGATGGGGATTCAGAGAAAATGAATAGTGCCATCCAAGAAGCGATGGATTTGGTCGTAAAAAGTAGATAAATTTATTATACCCATTATAGTATATAGATAGGAGGTAGTGATACTTGGAAGCATGGATTATGATCGCTATTGTGATTGGGTTTTTAGTTTGGCGTATGAAGCCAGCAAAAGGAGTGCAGTCCATATCAACAGCTCAACTAAAAAATGTGCTGAATGATAAAGATAAAGTATTCATTGATGTGCGAACGCCAGCTGAATACAAAGGTCGCAACATCCCGCAATTCAAAAATATTCCGTTAGGCTCTAGCTTTGATAAAATACCGAAGGATAAGGAAGTTGTTGTTATTTGTCAAAGTGGTATGCGTAGTAGTCAGGCGTGTAAGCAATTGAAAAAACTAGGATATGAGCGCGTAACAAATGTCCGTGGTGGCATGAGCGCCTATTAGGAGGAAACGATTGTGAAGGAAATTTCAGCAAAAGAAGTACAACAAGCTTTAGCAAATGGACAGATGTTAAAAATAATCGACGTTCGTGAAGTGGACGAAGTGCAGGCTGGACATATTCCTGGAATGATGAATATGCCACTTGGCTTACTTGAGTTTCGCATGCACGAGTTAAATAAAAATGAATCATATATTATCGTTTGTAGATCAGGTGCTCGCAGTGGTCGTGCTACACAATTTTTAGAAAGCCAAGGCTTTGATGTAACAAATATGGTTGGTGGCATGCTTGCATGGGAAGGCGAAGTACAGTAATAGTCTATAGTGAGGGCATACCCTACTCTATATTTTTTTAGCAAAAATAATACCCTTATAGGTATAAGGAGGAAGTTATGAGTATTAAGGCAGATTTTCAACTAGATGCCAAAGGGCTATCCTGCCCGATGCCAATCGTTAAAACGAAAAAGGCAATGGCTGAATTAGCGGATGGTCAAATTTTAGAAGTTTCAGCTACAGATAAAGGTTCGAAAGCCGATATCGCAGCTTGGGCTGAGTCTGTAGGGCATCAGTATATCGGAACAGTGGAAGAAGATACTGTGCTTAAGCATTACATTCGTAAATGCGCGCAGGAGTCAGCGAATGAAAAAACGTTTGAGTCCACAATTGAGCTGGAACAAATCGTAGGAAAAGATGGGCTTATCCTCGATGTGCGTGAAGAAGCGGAGTTTGCATTCGGTCACATTGAAGGGGCGAAATCCATTCCAATGGGTGAGCTTGAAGAGCGCCTTTCTGAACTCGATAAAGATCTTGAAATTTATGTGATTTGTCGTACAGGTGCTCGCAGTGATTTAGCTGCACAAAAGCTAGTAGCAAATGGCTTTACAAAAGTATTTAACGTCTTACCAGGTATGACATCTTGGACGGGCGAATTAATTAAAACTATTTAAATTGGAGGAATTTATTATGTCAAACAAAGTAGCAATTATTGCAAGTAACGGTGGTCTTTTTGATGCGTATAAGGTGTTCAATATCGCAACAGCAGCGGCAGCTTCTGACAAGGAAGTAGCAATCTTTTTCACATTCGAAGGATTAAATTTAATTCATAAGCAAGGCATGAATGCTTTACCAATGCCAGCTGGTACGGAACATTTTGCAGAAGGTTTTGCGAAAGCGAATGTACCTGCTATTCCGCAATTAGTAGAAATGGCACAAGAATTAGGTGTTAAATTTATTGCGTGTCAAATGACGATGGATGTAATGGGCTTAACAGTAGAAGATTTTGTAGACGGTATTGAGGTTGGAGGAGCTGTAACATTCTTAGAATTCGCTAAAGATGCAGCACCATCATTAACGTTCTAATTAAGTTGCAACAGATGTAGATGGCTTATCGTGAGTGATAACCGAATGCTGAATATATTCGGTAGTGCAATGCATTTTGACTAGAAGATACAAACAAGCGGAGAGGCATGTCCTTTCCGCTAAAAAAATCAACGAAATAATACCTTGGGGGGTAAACGAAGTGTCAGTATTAAAATGGAGCGCTGCAGAAGTAGCGAAAAAAGTAATCGAAAACAAAGAATTATTTATTTTAGATGTACGTAATACAGATGCATTTGAAGATTGGAAAATCGATGGACATAAATTTGAATACCTTAATATCCCGTATTTTGAGCTATTAGATGGTGTCGCAGAAATTTTACCTAAAATCCCTACGGACAAAGATGTATTAGTCGTTTGTGCAAAGGAAGGATCTTCAATGATGGTGGCAGAGATGCTATCTGATGCTGGACGTACTGTTGCCTATTTAGAGGGTGGTATGAAGACGTGGAGTGAATATTTAGAACCGATTAAGGTAGGCGATTTAACAGGTGGTGGTGAGCTTTACCAATTCGTTCGTTTAGGTAAAGGCTGTCTATCTTATATGGTTATTTCTGAAGGCGAAGCAGCAATAATTGACGCTGTACGCTTCACGGATGTATTTACAAACTTTGCAAAAGAGAAAAACGTTCAAATTAAGCACATTTTTGATACACATTTACATGCGGATCATATCTCAGGTGGACGCCATATTGCAGCACAAACAGGTGCAACATATTATTTACCACCGAAAGATGCAGAAGAGGTTGTATTTGATTATACGCCATTAGTAGATGGCAATGTGGTGCAAATTGGTGCTTCAAAAATTGATGTAGGTGCACTTTATTCACCAGGTCATACAATTGGCTCAACGTCGTTTGTTGTAGATAACAAATATTTATTAACAGGGGACATCTTATTTATTGATTCGATTGGTCGTCCTGATTTAGCAGGCCTTGCAGAGGACTGGGTTGGTGATTTACGCGAAACGCTTTATAAACGTTACCGTGAATTATCGGACGATTTAGTTGTTCTACCTGCTCATTTTATGATTATTGATGAGCTAAATGAAGATGGTACTGTAGCAAAACGTTTAGGAGAGTTATTTGCTGAAAATCATGGTTTAAATATTGAGGATGCTGAAACATTCCGCAGCATTGTGACAGATAACTTACCACCACAACCAAATGCATATCAAGAAATTCGTCAAGTGAATATGGGGAAAATAACGCCAGCTATAGAGGAACAAACTGAAATGGAGATTGGCCCGAACCGCTGTGCAGTAAGATAAGTGCCAGTCACCCAAACAATTTACAAACAATTTAAAAGGAGATTAACATGAACTCAAATTTACAATTAGATGCAACAGGTTTATCTTGTCCAATGCCGATCGTAAAAACAAAAAAGGCGATGGATACACTAGCTTCAGGTGAGATTTTGGAAGTACAAGTAACAGATAAAGGGGCTTTAGCGGATATCCCTGCATGGGCAAATGCAGGTGGTCACACGATTTTAGATAAATCGGAAGACGCGGGCGTCATTACATTCTTTATTCAAAAAGCGTAATGAGACGGGTGAGTGTTCAAGCAGGACACTCACCTTTCCACTTCATTCTATAATGCATTTTGCCGAATGCAGTAATAGCCTTGGTGAACTTAGCTTTTGCGTTAAGCAACAAGGTGTAAACGACTTGAAAGAAGGAAAAATAGATGGATATAACATGGATTATTACGATATTTTTAATCGGCTTTGTAGGATCTTATGTTTCAGGTATGCTTGGTATTGGAGGCTCGATTATTAAATATCCAATGCTATTATATATTCCACCTTTACTAGGATTTACTGCATTCACAGCACATGAAGTATCAGGTATTAGTGCTGTACAAGTGTTTTTCGCTTCGATTGCAGGGGTATGGGCATATCGTAAAGGTGGCTATCTAAACAAATCACTGATTATTTATATGGGTGGGGCAATTTTAGCAGGTAGCTTTGTCGGTAGCTTTGGTTCCCAATATTTATCGGAGGCAGGCGTTAATATCGTTTATGGGATTTTGGCGCTTATAGCGGCAATTATGATGTTTATTCCTAAAAAGCAAATTGACGATAAGCCAATGAATGATGTTACTTTTAATAAGCCCGTAGCGGCAATTTTAGCATTCATCGTTGGTATTGGTTCTGGTATCGTAGGAGCAGCAGGTGGTTTCCTACTTGTACCGATCATGCTTGTTGTACTAAGAATACCAACGAGAATGACGATTGCTACAAGTTTAGCCATTACCTTTATCTCTTCCATTGGGGGAACAATAGGAAAGCTAATGACGGGGCAAGTGGATTATTATCCAGCAGCCATCATGATTGTGGCAAGTTTAATAGCAGCGCCACTAGGAGCAAAAGCAGGGAAAAGTTTAAATACGAAAGTATTACAAGGGATATTAGCTGTCTTGATTCTAGCAACGGCTATTAAAATTTGGATGGATATTTTATAGGAGGATAACAATGAAAATTGAAGTGTTTTCTGACTTCTCATGCCCATTTTGTTATATAGGGAAAAGAGAATTAGAACGAGCAATAAAAGAGGCTGGATATACTGATCAAGTAGAGATAGAGTACAAATCTTATCAAATTGATCCTACTGCACCGAAAGAGACGGGGCAAAGTTTTTATGAACATTTTATGGCTCAGCAAAACGTAACGCGTGAAGAAGCTGAACAAATGACAATTGGTATTACTGAACGAGCAAAGGAAGTTGGGCTCACATATCAATTTGCTGAGATGAAAAAAGTGCATACAGAGAAAGCCCACCGCTTGGCAAAATGGACGAAGCAATTTGGGAAAGAAGCCGCTTATATAGATGTGTTAATGGCTGCTTACTTAATGGAAGGTAAAGATTTAAATGATGATGCCATGTTGCTAGCGGTTATTAAAGAGTTAGGCTTAGATGTTGCCGAAGCACAACAAGTATTGAATACAAATGAAGCTTTTAAGGAAGAGTTAGATAAAGATCGCTACGATGCGCAACAGATTGGGGTACAAAGCGTGCCATTCTTTGTTTTTGAAAATCGTTACGGTATTAAAGGTGCTGAGCCGAATGAAGTATTCGTACGTACATTGCATCAGGCTGCGGAAATTGCAGGTATTAAACCTACTTTAAATATGGTTGGTAATGGTGATGCTTCTTGTGCTGATGGTGCATGTAAATTATAAGTGCATCATCATACGCTGTTGCACAAACGTGAAAAAGTGTTAGATTGACTGAGGTCAATCTAACACTTTTTTTGCTATGTCGTTGTTGACTATTACGGCGGTGCTTTCCGCTCAGCACAGTAAGCCGCAACCCTCTGCTTGCGCGTGGAAAGCTTGCGACATACGTTTTAGGCGTTCAGAGCAGGAGTCGCCTCTGCGCTAGCATTATTCCTGCCGAACAATAGGCCACAAAGCAAGCCATTGGGTTTTTATCCAATGGTGTTAGCAGATAAAGGTGGAAACCACAAGGGGTATTAAGCATTGTTTCTGTTGTTATAGTACAAATATTTATGTATATTAATTCCATTTTTATCGGCTTTATGGTTCTAAAATTGCGAAGTGTGAGAAAAATCACATCCTGCCATATATTATCTTGCTAGAATAAAATTAACATACAAAGGGGGGTATTAGTGATGAAGAAAATGACAACTGGTATAGCAGGAACAATCTTAATAGCTGCTACTCTTTTTGTTGGAGCAGCCATTAGTGACAAAATATTAGGTGACGCCAATGGTGAGACGAACGAAGCGGCGGTTAAAACACAAATACCAACGACGGCAAATTCACAAAAAGTCGTCTACGCTCCACCAAGTATCGAAGAAGTACCGGATGGACCGATGAAAGAAGCGATTTTATATGGTTATGAACTGGTAAATAATACGCATGTTGCGGCAGATGATTACGTAGGAAATCAGCTATCTTGCACAAGCTGTCATGCAGGTGCAGGGTATGATGAACAAGCATCTTCTCTAGTTGGTGTCACAGCTAACTATCCACAATATATTGCTCGTTCTGGAGGCATTGTAACGATTGAAGAGCGAATTAATGGTTGTATGGTGCGAAGTATGAACGGTAAAAAATTTGATATGAATAGTGACGAGCTTGAAGCGATGGTTGCCTACTTTGCTTATATTTCACAAGGCGTGCCGATTGGTGCAGAGCGTGAATGGGCTGGCACAAGTAATATGAAAAGCGTCCCTATTCCAGATGTAGCACACGGTGAAGAATTGTATGCGCAATCTTGTATTGCTTGTCACGCTGCTGATGGTTCTGGAACGGGTGCTACTACAGGTCCAGCATTATGGGGAGAAAATTCCTTTAATGATGGAGCGGGCATGGCACGTATGTCTAAAATGGCTGGCTACATTCAAAACAATATGCCAGTTGGAGCGGGTGGTACGTTATCCGATCAAGATGCTGCTGATTTAGCGGCTTACATTTTATCGCAAGATCGTCCGGAGTGGGCCAACCACGATAAAGACTGGCCTAAAGGTGGTCGTCCTAACGATTTAATGAACAAAGAGAAACGCGAACAAGTGAAAAATGGCACAATTGATTGGGAGCAAGTTCTCTCTACGAACTAATAAGTGCCAGTCACTCAAACAATTTTGAAATTTAAAAATCCACGAAGATTTCTTTGGGAGGGCACAAGTTGTTGTGCCTTGCAATGTACCCATGGAAAGCGAAGTGGATTTTTTTCGCTTTAGGAGAGAACTACTATATAAAAGATGCTAATGGAATGACTTCAACTAATTATGATAAGTTTCTGTAAAACCTCTTTTGTCGTTAGTGGCTAGTAAAGGAAAGTTCGTTCATGAATTTGTTATACTAGCAGTATTAGGAAAAACAGCGGGAGGTGGCACTTGTTGGTTTATTTGAAGTTACTAATTCAAATTATTTTTGTTGCAGGAATTATTTATTTTGTTAGCGGACGATTAATAGGTTCTAATATAAATTTTGTACGCAGAGTGCTCTCTGTTGTTATTAGTGTAACGCTTACGTCCTTTGTATATTGGTATTCCTACTTGCGCCATCGAGATTTTTTATCGGAAACGATGATGCAAACTGTTACGGAAGTAAGCACCCTTATTTGGATAGGTAGTATGCTCCTTATCTCCATGCTGCTCTACCTTGTTTTCGAACTATTTGATCCAATTGGCATTAAGGGAGGGGAGCGACGTCATGGGCAAAAATCCATTTTATTGAGATTGCGTAGCTACTGGCGTCAGCAGAAGCGATTACGTCAGGTGTTAAAAATTGCAGTGACAAATGGAATTGTCCAAACGATTAAATATGCGAGGCAACGAGAAAATGAAAAGGAGCTTGCCATTGCCTTAAGAACAACATTAGAGCAATGCGGCGGGATTTTCGTCAAATTCGGGCAAGTACTATCTACGCGTAAAGAATTATTTTCTCCAATTATCATTGATGAGCTAGAACATCTACAGCAAAGTGTAAAACCTCTGCCGCATGAGCAGGTTACAAAGATTTTAGAAACTTCCTTACCAAGGTCAGTAGACGATGTATTTATTAACTTTCAAACGGAGCCATTAGCAGCAGCCTCTATCGGGCAAGTACATAAGGCACGGCTGAAAAATTACGAAGAAGTTGTGGTGAAGCTACTGCGTCCTGAAGTAAAGGGGATTATGCGTGATGACCTTGATATTTTAGAGGAATTTGCAAATTGGTTTTCCAACAAATCTACTTGGGCAGAGTCGTTAGGCTTTCGAGAATTAGCTGGTGGATTTGCGGATGGTTTAAGGGAAGAAATTCATTTAGATATCGAAGTACGAAATACACTACAGGTAACAAATGCTCTTGCTAAAAGCGATTATAAAGTGCGCATCCCTAAAATATATACAGAGTTTTGTGATGAAGACATTATTGTTATGGAATACGTTCGTGGTAAAAGCGTGGCGGAAGGGGCATCTGAATTTCGACGACAAAACATTGATCGTAGCCAATTTGCACGAACAATTTTGTATTCTTTTTTTGAGCAGATGTTATTTTCAGGGATATTTCATGCGGACCCACATCCAGGGAATGTTTACATTGATGAGACAGATGGAGTACCAATCCTGCTAGACTTCGGAGCGGTTGGACGCCTAGGTGCTACTCAGCAAGAAGGGTTAAAGCTATTTTTACTAGGTATCCAACAAAATGATTCAGGTATTTTATACGATGGCTTAATGCTACTCGTAGAAAATAAAGAACATGCGGAACGTGCTAGGGTGGAGCAGGCAATGGATCAAATATTGCTGAAAATATCCTATGTTGATCGTATCCCAACCGAAGAACTAATCCATTCGTTATTTACAGTGGTACGGGATTTTGGTCTTGCGTTTTATCCCTCTGTTGGTTTGGCGCTACGATCATTAGTAACACTAGATGGAACATTGCGTGTAATTGATTCACAATTTGATATTTTTACAGAAGCGAAGGATTTTTCGGCATCTTATATGCGAGCTGCATTTTTAAGACCGTTTAAAGAACCGTTAGAAACAAAAGAGCGTATACAGGAAGAACTGTCGATGTTAATCCCTACTTTACGAAAAATGCCAAGGCGTATCGATCAGCTAATTCAACGAGTAGAAAGTGGAAAAATTATATTGCATCATGATATTTTTTCAGATGACCACAATGCTCGTTTCATTACTCAGCTATTTTCCCGTTTTGTCTTATTACTTGTTGGTATTACATTTGGAATCATTTCTGTTGCGTTGTTAGCCATTTCTCAATTTATACATGAACCATATGCAGTGTATTTAAATACGGCTGCATACCTAGGGTTATTTCTGTGTGCCATCTTATTAGTACGGCTGTCCATTCAAGCTTTACGTTCAATGAAATAGTAGGTAGGGGATGATTCTCCTACCTTTTTTATATTACAAAAAGATTACAAAACACCAAGGTGAAATGGACTACTCGTAGATGGAAACGTCATTTTATAGCTATATATAAAGGTTTTGTAGAAAAATGTCGCGTTTTATACAATGTTACAATTATATTTCGAGTTTTACTTTACTATTAAAACGATGAGAAATAGTATAAAAGTTACGGCATTAATGCTAAACTTTAAAAGGCTAATAAAAACATAAGAACTTAATTTAATCGTTCAAGTATTTACATAAGAAAATAAAGAGCGAAATTGATAGATGAAGGGAAATGAAGATTCATGGGTAAGCGCAATAAATGGCGTAAGTCGATGGTGCTAACATTAGCACTTGCAGGCGGCTTATTATTTAATACAGTACAACCGATTGAAGCACACGCTGAAGAAACGTCTCAGCAAATGATCGAGAAAAAAGCAAAAATCGATGCGGAAGTAAAAAAATTAGAGACAGAGTTACAACAGCTACAACAAGAAATTGATGAAAAAGTGAAAGTATTTAACCAAGTACAAGCTGATATCAAAGAAGTAGATGCAGGTATTGTTGAAACGGAAAAACGCATTGAGCAACGTTCAGCTATTTTAAGTGAACGTATGGCTGCTTATCAAGCACAAGATAACACAGTAGGTGTCTATTTAAGCGTTGTGCTAGAAGCAAAGAGTTTTGCAGATTTAATGGACCGTGTCGTAGCGGTTAAAACATTAATGGATGCTGACCAAGAGCTAGTAAATCAACAAGAAGCAGATAAAGCGAAATTAGAACAACAAAAAGCAACATTAGATGAAAAACAAAAAGAGCTTCAAAAACAATTCCAAGAGCTTCAACAAAAGGAAAGCGAAATGGAAGTGAAAAAAGCTGAAAACCAAGCAAAATCACTTGCATTAAAGGCTCAAATTGCAACGAAACAAGAAGAAGAGCGTTTAGAAGCTGAACGTAAGGCTGCTGAAGAAGAAGCGGCTCGTTTACGTGCACTTCAATCAGCTACACCTGTTGTACAAGTGAACAATAACGGTGGCAAACCACAGTCAATCGTCGTAGGATCTGGTGCTGGTACAGCATCTTCAGGTGGTGCTATTTCAACTGCCAAGCAATTCCTAGGTCGTGCGTATGTTTGGGGTGGTAGTAACCCTACAACAGGCTTTGACTGTTCTGGTCTTGTACAATGGTCTTACAAGCAAGCTGGGGTATCATTACCTCGTACAGCATCACAACAATACTTAGCAACACAACGTATTTCAGCAAGTGAAGCTCGCGTTGGTGATTTAGTATTCTTTAGCTATGGTTCAGGCGTAGCACATGTTGGGATTTACCTTGGTAATAACACAATGATTGATGCGCAAAATAAAGGCGTAGTGATCGAATCACTTGATTGGTGGAACCAATATTTAGTAGGCTTCGGTCGTATTCAATAAGCTTATAACAGTTAGACGAATGAAATAGCAAAAAAGTTAAATAAAAATAGGCAATAGCATCTATTATCGGATTATCACGATAATAGATGCTATTTTTGTTTGGCTATTTAATTAAATGTAAGTCCTTTTTACGGTTTTAAATAGAGATTGATAATGTAAAAAGTAATAATCATTTCCTATGAAATTAATGCTAAAGTATCTTATTTGAGAGAAGTTTGAGAGTTTCAGTTGTTATGCTGATTACGGCATTCATTTTAGAAAAATAAACTAGAAGAGGAGAAATAGAATGCAGAATAAGAAATTGTTACATGTTGTTATTGTTTTTATCATGCTACTTAGCTTGCTTCCGATTGCACCTCGAGAAGCAAAGGCAACATCGTTAAATCAAATATTTTTAGGAGAACCACAAGCGGTATTTTCGGGTAGAACGATTGGCTCTGGAAAAAAAGTAGTAGCTATTGGAAAAGATAGTGATGGTACACTCCACATGGCAGGAATGGTGGGTTTAACACCCTTTACGTTAAGCGATTTAAAAGGAGTACCTGCCTATCAATTACATAATGGGAGTCGGGAGC
The DNA here is from genome assembly GCF_038593855.1 of Lysinibacillus sp. FSL M8-0337. Taxonomy (NCBI): domain Bacteria; kingdom Bacillati; phylum Bacillota; class Bacilli; order Caryophanales; family Bacillaceae; genus Lysinibacillus; species Lysinibacillus sp. FSL M8-0337. Next base: position 4,225,431 of record NZ_CP151996.1, on the reverse strand, counting down.
TGAATGAATTTTATAGTACAGCAATGACTGACTTAGATGGTGATGGTAAACAGGATATTGTTTCAGCCGGACCAAATGGCGTTCCAGAAAGCCCTAATAATATTATTTTATGGAACCATGATAATCAAACATTAACGAAACAATCTACGTTTAATCTATTTTCAAAAGCTTTTTACGGTAAGAGTGTGCAAACGGGAGATGTCAATAATGATGGAAAAAATGATATCATTTGGTTTGAAACTGAAAAAGTATATGTAGGCATTAATAATAGTACACCAAATAATCCTTCATTCTCATTGATAGAGAGTGTGGGTGTAGATATTCTATCGGGAGTTCAAAGTTGTTCTATGGGGGATTTTAATGGTGATCATAATTTAGACTATATTTGTTCGACAGATAATAAAAATCATAATGATTTATTTAAAATTGGACTAGGTAATGGCGATGGTACATTTCACCTTGAAGCAGTACCTCAAAGATCGGATAGTATAGCCGCACTATATGTTGCTTCAGATGATTTAAATCAAGACGGAAAAGATGATTTTGTATTAGTGAGAGGTAGTTACCCATCGAAATCAATTGAAATATCTGTAGGACTTCGTAATAGTGCGAATACAGGTTTTGATATAACGCTATTAAGTCGAAGTGCATTTATAAATGGTTCAATTGCAATTGGTGATTTAAATAATGACGGTTATAAGGATATTGCTCTTACAGCTTTAAATAATGCAAATCAAAAGAAATTAGATATTCACCTTAATAATGGGGTAGGTCAATTTAACAGCGCTCCTGATATTACTACAAGTGGGGGGGGAATCGAGCAACTATTTATAGAAGATATGAATAATGATGGTGTTAATGATATTTTAACAGTTGAAAACAATAAGGTTAGTTATCTTCCAGTAAATTTATATATTGATGCTACTAATCTAGCGCTCGATCAAACGAATATAACGCTTAAACCAAATGCAACAAAACAGTTAACAGCTTTATTTACTCCTGCAAATACAACATTTCAAGATGTAACGTGGGTATCTAGTGATCCTACGATTGTAACAGTTGACCAAAATGGTTTAGTGACAGGTTTAGCAGAAGGTAGCGCTACCATTACGGTCACTTCAACAAAGGATGGTACAAAATTTGCAACATGTAATGTTGTAGTGGGCAATCCACCAACACTGTCTAATTTAACGGTGAGTGAAGGAACGCTAAGCCCTACTTTTGCAGAAGACACAAATGACTATACAGTCCATGTAGATAATGCAGTCACTTCGTTAAAGGTAACACCGACCGTAATGGATACTGCCGCTACAATAAAAGTACTAGATACAGATGTTACGAGTGACAGTCCATCTGATGAGCTTTCACTCCAAGTTGGGAAAAATAGTATACCTGTCGTTGTAAAGTCTAGCAATGGTATTGAAAATACGTATACATTAACTGTAATCAGAAGTGCAAGTATGCCAGTTATTACAAATGCTTCGACTACAGAACATAGTCAAACGCAAAGTGGATTAGTTATTACATCAGAAGATGGAAATGCCGTTACACATCTGAAAATTAGCAATATTCAAGGTGGGGCATTATTTAAAAACGATGGTACAACAGTCATCCAAAATGGAGATTTTATTACCATTGCTGAAGGGAATAGCGGTTTAAAGTTCACGCCGACACAATATTTAAATTCAGTGGCAAATGATGTCTTTAGTTTTGATGTTGCTGCAGCACTTGATGCAACAGAAAGTGGCTTAAGTCATACAGCGCAAGGTACTATTTCTGTGAGTGAAGTGAATGATGAACCAATCGCGACAGATGATACACTAACAGTGAAAGAAAATGCTAAAGCTAAAATCATCACGTTTGCTGAGCTGCTTGGTAATGATAAAGCAGGTCCAGAAAACGAAAACAATCAAAAACTTAGCGTGAAATCTGTTGATAATGCAGTAGGCGGAACCGTAACGATTGAAAATGATGAAATTAAGTTTGCCTTAGAAAAGGATTTTAAAGGTCAAGCGGGCTTTCAATATACAATTGTAGATGATGGTACAACTTCTGGATTAATTGATCCGAAAGAAGCAACAGGAAATGTCGTTTTTTCTGTACAAGAAAACCAAATACCTACTGTCAATGAAGCGATTGCAAATCAACAAGGTATTGCAGGTGGTGATGCTATCTCAATCGACTTGTCGACTACGTTTAAGGATTTAGATAATGATTCTTTGACACTATCTGCAACTTCACATAAAGAAGCAATTGCAACAGTTTCAATCAAAGATAATAATCTAAAAATTAACCCATTATCAGCCGGACAAGCAACCATTACTGTTACTGCTGAAGACGACTTTGGAGGCAAAGTTACGACTGATTTTGAAATAACGGTTGTACCACAATTTACTGTTACCTTTGAAGTGAATGGTGGTAGTAAAGTGCAAGCGCAAAAAGTAAAAGAGGGCGCTGTCGCTACAAAACCAAGCGAAAATCCAACGAAGGCTGGTTACACTTTTGGTGGTTGGTATATGGATCGTGAACTGACAAAGTTGTTTGATTTTACAAAAGGAATTGTAGGCAATACAACGGTCTATGCGAAGTGGGAAGTGATGTCTAGTGGTGATGGTGGTTCTTCTTCTAGTACGCCGTCAACGTCGGAACCTACTCCAAAGCCGACTCCTACAGAAGAAGTAAAAGTACTTGTTAATGGTAAGGAAGAGGCCATTGGTAAAGCGACAAATACACAGGTAGGGTCTCAAAAAGTAATGACTGTCACGGTAGATTCTAAAAAGTTACAAGAAAAACTAGCAGCAGAAGGTAATAAAGCTGTAGTGACTATTCCTGTAAACAATGATGCTGATATCATTGTTGGAGAATTAAATGCTCAAATGGTAAAAAATATGCAGAATGAGCAAGCAATAGTAGTTATTCAAACACCAACAGCTTCTTACACATTGCCAGCTTCACAAATCAATATAGATGCTATTTCTACGCAAATAGGCAAGGGTATTGCACTTGAAGATATTAAAGTGCAAATTGAAATTGCGAAGCCTACAAACGATATGGTGAAGTTTGTAGAAAATGTGGCACAACAAGGTAACTTCTCTGTAATGGTTGCACCTATTGAATTTACTGTAAAAGCGGTAAGTGCTATGAAAACGGTTGATGTTACAAGCTTCAATGCTTATGTTCAACGAACTATAGCGGTACCAAAAGACGTAGAAGCAAGCAAAATTACAACAGGAATTGTCGTTAAACAAGACGGCACAACGCATCATGTACCGACAAAGGTAATACAAAAAGAAGGAAAGTACTATGCGGTGATTAATAGCTTAACGAATAGTACGTATGCTCTTGTTTGGAATCCAATTGAATTTAAGGATGTGGCCAATCATTGGTCAAAAGAGGCTGTAAATAATCTTGGCTCTCGAATGATTATTAATGGAGTACGTGAGGGCATATTTGCACCTAATCAAGATATAACACGTGCACAATTTGCTGCTATTATAGTCCGTGCGCTCGGTTTAAAAACAGATGATCGTACTAATCATTATGCAGATGTAACAACAGATGCATGGTATGCAAGCTATATCAATGCTGCAAGTGAATACAAGCTTATTCAAGGTTACAGCAATGGGAACTTTGGGCCGAATGATAAAATTACACGTCAGCAAGCAATGACTATTTTAGCGCGTGCTTTGTTATTAACCGATGTAGATAAAACGATTTCAGAGCAAGAAGCGACAACTATTTTAGCTACGTTTAAAGATGAAGGACAAATTGCTGAATATGCTAAATCTCCTATTGCAGTTGCAGTGAAAACAGGTTTAGTAACAGGCAAAGAAAATAAAACAATTGCGCCAACTGCCAACATATCACGTGCAGAAGTAGCGGTAATAATCGAACGCTTCTTAAAGAAAGCGGAGCTTATTAATTAAAACAGTAGAGAATAGACAATAATGTAGGGCACTTCTATTTATCATGAATAGAATGTGCCCTGTGTTTATTTTTATAATTCTCGTTGGTAGGACTTTAGCACAGCTGTAAATTTGCGAGCGACGTTTTGTTACTTCTTACAACTTGGCGCCCGCCCTCTTCCAAAACACATCTGCTAGATTTTAAAATTGATTTTAATAACCCCTGTTTCTTTTAAGGCAAACAATAAGATGATAACAAATGGCCCTACAAGTAAGCCGATGATACCGAATAGTTGTAGACCAACAAACATCGCTATTAATGTTGGTAGAGGCGATAAACCGATATGTGCGCCCATTACTTTAGGCTCGACAGTTCGACGAATAATTAATAAAATAGCTGCAAGAACAAAGAGCTTAATGGCAATCGATGTATTCCCCATCAACAGGTGGTAAGTTCCCCAAGGCGCTAAAATAATAATGGAGCCGAGGAACGGGATAACATCAATAATCCAAATAATAAAAGTCATTGTTAGCGCAAATTTTGGTTGAATAAGGAGTAACCCAACAAATGTAACTCCTGCAATAATAAAGCTAACAAGAACTTGTGCCTTCATAAAACCGAAAAATGCATCTTTTAAACGATTCGTAATAATTTTTAATTTCTTTTCTGTTGATGGCTTTAAATATTTATACGTTATCTGTTTTAATTTAGGTAAATCGAGCATAAATAAAAATAGAGCAATCATATAAACGAGAAGACTAATAAAGAGGCTTGGAATTTGTGAAAAGAAGGTCGTAACTTTGGTATAATTAAAGAAGTTTAAAAAAGATTCTTCAATTTTCTTAATAAAGTCGGTTGCCGTTTTTTGAAGTGAGGAACTCACTTCAGTCGGAAAGTCTTCTGTATATTTTGAAATATTCTCTTGCATATGCCCCCACATCTCAGATAGCTTAGAAATATAGTAAGGTGCTTGTTTGGAAATGGAAATTATTTGCGACATTAGTTGTGTAATAGTAAAGTAACAGATAATAGAAATAAAAATAACACTTACTATGTATATAAACGCAACAGCTATTTTCCGAGACATTTTCCATTTTCGTTTAAAAAACATGACAATGGGTTCCAATAAAAAAGCTGTAACACCTGCTAATAGTATGGGCACGGAGACTGGTATGATAAAATATGCAGCTACTAGGAGGCATATAATCGCTAGCGTTCGTATAATCAACTTTCGAGTTATAGATCTATTCATAAGCTCTCCTTTTTATCATTAATTTAAGTACAGTGTAACACATTAAAATTAAAATTTGAAAACGTTCTGAAAGTAATGAAGGTAGGGATAAATCATGGAAAAAGAGATTTTGGAGCTTTTTAGTAATTTAACAGAGCGTGACCGTGAAATTGAATACGAGTCTTATAGAAAATTGATGAAGATTGTGCAAGAGCCAGTCGATTGGACATATGCAGTTTGGGAACAACTTGTTAAAGCCCTTACATATAATAATGGACATGCGCGTGCGCGTGCTGCGCAGTTTTTATGTGCGTTAGCAGCAAAGAGTGATCCGGAAGAGCGTGTTCTTGATGATTTTCTAAAAATCTGGGCAGTGACGTATGATGAAAGAAAAGTAACCGCAAGACAGGCATTACAAGCAATCTGGCAAATAGGACTTGCAGGACAGGTTCAAAGAGATTTAATTGTTTCTTATTTAGCAAAAAGGTTCCAAACTTGTATGGATGAAAAACAACCAACACTTATTCGTTATGATATTATTGTCTCATTCAAGAAATTATTTGATGCTACTAATGATCATAAATTGTTGGATATTGCCATGAGATTAATTGAAGAAGAGCAAGATACAAAATGTAAAAAGAAATATAAAACAGCCATCCGTTAACATAGCGAGATGGCTATTTTTATGGTTGAGCGTGTTATTTTGAAGAAAGAAAAGTTATTGTTATAATAAAAAAAACAGTATTTTTGATTCATGTGAATATAGGTCTTATTTACTTATGAGGGATTTAGTAGGCAATAGTTATTAGATTTCAAAAAAAGCGACAAAACCATTTGTTGAGGAATAAGCAACATAATTGTTCACATAACGGTGAGGGGTTATAGTTGGTCATTCTATATAAAAAAATAGAAAGTAGAAAGGGTCGAGATAATGGGTATTTATAATTATTTAGTAAAGAAGCCAAACGGTGAAATTTTATCAATGGAAACCTATCGTGGAAAGACGATGCTAATTGTCAACACAGCCAACCAATGTGATTTTACATATCAATTCGAAGATTTACAGAAAATGTATGATAAATATGGCAAGGATAATTTTATTGTGTTAGGTTTCCCTTGTAATCAATTTGGAGAACAAAACCCAGAAGATGGAGCAAAGACCATTAAACTTTGTCAAATTAACTACGGGGTAACATTCCCAATCTTTGAAATAGTTCAAGTAAATGGCGAGGGGACACATCCATTATTCAATTATTTAAAGCACGAAGTAGATTTTCGTGAATTCGGCAAAGCCAATATGCAGGAAAAGATGTTAGCGGAATCAATTATCCAAATCGCTCCTAGCTTTTTAGATGGGCGTAATATTCGTTGGAACTTTACGAAATTTTTAGTAGATAATCAAGGTAATATAGTTGAACGCTTCGAACCAACTGATTCCCAACTAGATATTGAGCAAGCAATTGAAAAAATTTTATAGCTAGTTCTTTTAGTCAGAATTATTAGGAAAGAATAACGAATAGCTGGTCACTATGTAGAAATAGTGCTAAGTACGGTGTGGATATATTCGATTATACTTCAATCTCATAACTATTTTTTTAAATCCATATATGATAAACTGCTATTCAAGTGAATAATTCTTGCAGAATAATGGTGCTAATTTTAGCATAATCGGGAATTCGGTGTAAGACCGAAGCTGTTTCCGCAACTGTAAGTACAAAAATCATAATACATGCCACTGTCCAAAGACAACAGGATGGGAAGGCTTTATGAGCGCTACGAAATGAAGGTAGCTAACTGTACGAGCCAGGAGACCGACCGTTATTTAATGTATAAAAACTCTTCGGAAGCTAGGAGGATATACGGCAAATACATTAGCTGTCTTCGTTAGACAACACTATATATGCTATTTTCGTCGTTCCCTAGGGAGCGACGTTTTTTTATGCACCTTTTAAGCAAAATCTGTTCATGAAAGAAAGAAGGGATTACAGATGAAAAAAGATGCGCGTTATTCTTGTTACCCATTCATGCGTGAAAAAATATCTACAGTTGATTTTGAAATCCGTACAGATAGTTTAACAACGCATATCGGTGTAGCATTGGCTGCTGTAAAAGCCGAAGAAGTTGAACTAGTCGGGGCAGATTTATTGACTATTTTGCCAATGGCATACCATGTCAACGGCTCGGTACGTGGCAAACTTGCGGTAACGGAAGAAGATTTGTCCTGGCTCAGTGATCGTTATGATTTTTATGTAGGACATGTAAAGGAACAAATACAAAATTTTGTTTTGCCACAAGGCACGGGGGCTGCAACTGCGCTTCACTTATGTCGGAGTGAGGCAAAAAAATCGTACCGCGTGCTACATAAAGTGTCAGAGGAAAGGGAAGTACCGGCCATTCTTTTCGACTACTTAGGATTACTAGCTAATGTATTTTTTGTTATGGCTGTTTACATGAATCAACAGGCTGGAATCGCTGAAATCCCGTTTATTAGCAAATCATATCCAATGAAGAAAAAGAAGGAGAATGAATAAAGTGAAAAAACTATTAAAATTCCAATGGCTTACTGTGTTAATGCTTGCGCTTGTATTGACAGGATGCGGCACAGCAGATAAAGCGAAAAATGACGATACATCTAAATCGGACCAACAAGTTGAGCAAAGTGGCTATAAAGTTAAGGATGATCGCGATGTAGAAGTAGCATTTGATGCAGTACCGAAAACTGTTGTGTCATTACAACCAAGTAACACAGAAATTTTATTTGCACTAGGTGTTGGCGATAAAGTTGTCGGAGCTACAGAATATGATACGTACCCAGAAGAAGCAAAAAACATCGAACGTGTGTCAGATTCAGTGACATTTAATAGCGAACGAATTGTAGCCTTAAAGCCAGATGTTGTCATTGCGTACTCTACAGGAAATGAAGAGACACTAGATGCACTAAAAGGTCTTGAAGATGCAGGTGTGAAAGTATTTGTTATTCAATCAGCTGCATCATTTGAAGATGTTTATGGAGATATTCAACAACTTGCTGAAGTGATGGGTGTACAAGATAAAGGCGAGCAATTAAACAAAGAGATTAAAGCGAAAATTGCTGATGTTCAAGCAAAAGTAAAAAGTGTAGAAACACCAAAAAATGTTTACTTAGAAATTAGCCCAAAACCTGATATTTATACAACAGCAGCTGGTACTTTCCAACAGGAAATTTTAAATGCTGCAAATGTCAACAATGTATTTGGTGACCAAACAGGATGGGTAAAGGTTGCAGAGGAAGATGTTATTGCGAAAAACCCTCAAGTTATTTTAACAACGGTCAACTATGTAAAAGACCCAGTAGGGGAAATTCTAGGACGTGATGGATGGAATACGATTACAGCTATTCAAGATAAAGCAGTAAATGCTATTGATACAGATATTTCAAATCGTCCTGGACCTCGTATCGGGGAAGCTGTTGAGATGATTGCAAAAGCTGTATATCCTGAGTTATTTAAATAAGGATAAACGGTAAAGAACCTTTCATATTAGCTTTAGGCGAAAGAGAAAAGAGGCTGGGACATAACCTTAAAATCTTAAATAGAGGTACATTGGTTTTGATAAATTTTTGCTAAGAAAATATATAGAATATATTTACTATTATTTCTTTTGCAATGAATAATAAATTAGAAGGGTTCCCTAGTTGTTGGTGGCGGAGGTGGTGACTCTAGCGGGAAAAGCACATTATGTTAGACGCAACAGACCGCGCGTAGCGAGGGTTGCGGCTTACGGTGTGCCCGCAGAAAGCACCGCCGAAGCGGACAATAACGGCGCAGCAAAAAAGTGTTAGATTGACTGCCATCAATCTAACACTTTTTCTCTTTTGTCCCATTATCTGTTTTTGCTATGCCGTTGTTGCCCGCTGGCATTTCTTCCTTTGTAGAAAGTATTCGCCGAAGCGGACAATAGCGTTATTCCTGTTTTAAAATAAATATAGTTGAATAAATAAGGCATTGGATAATTGGTATTCTCTTTGTTTGTTCTATAAAATAGAAGTAGAAATGATTGCTAACATAAGGGAGGCGTAGTGGATGACACAGTTTGACATGAAAGTTATTCCGTTTGAGGCAGTCTTGAATTTCCGCGACATGGGTGGCTATAAGACGAGGGATGGTCGTATCGTAAAGAATGGCTTGCTATATCGTTCAGCTGCACTTGGTAAGATGACACCAGCGGATAAGGTGCGCTTTGAAACATTAGGGGTAAAAACAATTTTTGATTACCGAGATGAACACGAGGCACGAAATAACCCTAATCCAACATTCAAGGATGCAAAGTATATTCAAATTCCTGCAAAGGGAAATCATGCGTTTGAGATGCCAACAAATACTGGTGGTCACAATTTTTATAAAGTTGTAAGTCCTGAGATGTTCCGAGATTTTTATGCACAAATGCCATTTAACAATGTATCATTTAAAAAATTAATGGCAACCATCCAAAATCCAGATAATCTAGGTCTAGTTCATCATTGTGCAGTAGGCAAAGATCGAACAGGTATTGGAGGAGCTCTTATTTTGCTAGCATTAGATGTGCCAGAGGAAACCATTATGCAAGACTATTTAGAAACAAATATTTACTTACGTCCAATGGTAGAACGCATGGCACAGGCAATCCAAGATACTTTTAATGATCATGAATTACAGCAGTTTCACGCACTAATGTCAGCGCGCGAGGATTATTTGCAAGCCGCCTTTGATGCTATGGATAGTCGATACGGTTCAAAAAACGTATTTTTAGAGCAAGAATTTGGCTTAACAACAGAAAAACGACAGCAATTACAAGAATATTGCTTATGTTAATAAGACACCCTTTCACAGCCATGCAGTGAGAGGGATTTTTTTGTAAGCTATGCAATTATTTTTGTATTACCTATCCTATACAACAAGCCAATCTGTGATAAGATACAATAGATTTTTATGTAATGGATAGAGAGAGTGAAGTAGTTGGGACATGCGATGAGAGAGAAACATTCGACCGACCAGTTTAGTTTATTTCATTTAACATGGCCGATCTTTTTGGAAGTTTTTTTATTTATGTTAATGGGATTAGCCGATACATTTATGTTAAGTGCTTTGTCGGATAATGCAGTTTCAGGTGTTGGTGCTGCCAATCAATATATTCATATTGCGATATTAATACTTGAAGTGGTGGGCAATGGTGCTGCAATTGTTGTATCGCAATATTTAGGTTCGAAACGCTATTTAGAGGCTACAAAAATTTCGGCATTAGCCGTTACGATGAACGTAATTGTTGGGCTTATTATGAGTGTGATTTTTTTCTTTGGCTCAAGCCATTTAATGACGATGATGAATTTAAAGGGCGATGTTTTGCAATATGCGCAAAGCTATTTAGTCATTATAGGTAGTTTTATTTTTTTACAGGCTATTATTAATGCGTTAGCAGCCATTATTCGTGTCCATGGTTGGACGAAACAGACCATGTACGTTTCGCTTGGAATGAATGTTATTCATGTCATCTTAAATTACGGATTAATTTTTGGGAATTTTGGACTGCCAGAATTGGGTGTTAAGGGCGCTGCGGTTTCCTCCATTATTAGCCGTGGATTGGCGGTACTTGTTTTTTCGTGGCTGTTGTATCAGGTGATGGAGATACGTGTGAAAATAGAATACTATTTCAGCTATTCAAAAGAATATGTCCGAAAAATTTTAAATATCGGTTTACCATCTGCTTTTGAGCAAGTGCTCTACCAATTTTGCCAAATTGTCTTCCTTTATTACGCAACTTATATAGGTGCTGAGACGCTTGCAGCAAGACAATATGCCATGAATATTTCAATGTTTACATACTTATTTGCAGTTGCAATCGGTACAGGGACGGCGATTATTATAGGTCGATATGTGGGGGCAGGTAAAAAAGATGAGGCCTATCATCAATTATGGATAAGTGTGCGCTCAGCTTTTATTTTCACAATCCTTATGGTGAGTGTTGTCACAATTTTCCGTACGCAGTTCATGAGCTTATTTACAGATAATCCAGAGATTATCGCGATCGGCGGATCTGTCTTAGCATTAAGTATTTTGTTAGAAACAGGTCGTACAATGAATATCGTCGTTATTAATTCATTACGTGCTTCAGGTGATGCAAGGTTTCCTGTCAAAATCGGTTTTTTATCAATGGTATGTATGAGTTTGCCACTTGGCTACTTATTTGTATTTGTTTTAGATTGGGGATTAGTAGGGATTTGGTTAGCTATTTCAGCAGATGAATGGATGCGTGCTATTATCGTATACTTTAGGTGGAAAAGTAGAAAATGGGAGCGTTTTGCCATTGTTTCGCCAACAGAAAAAAAGGAGGGAAATTAAATGGGAGCCATTTCTAAACGAGCTGCAGGAGCGGCATTAATAAATGCAAATATTGAGCTATTTGCTTGTCCAATTTGTCAGGAGTCCATGCAAGTGTATGAGCAAGGGAGGTTGACATGTACAGCAAACCATTCTTTTGATATCGCCAAGCAAGGCTATGTCAATATGCTAACGCATGGAGCAACCTCTAAATATAGCAAGGATCTTTTTGAATCCCGCAAAAAGATAATTGATAGTGGGTTGTACGATCCTCTAGAGGAGAAAATAGCAGAATTAATAGGACAAGCAAAAACGGTGCTGGATACCGGCTGTGGAGAGGGTTCGCATTTAGCTCGCATACTGTCTGAAAGAGATGGTATCGGTGTAGGCATTGATATTGCAAAAGAGGGAATCCTTGCTGCTGCTCGCCATTACCCAGAGCAAATTTGGTGTGTAGGAGATTTAGCGAAAAGTCCCTTTGCTAAGCATAGCTTCGATGTCATATTAAATATTTTGTCCCCAGCAAATTATGAAGAATTTAAACGACTACTTACAACTGGAGGATGCGTTATAAAAGTGGTTCCGCAAAGTGGTTATTTGCAACAATTACGAGCGCAACTCTACGCTGATTCGGCTCAAGAAACGTACTCCAATGAGCAAACGGTCGAACGCTTTCGTGAAAGTTTTACAAAGGTTACAGTAGAGCGCATTACTTATACGGTTCCACTTGCTTCAATGCTTGTACCAGCATTGCTAGAAATGACGCCGATGGGCTGGCATAAAGCACAGCAAGCAGAAGTGGATGTCAGGGAAATAACGATTGATGTGGATATCTTAATCGGTCAGGTATAAATCAGATAGATTTGACTTGGGCAATTGCGATATATAGCACTTTTCGATTACAATAGTAATAACTATTGAATAAGGTAGGAATAAAACAGTGTATAAATTTACGGCAAATCTTGTCAAATTAATATTAAAATTAACAGGTTCAAAGGCTCGTGTATATGATGCGCATAACTTACCGAAGGATGGTGGGTTTATTATTGCGTGTACACATACAGGATATGTGGATATATTAAATTTAGGTGTTGCGGTCATGCCTCGTGAAATTCACTTTATGGCGAAAAAGCAATTATTTGATATCAAAGGACTAGGATGGCTTATTAATCATTTAAATGCCTTTCCTGTTGATCGTGATAATCCCGGACCAAGTGTGATCAAAATTCCCTCACAGCTGCTGAAAGAGGGAAAGATTGTTGGGATTTTCCCTTCAGGTACGCGTAATTCAGAAGGAACAGATTTAAAGCAGGGTGCCATCACAATAGCACAACTGTCCAAAACTCAAATTGTTCCAGCCGCTTACGTTGGAGCGCGAAATGCGGGCGATGTCTTTAAAAGAGGAAAGGGTTATCTTATCTATGGAGAGCCGTTTTATGTGACAGGGAAGGGAAAAGAAGGTCGTGAGGAATTTACACACCATCTTGAACATGAGTTAGTAGCTTTAACAGAAGAATTAAATAAACGCATTGCAGCAGATAAAAAATAATACAGTAAGCACTCAGAATCTCGTTGATTTTGGGTGCTTTGTCGTAGGAGGTATTTTTGATGATACGTGTACTATTCGTTTGCCTAGGGAATATTTGTCGCTCACCAATGGCTGAGGCAGTCATGCGAGATTTAATAGAAAAAGCACAGTTGACCGACAAAATCGACGTAGATTCCGCTGCAACAAGCTCATGGCATATCGGGGAGCCACCCCACCGTGGCACACAAGACAAGTTACGAGAATATGGTATAGCGACAAAGGGAATGCAAGGAAGACAGCTACAAAAGCATGATTTTGATCAATTTGATTATATTGTAGGAATGGATGAAAATAATGTACGTAATATTTTTACGATGCTAGGTAATCCTGATTCACCGAAGATTTTTCGTTTTTTAGATTTAACGGACCATCAAATGGATGTACCTGATCCATACTATACAGGTGATTTTCAGGAAACTTATGAACTAGTATTAGAGGGCTGTCAGGCATTATTACAAAAAATTAAGTTTGACAACAAGTTATAGGCACTAACTTTACGCTTATTTTTGTATTAAAATGGAAAATATTATGTGATTTTTCCCTTGTGAAAATATTACCTTAAACATTGGTATATCTAGCTTTGGAAGCATCAATATGTTATTATTTGCAGAGTAAAGATACGAAAAGTATTTAAATACCATTTGCAGATGTGTAGATGTGCATCTATGATTTTATAAACTTTATTTTTGAAAGAGAGTGGAAACAATGGGTCGTAAGTGGAACAATATTAAAGAAAAGAAGGCGTCAAAAGACCAAAGCACAAGTCGTGTTAATGCAAAATTCGGTCGTGAAATTTATGTAGCAGCAAAATCAGGCGAACCAGATCCTGAATCAAATCGCGCTCTTAAAGTTGTTCTTGAACGTGCTAAAACTTACAGTGTTCCTAAACATATTATTGAAAAAGCTATCGAAAAAGCAAAAGGTGGCGGTGACGAAAGCTTCGATGAATTACGCTACGAAGGTTTTGGACCAGCTGGTACAATGCTAATCGTTGATGCTTTAACAAACAATGTGAACCGTACTGCATCTGATGTACGTGCGGCATTTGGTAAAAACAACGGTAACATGGGTGTAAGTGGTTCTGTTGCCTATATGTTCGATTCAACAGCAGTTATTGGTTTAGAAGGTAAGACTGCAGATGAAGTGCTTGAAATTTTAATGGAAGCAGATGTCGATGCACGTGATATTCTTGAAGAAGAAGAGACGGTTATCGTTTACGCTGAGCCCGATCAATTCTTTGCTGCGCAAGAAGCACTAAAGGCGGCAGGTGTTCAAGAATTTACCGTTGCAGAGCTTTCGATGCTTCCTCAAACAGAAGTTACATTAACAGGTGACGATGTAGCAAAATTTGAAAAATTAATTGATGCTTTAGAAGATTTAGATGATGTACAAAACGTTTACCATAACGCTGATTTAGGTGAATAGTTTTTATTATCAGTCAGGCCAGTAGCAAACCATTGCTACTGGTTTTTACATACTCCAGCAAAAAGCCCTCCAACTCTAAAAGAGTTTCGTCTCATAAAGATTAAAAATCAGTGGATACCATAGGTTAAAGAAGGTGCTTTTTGCGTATGCTCGGGTGATAATGGGCATTGATAAGCAAATGTGGAAATTTATTAAGGGGGAGAATTGTGCAAACCTTATTCGCAATCGTTATTTTTTTAGTGACGTTATTTTTAGTCATTGTGCAACCACGTAAATTATCTATTGGATGGTCTGCCTGTATCGGTGCAGCATTTGCCTTAATGTTGGGGGTTGTAACATGGCATGATGTCGTGGCGGTAACTGACATTGTGTGGAATGCTACATTATCATTTATAGGCATTATTATTATTTCTCTTATTTTGGATGAAATCGGATTTTTTGAATGGGCTGCATTACATATGGCACGACTTGCAAGAGGTAGTGGCATTCGCTTATTCATCTATATAGGTTGCTTAGGAGCGATTGTTTCAGCACTATTTGCGAACGATGGTGCAGCATTGATATTAACGCCAATCGTATTAGCGATGGTACGAAAGTTAAACTTAACAGAGCAAAAAGTTTTTCCGTTTATTATTGCAAGTGGATTTATAGCAGATACAACATCATTACCACTGGTGATTAGTAATTTAACAAATATTGTATCAGCGGATTTTTTTGATATTGGCTTTACAGAATATGCGGTGCATATGGTAGTGCCGAATATCGTTTCTTTAATAGCTAGTATACTCGTGCTATATGTTTTTTTCAGAAAGGCTATTCCGAAGCAGTACTCGATGGAGGCGGTGGTTCAACCAACTGTTGCCATTCGAGATAAAAAATTATTCCACATCTCGTGGTACGTTATAGCAATATTATTAATTGGGTTTTTATTTAGTGAATATTTTATTATTCCAGTGTCATTTATTTTATGTAGTGTTGCGATAATTTTTTTATGGTTGGCACAGAGAAGTAAAAATATTGATACGCAGAGGGTTATGAAAGGTGCCCCGTGGAGTATAGTGTTCTTTTCAATAGGAATGTACGTAGTCGTTTATGGTTTGAAAAATGTAGGGCTTACGGGGGTGTTAGCCGATTTGTTAGAGTATGCCGTTCAGGAAGGCTTATTTGTAGCGACGCTAACGATGGGGTTTGTAGCAGCCATTTTATCAGCAGTTATGAATAATTTGCCGACGGTGATGATAGATGCTTTAGCTATTGCTGAAACAAGTGCAACAGGAACAATCAAAGCAGGACTTATTTATGCTAATGTTATAGGCACGAATCTAGGGCCGAAAATAACGCCGATTGGTTCCTTAGCTACATTGTTATGGCTGCATATATTGGCACAAAAAGGTATTAAAATTAGTTGGGGGCAGTACTTTAAAATAGGTATTATCCTAACGATCCCGACACTGCTTGTTACATTACTCTCATTATGCGCTTGGGTAGTAATAATATTATAGTATTAAAGTCAAAATAGTTGAAAAAATAAATTTTTAGGTAATAATTAGTTATTATACTAGCAAAATGAAGAAGGAAAGTGTGCCAAAAATATGAGCAGAGCAAATAAGTTAAGTAATAAAATTATTTTAATTTCATTAATGACATTAGTCGCTTTATTAATTGGTTTTATCGTCACGACGATTTACACGGCGAAATCATCTGTAAATAAAACAATGGGCTCGCAGGCAGTAGCGGTAGCAGAAAACATTGCAAAACAGTTAAATGCGGACGATTATATTGAGCTTTCGAAAAAACCATCGGAGTCTAAACTTTACTGGGAGCTAAGAGAGCAATTAAACGATTTACGAGAAAAAAATGGCGTGCTTTATGCTTATACATTTGCGGTACCAAAGGAAGATCAGAAAGTAAGATTTTTAGTAGATGGTATGCCTAATGATGACCAAGAAAATGCAGGTGCTATTAATTCGGAATCATCTTCTACTTACTATAAGGATCTTGAAAAAGTAATGGCGACAGGTAGCTATTATTCCGCAATATTACATAGTGACTTTGGAGATTATTTATCGGGTACGGTGCCATTAAAAGATGAATCCGGTACGATTGTTGCCTTTGTTGGTGTAGATATTGAGGCGACACAAGTAAGTGGCGTAACGAATACTGTATTAACTTCAGTTTTACCAGCCCTTATTGCGATTATGTTAGTATTAACTCTGGTTGGAATGTACATCATGTATCGTTATATTAACCGTTCATTAAAACCACTTAGTTCTTTAGGTGAAGCTGCTGAATGCTTTGCACGCGGTGATATTGTTCAAGCAACCGAAGCAGTCGAAAAACTACAGTTTAAAGGTAAAAATGAAATTGCCGTTTTCGCCAATGCTTTTAAGGAATCGCTGATAAAATTAAAAGACACTTTCCAAACGATTCAGCTTCGCACGGTTGCTTTACGAGAAGTTGTAGGCAAAATAGATGCTACTTCACAGCAGGTTGAAGCATCAAACTCAAAAATTGCAGACCGTATTATTGAAATTGCGGCAGGTAGTGAACAGCACCAGCAAAACAATAATGAGGTTTTGTTAACAATGAATGAAATGTCCATTGGCATCCAACGTTTAGCTGATACAACTTCCGAAATCGCTGAGTCTTCCAGTGCCATGACGGGATTAGTAGAGTCCAATGTAAACCATTCACAAGAGGTTATTTCGCAAATCCAAAATGTTGAATCTTCTGTGTTGCGTACAGCAGGACATGTTGAAGAGATGGGCAATAAATTCCGTTCAATTGAAGATATGGTGCTAGTTATTACCAATATTGCCGATCAAACAAACCTACTTGCATTAAATGCTGCTATTGAAGCGGCGAGAGCTGGAGAAGCTGGAAAAGGCTTTGCAGTAGTAGCGGATGAAGTACGTAAGTTGGCTGAAATGTCTAAGACTTCTGCTGATGATATTCAAAAACATTTAGTAAGCTTTAAAGATATTACGGACCGTGCTCTTTCTGAAATGGCACAAAGTACGGAAGATGTGCAAGCGGGGAATGAAGCGGTGCAACAAATTGGTACAAGCCTTTCACAAATTTTACAATCGGTTGCAATGGTTAACAATAAAATTCAAGATGACTCTGCAGTAATCGAAGAAATGTCAGCCGGTTCAGAAGAAATCTTAGCGACGATAGAGCAAATGCAAAATATTGCGCAGCAAAGTGCCTTAGGTACGAAAGAAGTTGCAACTGCTTCAGATTTACAGGTGGCAATGGTTTCAGAATTAAATGAAGTAGTAGAAATTTTGGAACGCACATCTAAGGAAGTAATTGAAGCGATTAATACATTTAAATTATAAAGAATATCAAAAAACTATTTTTCTACGCATTGTATCCCTGTAGAAAGATAGTTTTTTTTCTGTGCGAAAAAATGTGTATATTAGCATATTTAAACGAAAAGGTGAGTATTCTACACATTTATTGTGAAATACATATTGTGTAAACTATAAAACCATTCCATAATATAGATTAATATTAATGCTTTAAATGAACGAAGTAAAAAGGGGTGTAAAGCATGAAATTTTTACGTTCAATACAGGGGAAATTAATTATCGTTTCAATGGCATTACTAATAGTGCCGAGCTTAATCATTGGTATAGTCAGTTATGGGAAAGCAAAGGATGGTATGGAAGGTTTAGGCGAACAAGTTATTCAAAATAGTGTTGAGTCTACTTTGCAATTAATCGAACTTGCAAATGAAAGTGTAGAAAAAGGTGACATCCCTTTGGAGGTTGCGCAGGAAAGAGTACGAGAAGCGCTGCTTGGTCCAAAGGATAGTGAGGGAAAACGACCAATAAATTATCCTGGTAATCTAGGAGAGTATGGTTATATCTATGTTTTAGACGACAAAGGAACGTTAACAACGCATCCTACTCGCGAAGGGGATAACTTGTGGGATGATCAAGATAGCAGTGGAAAGTACTTTATTCGTGATGTAACCGAGCGAGCAATAGAAGGCGGTGGCTTTACGGAATATGAGTTTACACTTCCAGGTCAGGACGTATTAGCGGATAAAATCATTTACTCTGCAAAAGATCCGCATTGGGGATGGATCGTAGCATCTGGTACATATATGCAAGATTTTAATAAGGAAGCCAATTCACTGTTATTGGTTATTGGTCTAACGTTATTGGGCGCCATTATTATTGGTACCGTTATTGTAATTTTTGTATCTAGACATCTGGCTTTACCGGTTAAAAAATTATCGAAGCGTGTTCATGAAGTGGCACAAGGTAATTTAACGGTAGAAATTGAAAACCTACAACGATCAGATGAGATTGGGCAATTAAACACAGGCTTTAATGAAATGGTAGATCAATTAAAGACATTAATTACAGATGTTGAAGAAGCCATTGTTGAAATTCAATCTACTTCATCCAATTTAACAGCCGTTGCGGAGGAGACTAATGCTTACGGTGATGAAATTGTGAAAGCGATTAATGAGGTATCAAGAGGAGCAGTGAAACAAGCATCAGATGCAGAAGATACGAATCGTACAGCGATTGCATTTGCACAGCAAATTGTAGAGCTACATGATAAAAATGAATTAATGTTGGATGCTTCTCAAAAAATGAAACAGTCCAATGAAGAAGGGCTTGTGAATTTAAACAGTTTAAAACACAAATCACAAGAATCGTCAGCGCTTATTAATAGTGTTCAAACAGTGTTCAATAGCTTAATTGTTAAAGTAAGAGAAATTGAAGGTATTGTGGGCACTATCAATGAAATTTCCGATCAAACGAATCTTCTTGCATTAAATGCATCGATTGAAGCGGCACGTGCTGGGGAGCATGGCAAAGGCTTTGCTGTAGTAGCCGAGGAAGTACGTAAGCTAGCAGATCAAACATCTGTTGCAACAGATTTAGTACGCACAACGTTACGAGGGATTGAAAGTGAAACGAACTTAGTAAACGATGAGATGAAAAAAACAAGTATCATTGTCCGTGAGCAAAATAATTCAGTTAGTATAATGGAATCTTCATTTAATGAAATAGAAGCGTCTGTCGGAGAGATTATAGTAAATATTGGAGAGATGACGGCGGGCGTAGAATATTTAAATAGCTCTAAAGAAGATATTATGCAATCGATTGAAAGCATCGCGCTAATTAGTGAGAAAAATGCCGCTTCCTCTGAAGAAGTCACGGCATCTGTTGACGAGCAACAGAGAGCTATTCAGCTTGTTAGCGAATCATCCAATGATTTAACAGACGAAATTTCAGCATTACAGGAATCTATTCAACGCTTTACAATAAGATAACCATTTAGATGCTTGTACAGTATTCCTTGTACAAGCATCTTTTTTATAGGCAAGACGTTGTTAGTATAAAGGGGTGTTGCATGTGAAAAGGTGGCTAGTGGGAGGCATTATAATTGTTGTTTGTATAGGTAGTGCTCTTTATATATGGTTAGGACAGGAATTGAAACAAGGCATACAGCCAGTTGCAGATGGAACGGCACCATATGTTATCGTGCTTGGAGCAAAAGTAAAGCCAGGTGGTGTATTATCACTATCTTTAAAAAGTAGATTGGAAGAGGCTGTAACCTACCTCAATAAATACCCACATGTTAAGGTAATCGTCTCGGGTGGACAGGGAACAGATGAGGATAGAACAGAGGCATCTGCAATGTTTACCTACCTAGAAGAGAAGGGCATTGAAGCTGAACGAATTTTAATGGAAGAGCAATCCACATCGACCTATGAAAACTTATTATTTTCAAAAGAATTACTACCAGCAGGGACAAAGCAAATTACGATTGTCTCGAATGATTTCCATTTACAACGAGCGAAGTATTTAGCGAAGAAGCTTGATTTAGAGGCAGATGTCGTTGTTGCCAAAACCCCAAAATCTGTGGAAGCGAAGTTAAGACTACGTGAAAGAGCGGCATTATTAAAAACATATATCATTGGTCATTAATAATATATTTACTTTCTTTCCTTTATATATTTGGCATATAATAGAAATATAATGACTAAACGACAGAAAGAGGGTACTTCTATGACAACGTTTAAAGATTATGTATACAGTCGTCCGAACGTGGAGGCGATGAAAGAGCAACAGTTAGCTTTAATCGAGCAATTTAAAGAAGCACAAACGGTTGAGGCACAAAGCGAGCTAATCGAAAAATTAAATGAACTAAGTAATGAATATGCGACAATGGCTAACCTCGTCTACATTCGAGCATCGATTGATACCCACGATTCATTTTATCAAGAAGAACGTGACTATTTTGATGAAGTAGGCCCTGAGCTAGAAGAAATCACAACCGAATATTATAAAGCATTAATCGCTTCACCATTCCGCGAGCAGTTAGAGGAAAAATGGGGGCAACAGTTATTTGATTTAGCATCCTATCAAATTAAAGGATTTTCACCGAAAGTCATTGATTTAATGCAAAAGGAAAACAAACTAGTATCAGAATATAATAAACTAGTTGCTTCAGCACAAATCGACTTTAACGGCGAAACATTAACGCTAGCCCAATTAGGCCCTTATACAGAATCGACAGATCGAGCAATGCGTAAGGCTGCTACAGAAGCTCGTTTTGGCTTCTTTGCTGAGCATGAAGCGGAATTTGATCGCTTATATGATGAGCTAGTCAAAGTGCGTCATGAAATTGCTGTAAAATTAGGCTATCAAAATTATGTGGAGCTTGGCTATATCCGTATGAACCGAATTGATTATAATGCTGAAATGGTTAAGAAATTCCGTGACCAAGTGCGTGATTTAATCGTGCCAGTTGCAACAAAACTATTTGAGCGTCAAGCAAAGCGAATCGGGATTCCCGAACTAAAGTTTTATGATGAAGCGTTAAACTTCTTAACAGGTAATGCTACGCCAAAAGGTGACGCAAATTGGATTGTGGCAAACGGTAAAAAAATGTATGAAGAATTATCTCCTGAAACGGGTGAATTTTTCAACTTTATGATTGACCATGACTTAATGGACTTAGTAGCGAAAAAGGGGAAAGAAAGTGGCGGCTATTGTACATTTATTGAAAATTACCATTCGCCATTTATTTTCTCGAACTTTAACGGGACATCAGGTGATATTGATGTGTTAACACATGAGGCTGGACATGCCTTCCAAGTATTCTCAAGCCGTGATATTGGCATCCCTGAATATTTATGGCCAACCTATGAATCATGCGAAATCCATTCGATGAGTATGGAGTTTTTCACATGGCCTTGGATGGAACTATTCTTCAAAGAAGACACGGAGAAATATAAATTTACACATTTAAGCAGTGGCTTATTATTTCTTCCTTACGGTGTTGCTGTTGATGAATTCCAACATGTTATTTATGAAAATCCAGAGATGACGCCTGCTGAGCGTAAAGCTGCATGGAAAAAAATCGAGCAAACCTATTTACCACACCGTGACTATGATGGCAATAGCTACTTAGAGTCAGGTGGTATATGGCAACGTCAGGCACATATTTATGCAAGTCCATTCTATTATATTGACTACACATTAGCGCAAATCTGTGCGTTCCAATTCTGGAAACGCTCACGTGAAGAGTTTGACGCTGCTTGGAAGGATTATATCCATTTATGTGGCTTAGGCGGCTCTATGTCATTTACAAAGCTTGTGAAGGAAGCTGGCCTAATTTCACCGTTTGAGGATGGCTGTGTAGAATCAGTAATCGGTGTGATTGAGGATTACTTAAATTCAGTGGATGATACAAAGTTGTAGAACCTGTTTTATGACTTAGTAGAACAAGTTCCGCAAAGAACGCTAGTTGATGGTAGCAAAAGGCGGTGACCCCTGCTCAGAACGCACACAGCGTAAGACGCTGGCATTCAGCGCGTAAGCGAGGGTTGCGGCTTACGTGTGTGCCCGCGGAAAGCACCGCAGTAGCGGACATCAACGATAGAGAAAAAGTGTTAGATTGATGGCTGTCAATCTAACACTTTTTCTCTTTGTCCCAACGGAGCTACTTGAGAGTGTTTTCTATAAAAATTGTCCAAGATAAGTTGTTTTTTTGCTTGTTATCTTTGTAATAGATACTAGGATACTTGCGAAATGGTTAATATATAAGTAGTATTTTCAGTAACTGTGATAAAAGGAAGTGAAGAAAGTGACGAGGAAGGTATGGTTCCAAGTAGGTATAGGGATTTTACTAGTTTTACTAATACTTAAATATTTTATAGAGATTCATTGGATTTTCACACCGCTTGCTATGATTTTAAAAGCGATTTTTGTGCCGTTACTACTTGGGGGTGTGTTGTATTATGTGACAGAGCCAATTCAACGTTTTTTAGAAAAGCGTAGATGGCCAAGGTGGTCGAGTATTTTAACAATTGTCGTTGGACTGATTGCCATAGTAGTCGGCTTTGGTTGGATTATTGGTAATCCGATTGCTACACAGCTTAATAATCTGGCAAAAAATGCACCACTGATTAGTTCAAGTATTCAAGAGGCAACTGATTATGTGTTTAGCTTGTTCAGCAATAAGGATAATTTACCTCCGCAAATAACCGATTTTATTGATAATCTAGCCAATTCTGTACAGAGTATTGCTGTCGTAGCAAGTAAATGGCTTGTATCATTTATCCAATCACTGGTGTCAGTTTCTTTACTAGCGATTTTAATTCCATTTTTCTTCATTTTTATGTTGAAGGACCATGAGAAATTTGCGCCTTCCATTTATAAATATTTTACTGGCGAGCGTCGTGAATGGATTAAAAAGACATTAAGTGAAATAGACGATGTATTGCGTAGCTATATTCAAGGGCAACTGCAAATCAGTTTTTTACTAGCACTTATCATGTATGTTGGGTATTTAATAATTGGCTTAGAGTATTCATTATTGCTCGTGATTTTTGCTTTCTTTATGAATATGATTCCGTTTATTGGACCGTGGATTGCCCTTGCGCCAGCAGTCATTGTAGCAGTGATTCAAGATCCAATGCTTGTTGTGTGGGTATGCGTTGTTACACTTATTGCGCAGCAGATTGATAGTAACTTTATTACGCCTAATGTTATGGGGAAATCGCTTGATATCCATCCGTTAACAGTTATTACGATTATTTTAGCAGCAGGTAATATAGCAGGCTTTATTGGGATTATTATTGCGGTACCATTCTATGCGGTACTAAAAGTAATTGTTTCGAATATTTATGATGAACGAAATGCGATAAAGAAAAAGGCTACGAAGTCAGTATAGGGGTCGAATAAAAGTGGAACAAGAAATTGTTAAAGTTTTTAATGAGCAGCATGAACAAATTGGAACGGCTACACGGGCTGAAGTACATGAGAAGGGCTTGTGGCATGAAACATTTCACTGCTGGCTTGTCAACGAGAACTATATTTATTTCCAAATCCGTAGTGCGCAAAAGAAGGATTATCCAGGATTGCTAGATATAACAGCAGCAGGGCATTTATTAGCGGTTGAGACAGTAGAAGCGGGCATACGCGAAGTAAAAGAAGAATTGGGGTTAAAAATCAATATTCAAGACATCGTCAAAATGGGGATGACATCTTGTAGCATCGTATCTGAAAATATGATAGATAATGAATTTTGTCATGTCTATTTATACCCGTTTGAGGATAATTGGGACGCATTTGAGCTACAATATGAGGAAGTTTCGGGAGTTGTTCGAGCAAAGCTTGATGAAGCCGAAGCATTCTTTTTAGGGAATACTGTCACACTAAATATTGAGGGATATGAATATTTCCCAGATGGGAAACGAGCACGACTTGTGCGTCCTGTCAGTACGGCACAATTTGTTCCGTATCGTGAGCTGTATGTGGCGGATGTTATTCGCTTTGCCAAAAGTGCAATGTACAATCGATAGAAAAGTCACCAGCCCTGAATAATTAGAAAATGACCATTGGCATGTATGGCATATAGCAGTATGCATGCTTTACGCTCATAAAGATAACTTCGAAATGAATGGAAGTTATTTTTATGAGCATTTTATGTCTATATGTTAATTTATGTAGAAAATAAGCTATACTTGTATTTACAATGAAAGAAAAGGAGCATATATATGCTAACATTTGAACAAAAACAAGCGATAATTGAATCGTTTTCCGAATTAACGAAAAAAGAAATTTCGATGAAACGAGTGAATTATCATTATATGGACAGTTTGTTTGAAAAGACGATTGTCGTAGAAAAATTGCATCCAAATGGCAATGGTTTTGTCTTTGTAGGTGATTTATTGCGCTATGAAAATGAAGCAAATGATAAAGGATTAGTCAATATTCGCGATTATGATGAGCAACAGTTGCGTGCCATTATCGAAGATGCCATTACTTATTTAGGCGAGGAACAAGAAGTAGAAGAGCCGATTATTGAAACTTGGCGTAATCGTGAAGGCGATCAATTGGAGCTTGCGTTTGAGCAACGGTCTTGGAATGTCTATCATCGAGATAATTTAGAAGAAGCCTTTGGCACATATGATGCTGCAAAAGAATACTTACTAGAAGAAGGCTTTCGTAAAAAGAACTAAGTAATATGGGGGAAACGACATGAGTGGTAAAAAATTGGTGGGGATTGTAATTGTTGTTTTAGTCATTGCATGTTTATTTTCAGTTTTTACGATTCAAAATTTTTATAAAAATAATCAAGAACAGCCAAATAGTGAAAACCGTGAAATAAATAAGTCAAAAAGTTTGAATTTAATATTACCACAGGCTACAATTATCTCGAATTCAAGATAATTGAAAGGTGATGGGTTTATGCAACATTTATTTCATAAAGGTACAGATGAAACAAAGCCAACCTTATTGTTATTACATGGTACAGGTGGGGATGAGCATTCGTTAATCAGTCTTGCAAAGGAAATTGATGCAACAGCCAATATTTTAAGTGTACGAGGTAATGTATTAGAAAACGGTATGCCTCGTTTTTTCCGTCGCTTAGCTGAAGGTGTTTTTGATATAGAAGATTTAATCTTCCGTACACAAGAATTACAAAGCTTTTTGGCAACCGCAGCAGAGGAGTATGGTTTTGATCGTACGCGCATTGTAGCGATTGGTTATTCAAACGGAGCCAATATTGCTGCAAGCTTATTATTCCACTTTGAAGATGCATTAGCAGGGGCAATTTTACATCATCCGATGGTGCCAAGACGTGGCATCGAACTACCTGCGTTACCTAATATTCCGGTATTTATAGGTGCAGGAACCAATGATCCAATGTGTACTGCACAGGAATCAGAAGATTTGGAGTCGCTGTTATCGAAAGCGGGTGCTCATGTAACGACAGCATGGTTTAACTACGGACATCAGCTCACAATGCCAGAGGTAGAGGCGGCAAGAGCGTGGTATCGTCAATCTTTTTAAACGTAAAATCCGAGAACAATGTAACTACATGTTCTCGGATTTTTTGTGTGCATCATTACTTTTTCTTAGCAAATGGTAGCCACCAGTTCCAATCACCAAATAGCTTCATAAGGCTTGGCACTAGCATAAGCCGAATAATGGTCGCGTCAATCGCGATGGCAATCGCAATACCAACACCGATTTGCTTTACAGGCATGACATCAGTAAAGGCAAATGCCCCTGTAATAACAATCATAATCAGCGCAGCAGATGTAATGATACGGCTAGTAGATGTTAGCCCATCCACTGTTGCACGCGTATTATCTGCCCCTTTTTGATATTCTTCCTGTATGCGAGAGATTAAAAATACTTCATAGTCCATACTTAAACCAAATACAAGGCAAAATACGATAACTGGAATAATAAGGACGATTGTTCCAGCCTCTATTCCAAAATGCCCATATTGGAAAATATAAACTAGTATGCCAAACGCGGATGATAATCCGATTATATTCATAATGATTGCCTTGAGAGGAATTAAAATGGAACGGAAGGCAAGCATCAAAATAAAGAACGTCGACACGATAATGATAGAAACTGCAAATATTATTTTACTAGCAATTTCATCAAAAATTTCTTGATTAAATTTCCCTTGTCCACCTAGTTTGAAGTCAACATTTAAATCCTTGTCCATCCACGTTCTGGCGAATTGCTGTGCTGCTGAAGATGAACCAGCTACATTTAATGTAATAGGAATAAATAGCTGTGTATCCTTTGAAAAAGTATCAATAATTGGTTTTAATTGTTCTGCCATTTGTGGCATTTTTAAGGAAGCGGTTAATTCCTCTGGTGATTTCATTTGGGCTGCTGTATAAATCGTTGATACTTCATCAACGAGCGGATCGTTAAGCAGTTTTTCTTGTATATCAAACAGTAGCTTTCTTCCTTGCTCGTCTTCCCAACCATCTTGGCGTTCTGCAAGTAAATATAAAACGGATGTATCACCGAGCCCAAACGTTTCATCTAATTTATCGTAAGCTGCTCGGGCATCGTATTTGGTTGGTAAAGAATCTACTTGCGGTATAGCAAGTTTAATATCCTTTAACGGAATCATCCCGATACCAAGTAATAATAAAGCGACAATAACAATAGAGACAGGTCGCTTCATAACAAAGCCAGCAAAACTGTGCCAACGATTCGTGCCACCTGGCTTTACACGTAATATACGCCATTTATTTAGGCGATCTCCTAACACCATCATTGTCGCAGGTAATAAAGTGAGACCGGAAAGCACGGCAAACAATACGACAATTGTACCACCTAGGGCAATATTGCGGAAGATTTCTACATCAATGACAATCATGGCACCAAGACCAATCATGACACAAACAGCAGAAAAAATAATAGAACGACCGGCTGTTTGGATGGCGATTTGTATAGCTTCGGCAATGCTTGAATGGTTACGCTCTTCACGATAGCGATTAATAAATAGCAGGGCGAAATCAATACTAAGGGCAAGTCCAAGCATTGGTACAATATTTAACACAAAAATGGATAAATTAACGCTACCACTTAGTAGCGTCAACAGTCCGAATGCTGTGACAACGGTAACAACTCCGATTAAAATTGGTAAAATTGCAGCTACAACGGTACCGAAAGCAAGTAATAGCACAACAATAGCGATTGGTAAACCAATGGCTTCAGCGGATGCTAAGTCCTTTTGGCTAGCTTCATTAATATCCTCCGAAATCACAGGACCACCAGTTACACTGATCCCTTCATCTTCAACTAAAGCACGAACCTCTTTGACGATAGCAGGCAAATTATCAATGTTATTTTTAAAATGTACCATGGCATAGGAAATGCCATTCTTTTGTAAAGTGGAATCATCCAATGGTGACTGAATAGAGTGAACTTCTTCAATGTCCTCTAGCTTTTGTAGGGTGTTTTCAATTTTTTTATTGCTTGCTTGATCAAAAACAACCATGATTGTTTCTGCAGGTAAGTCGAATGTTTTGGCTAGTTCATTTGTGACATAGGTATGATCAGCTTCAACAAAAAAGCCATCTCCATGCAGTTTGCTAGGAAGCTGTATAGCAAACACAGCCATTGCGATAAAAATAACAATCCAAATGGCAACGATAGCTTTTGCATGTGCAGTGATAAAAGCTGAAAAAGTTTTCATAACGATAATGCATCCCCCTTTTAAACTAGTGTAAAGGATGTGTCACTTTTTGTCGTGTGACAAAGTAGAAAATCCTGCTCGCAGTATATTGTGTGAGAATTGTGTGAGATTTGTATGAGTGCCTGGCACCGAAAAAACGGCACTTTCTGTGAGCAGAGAGTGCCGTGAATTCTAAAAGAATAAAGATAATATAAAGTAAATAACGGATGCCATTACAGCTGATATTGGCATTGTAATAATCCAAGTGGTTACAATTTTTCGTGCCATTCCCCAGTTAACACCACGAACTCGTTGTGCTGAACCAACACCCATGATGGATGAAGAAATGACGTGTGTTGTGGATACTGGTAAGTGTACTAATGTCGCACCGAAAATAACAGTAGCAGAAGCTAAGTCCGCTGCAACGCCATTTACAGGACGGATTTTCATAATTTTACCGCCGACCGTTTTAATAATTTTATAACCACCAATAGAAGTACCAAGACCCATAGCAGTAGCTGCCGCTGCTCGAATCCAAAAAGGAATTTCATCCCCAGTATGCAAGCCTCCTGCAATTAGCGCCATTGTCATAATCCCCATTGCTTTTTGGGCGTCATTTGTACCGTGCGTAAACGATTGGATAGCCGCTGTGAAAATTTGCATTGTCCGGAAGCCTTTATTCGTACGATATAAATTTAAGTTTTTAAACCATAATTTAAACAGCGTCATCATAAGAAAGCCGGCACAAATTGCAATGAGTGGTGACAATACTAATGCCATAATGATTTTTGTAAAACCGCCATAATTAAGGACGCTAAAGCCTGCAGAAGCAACTGCTGCGCCGGCAATTGAACCGATTAATGTATGTGAGGAACTTGATGGAATACCAAAGTACCAAGTAAGTAGGTTCCATATAATAGCTGAAATTAATGCGGCTAATATAACGACAGAACCAGTTGTATCTCCTTCAAAAGCATTTAAAGAGAATGGATCGACAATATCTTTTGTTAGAGCTTTTGCGACACCCACGAAAGTAATAGCACCGATAAAGTTCATCGTCGCTGCCATAATAATGGCAACACGTGGGGGCAATGCTCTTGTGGAAACCGAAGTTGCGATAGCATTTGCTGTATCATGGAAACCATTAATAAAGTCAAATGTTAGGGCAAAGATGACGACCAATACGGTTAGTATAATGATTGTATTCATTGTATTTGACCCACTCCTAGTTACGCGTTACGCATGATAATTGTTTCCATTGTGTTGGCAACGTTTTGACAATAATCAGCGATATCCTCAAGTTGTTCATAAATATCTTTAAACTTAATGATGCGGATTGGATCTTTTTCATTTAAAAATAATTGCTTAATAGAAGTTCTTTGTACTTCGTCACATTCACGCTCATAGTCTTTTATTAGAATGGCATGTGGGCGCATGCCAATAAGATTCTTTTTCTTTAACTCTTCAGTTGCTTTAACAATTTCGTCGGCACTTTTAGAAATATAGCCTAAGAAAATGCGCATTGATTCGTCAACTTCTGTTAAGGAGAACATTTCGAAGTGGGCGATACAATGCTCCGTACCATCTAACACATCGTCCATACGAATAGCGAATTCTAAAATATCTTCTCGTTCGATCGGTGTCATAAATGATTTGTTTAGCATTACGATTAGTTCATGAATGAGTTTATCGCCAGCTGTTTCGTAATTTTTCATTGTAATGCTAATCTCTTTTAAGTCAGCTACACTTGTTATACGAAAATCATTTGCGTAATGTACGGCCTCTCTCATATTTTCAGCAATTTTATGCAATGCTACAAAGAAAGGGTCTTGTTTTTTTGAGTTAAGCATGTAAATAGAATCCTCCTGGATATAGATAAAATAAACGACCTTTAAACTTTACTATCATAACAAAATCTTACGTTTATCTACATAAAATTTATCTTTCCTATATAAAACTTTACAATCCTGTAATATACATTTTGTTCACAAATATTAAGTGTTAGCGTGTGTTTATTTATATTATTACAGCATAAATGCCTATATAATAAAGGTTTCATTAAATTCAACTATTCTGTTTAGTACAGAGAGTGCTCTTTGGAAGACATAATTTTCACAAGTCGTCGATTTTGAATTGTAAAGGAATTGTAAAGATAGATATCTTCACATTTCTTAGTGTTCCCTAATTTCTTAAGAATATCTTCATTTTTATCCTTCGTTAATATTAAGAATTGTTTTCTACAATAGAGAAGTAAGAGAAAGGGGCGTCAAGTCAAAAATGATTCAAGTCGAGAACTTACAACATACATTTTTAATTGGAAAAAAAGGTAAGGAAAAACATGTACCTGTATTAAAGGGCGTAAATTTTGAAGTGAAAAAAGGAGAGATTGTCGCAATTGTGGGCAAGAGTGGCTCTGGAAAATCAACATTACTACAAATTTTAGCTGGGTTTATGAAAGCTGAACAAGGTTCTATTCGTGTGAATGGACAACAGACAGAGAAACTCACTGAAACAGAAAGTGCAGCTTTTCGATTGCGCCAGTTCGGATTTATCTTTCAAAACTTTCAACTTATGCCGGGTTTAACTGCATTTGAGAATATAGAGTTACCTTTGAAATTACAGGGTGCAAGCAAAGCTATTCGTAAAGAAAAAGTGAAAAAATTAATGGACAAAGTCGGATTATCAACAGTGGCCGACCATTATCCAAATGAATTATCAGGCGGTCAGCAACAACGTGTAAGTATTGCAAGAGCGCTGATTACCAATCCTCCTATTTTGCTTGCGGACGAGCCGACAGGGAGTCTAGATTCTGAAACAGAGCAGGATATTTTACTCCTTATTCAAAGTTTAAATCGTGAGCTTGGCTTAACCTTTGTCATTATTACGCACGATGAAGAAGTGGCAACAATCGCTCATCGTCGTTTCCGTATGTATGATGGCGAGCTTGTGAAGGAGGATGAATAACATGATATGGAAAGACCAATTGGATTTTGTTATCCAACATATTAAGAAAAATAAATTACGTGTATTTATGACTGTACTTGCTGCAACAATGGGGTGTGCATTTTTAATTGTTCTTGCATCCGTAGGGTTTGGGTTACAGGATTCGATTCGTAACGAGATACTATCAGATGAAAATATAACTAAAATTCAAGTATATGATGGCTCACAATTTACAGAGCAACAGAAAGATGAAATCAAGTCTATCGACCATGTTAAAACAGTGCTTGAAACGAGTGCAGTTAATGCAAGTGCGCACTCATATTTTGAAGATCGTGATACAAACTCAAGTCTAGTTATAACGAATATGACAGATTTTAAGAGTGTAACTGGGAAGCTTGCAAAAGGGGAATTTCCAACAAAGTCAAATGAGATTATTGTAGGATATCATTTTGCTCAAACATTATTAAATGATGCAGAACGAGATGTCATTAAAGAAAAAAGCAAAAAGGCTGAAATAGAAGGAACGTTTTACGATGGTAGTGAAGAAGGATATAAAAAGTCTTTAATTGGTAAAGAAATTGAATTATCTTTAGCTTCCAATTCCAATGGAGCGTCTGAAACTGAAAAGGTGAAATATACAATAGTTGGTGTGACAAAAAAACCATCTTATGATTGGATGATTGACAATACCGTCTATATGGATTCAACGCAAAAAGCAGCGATAGGAAGTACCCTTGCAGCATTAGATAAAGTAGCAGAAGATGAAGTGTTTAATACGGAATTCAATATTTATGCGGATAGTCTAGAAAATGTAAAGCCTATTTTGGAAAAGTTAAAAGACAAGGGCTATAGCGTGTTCTCTGTGACGGAGCAATTGGATCAGATGGATATATTTTTCCTTGTATTGAAAATTGGTTTAATTTTTGTTGGAACCATTGCAGTGTTAATCGCCTCTATTGGGATTTTCAATACGATGACAATGGCGGTTACAGAGCGTACACGTGAAATTGGGGTATTAAAGGCAATTGGCGCTAGTCCAAAGTTGATTCAACGACTCTTTTTAATGGAAAGCACATTTATTGGCATTTTAGGTACCGTTATTGCAGTTATTATTTCATATGTCATTAGCTTTACAGCAAATGCAGTTTTACCATTAATTTTAAAAGCGGCGACAGGTGAGGATGCTTTTAGTTCGTCAGATATTACTTTTTCACTTATCCCATGGCAACTTGTTATCATTGCGTCTGCCATCAGTATTGGTGTGGCGATGATTTCAGGCTACCGACCAGCTCGTAAAGCAACGAAGATAGATGTTATTCAAGCATTACGACAAGAGCTATAAAAAGAACCCGAGGCACATAATGCGCCTCGGGTTTTCATAATTTACAAATAAGCTGTTAATTCATTTGCTAAAAATGGTTTTGCATTCAAAAGTGTTACAAAGGCATCATACTTAGCACGTTGTTGTGCGGTTGGTTTTTTGCCAGTATAATACGCGCGAATTAGAATGTTTTTCGGTGTGTTCTCCATATCTATAAATTCCAACAACTGTGCTTCATAACCAACAAGTGATAAAATCTCAGCGCGAATTGAATCAGTCGCGAGAGCTGCAAAACGTTCTCGAACAAGACCGTGCTGTAACATGACATCGAGTGCCGGTGTATCAAGTTGACGGTTTAGCTCATGTTGACAACAAGGGACACTTAAAATAACACTTGCGCCCCATTTCACTGCGCGCGATAATGCCATATCTGTTGCAACATCACACGCATGTAGAGTTACGACCATGTCTACATTCGATTCATCGTTATAGTCATTAATATCCCCAACTAAAAATTCAAGTTGCTCGTAGCCTAAATCTTGTGCAATACGAGAGCATTCCTCGATTACCTCTTTTTTCAGATCTAAGCCAGTAACGCGAATATCCAACCCTTTTTCAATTTTTAAGTAATGATACAAGGCAAACGTCAAATAGGATTTTCCTGAACCAAAATCTAAAATACGGACTTGGCGATTTTTTGGTAAATAGGCTAAGGCATCGTCGATAAATTCAATGAAGCGATTAATTTGCTTGAATTTATCGTATTTTTGTTTTTTTACTTTTCCTTCTTCGCTTTGTACACCTAAACGAATTAAAAAAGGATAAGGCGTGGACTCATCAAGTAAATAGTTTTTCTTACGATTATGTGATAAGTTTACTTGCTTCGGAGTAGCTGCTTTATCTGATTTCCATAAAACTTTATTTTTTTTCGATAGTTGCACGTGTACTTTTTCTTCTTTAAAGTCGATATGTGCTTGACGGAAGTCAGTAAAAAATAGGTCAAGCTTAGGCGGGAAATCGGCTAATAGGACATTCTCATGTTTTAAAATACGCTCATATTGGTATTCAATTTGTATATGATAAGCTTCTTTCAACATGATGGGCTTTAGTTTAATACGCTTTATTTCATTGGACTTCATTCGTGGTTGACTAATTGTAGCCGCAATGAGTTGTTGTTGTGAAATCTGGTCTAGAAGCAGTGTTTTCATTTCTTCAAATGTCATTTGTTTCGCCTTCTTTGTTGTGTAATAGATGGCATTAGTGTAACACAATTTTCTTCACGTTGTTTCCATTTCAAATATTCGGTAAATCGAATATTCAGAAAATGGATTTTCGTTTTTGAACATTTTACGGTATATTAATAGTGAAAAGTATTCTATGTAAAAAAAGTGGTGAAAAGGAGGAATGCTTATGTCAGATAATACTTATCAGCTTATTGCTATTATCATTTATATGATTGTCATGCTCGGAATCGGGTGGTATGCATTCGTTAAAACTTCAAATTTAACAGATTATATGCTAGGTGGTCGATCATTAGGGCCTGCTGTTACAGCGTTGAGTGCAGGTGCTGCAGATATGTCAGGTTGGCTTTTAATGGGGCTTCCAGGGGCAATTTATGCTTCGGGACTTGTTGAAGCATGGATCGCCATTGGGTTAACAATAGGAGCTTATTTGAATTGGATGTTTGTCGCACCAAGATTACGGGTTTATACGCAAGTTTCAAATGACTCGATTACAATACCGAGTTATTTAGATAATCGCTTACGTGATCATACAAGATTAATCAGAATTGCTTCAGGACTCATTATTTTATTGTTTTTCACATTCTATGTTTCCTCAGGTATGGTAGCTGGCGGTAAGTTTTTTGACAGCTCATTTGGGTACGAATATCATACTGGTTTATTGATTGTATCAGGCGTAGTTGTTGCCTATACATTGTTTGGTGGTTTCCTAGCGGTGAGTTATACGGACTTTTTACAAGGTCTTATTATGTTTTTAGCACTGATTACAGTACCTTTATTTGGGCTATTTTTAACGGGTGGTCTTAGTGAAACAGTAGAATCCATTAAAACGGTAAACCCAGAACATTTAAGTTTATTACCAGCATCAGCGACAGCTGCAGCGATTATTTCATCGCTTGCATGGGGGTTAGGATACTTTGGGCAACCCCATATAATCGTGCGTTTTATGGCGATTAGTTCTGTAAAGGAAACGAAACAGGCTCGTCGCATCGGTATTGGTTGGATGATTTTAAGTCTTGCTGGTGCCCTTGCAACGGCATTAGTAGGTGTAGCGTACTATCAACAAAATGCAGGGGAATTAAAAGACGCTGAAACGGTCTTTATTGTACTTGGTCAAATTTTATTCCATCCATTTATCGCAGGTATTATGCTGGCTGCTATTCTTGCTGCAATTATGAGTACCATTTCATCGCAATTAATTGTCACTTCTTCAGCACTTGTTGAAGATATTTACAAGGCGTTATTTAATAAAACAGCAAACGATAAACATTATGTGTTTATTGGGCGTATGGCAGTTTTAGTAGTAGCCATTATTGCAGCAATTTTAGCTTGGAACCCTGAAAACTCCATTTTAAATTTAGTAGGGTTTGCTTGGGCTGGCTTTGGGGCTGCGTTTGGTCCAATAATTTTATTATCATTATATTGGAAGAAATTGACGAATTACGGAGCGCTTAGTGGAATGGTGACAGGTGCGGCAACAGCCTTTATATGGGGCAAAATAAAGCTGCTTTCAACTACTTTATACGAAATCGTTCCAGGATTCTTTGTTTGTTTAATAGTAGCCGTTGTTGTAAGTATGGTGACATATAAGAGAAATGCTGAAATTGAGGAAGAATTCGATCGTACCGAAACATTGTTAAAAAAAGAGCAAGGATAAGTCGATAAGAGTAAGCGAATGTTCGTTTACTCATTTCTAAATAAACATAGTTTATCTACATTAAAGCATGCGCCCAATTTTCTAGTCTAGGGCGCATTTGTTTTTTTATAATGAGCAGACTATTTTTGATGATTCGACTTTGAAGTATGTGCTATATAAATAACGCTGCGGTGGAAGGAATCCTTGCCGACTAAAAGACACAGTTTCGGGTATTATATGGTAAGATGAAGAAAATTTGTTATAGCAACACCAAGGCGTTGGTGGGAGGATTGTGAATGGATAAATTGAAAGAAGTAGATGTATTGTTAGAAAAGGCCATATTAGTTGGTGTTAATTTACGTAATGATAAACATTTTGAGTATTCGATGGAGGAGCTTACTAATTTAGCTGAAGCTTTAAATGTGGAAGTGATGGGTATCGTCACGCAAAATTTAGAGCGAGTCACACCATCTCATTATGTCGGGACAGGTAAAATCGAAGAGATAAAAAGTTTTTATGAAGAAGCACAAGCTAATCTTGTGATTTTTAATGATGAATTATCACCTTCACAAATCCGTAATTTAGAGCGCGATTTAGAGACAAAAGTCATTGATCGGACGATGTTAATTTTAGATATTTTTGGACGCCGTGCCAAAACACGTGAAGCACAAATGCAAGTTGAGCTGGCGCAACTTCAATATATGCTTCCGCGTTTAGTCGGTTTACATGCTTCCCTAAGCCGTCAAGGTGGTGGTACTGGTGGCGGTTTTAAAAACCGTGGAGCAGGTGAGACCAAGCTTGAGTTAGATCGACGAAAAATTGAAGATCAAATTTCTAAAATAAAAAAAGAGCTCGAGCAAGTAATGGAGCAACGAGAAACTCAACGAAAACAAAGAAGAAAAAATGCTGTACCCGTTGTGTCTATTGTGGGCTATACGAATGCTGGCAAATCAACGATCATGAACCAGCTGCTTGCTAAAATTGGACAAGAGGATCATAAACAAGTATTTGAGAAGGATATGCTATTTGCTACACTCGAAACGTCTGTCCGTTATATTGAATTACATGATAAGAAATCGTTTTTATTAACAGATACAGTTGGCTTTATTAGTAAGTTACCGCATCATCTAGTAAAAGCGTTTCGTTCAACATTAGAAGAAGCGCGGGATGCAGATTTATTGCTCCACGTTGTAGATGTTTCAAATGCAGAGCATGGCTTTATGATGGATGTTACAAATGAAACGTTAAAAGCGGTTGGAGTGGAGGGAATCCCTACTATTTATGTATATAATAAGGCGGACTTAGCAAATGTGCCGTATCCTGTTATCAGTGGGGACAATATTTGGATTTCTGCAAAGCAAGGCAATGGTTTAGACGAACTTTTACAAATTATACGTCAGCATATTTTTTCTGATTATGTAACTTGTAAAATGCTTATTCCATATGAGCAAGGAAATGTTGTTTCTTATTTAAATGAAAATGCGACGATTTATGAAACGGCATATGAAGAAGCAGGGACATTATTAAAGCTTGAAGCAAAAGAAGCCGATTACGCAAAATATCAACATTTTGTAGTTAAATAACATAGAATTAAATGTAAGTGAGCTAACACGTAGCTAGAAAAGGGGCTTAGCTTATTTCTATGGAAGTGACACATATAACGGAATAAAGCTTGTGCGTTGAGATAAGGTCGCAAAGCACTTGTTATAACTTCTATTAATTGGTAATAATGCATTTTGAAATAATGAACAATCAATGGTGATTATCGCCATTGATTTTTTTATTTGCATAAAAAAATATTTTCTGATTATATAGTATTTTGAAATATTATATTAATATTTTATTCTTTTATAAAGCAAAAAGTGCGAAAACGTAGATATTTCAATATATTTAAGAAAATATCATCTAATCAATCTGAATATAGAGAAAACTGATAAATTTTCAACATTTTTTAAAACTCTTGATAAAGTGACTAAAACGCTTTAGTATGGTGAAACATAGTTTTTTATCCTTACTAATGGGTAATAATATTTTTAAGGAATAATAAAATGGGAGAGGATATTGTTATGTCTACTAAAGATGAAATTGTAAAATCCGTCCCTCAAAATGGTTTTGTCGGACACCCTAAGGGGCTCTTTACATTATTTTTCACAGAATTTTGGGAACGTTTTTCATACTATGGGATGCGAGCGATTCTAATTTTCTTCATGTATTATGAATTAAATGAAGGTGGATTAGGTCTTGATCGCGGTACAGCGAACTCCATTATGGCCATATATGGTTCCCTTGTTTATATGTCGGGTATTATTGGTGGCTGGATAGCCGATCGACTTTTAGGTACACGTAAAACGATTTTTTATGGTGGCGTGTTAATTATGATAGGTCACTTCCTGCTAGCATTCCCTGGCGGTGTGACAATGTTATTTGTGTCGATGGCGTTTATTGTTATCGGTACTGGTTTATTAAAACCGAATGTCTCAAGTATTGTAGGGGATATTTATGCTGAAACAGATAGTCGTCGTGATGCAGGGTTCTCGATTTTCTATATGGGCATTAATATGGGTGCATTCATTGCGCCGTTTATTGTCGGAACAATTGGACAAAAGTATAGTTTCCATTTAGGCTTTAGTTTAGCAGCCGTTGGTATGTTAATTGGTTTAATTGTTTTTAAAGTAACAGAGAAAAAATATCTAGGATTAGCGGGCTTACAAGTAAATAACCCGTTACAACCAGAAGAACGTAAAAAAGTCTTTACACAATTCGCTATTGTAGCGCTAATTATTCTTGTCTTAGGTGGCATCGGCATTAAAACTGGTATGCTAACGATGAATGTCTTTAGTTTACTTATTACTATTCTTGGGGTGCTTATTCCAACAGCTTTCTTTATTTATATGTACCGTAGTAAGAAAACAACGAAAGATGAGAAATCTCGTCTTCTTGCATACATTCCGCTGTTTTTAGCGGCAGTTATGTTTTGGGCTATTCAAGAGCAAGGTGCAACAATCCTTGCGACGTATGCAGATGAGCGTACACAGTTAAATCTTGGTGGCTTCCAGTTGGAATCATCTTGGTTCCAATCACTAAATCCTTTATTTGTTATTACATTATCACCACTATTTGCGATGTTATGGCTAAAATGGGGCGATAAGCAACCATCCACACCACGTAAA
The DNA here is from genome assembly GCF_038593855.1 of Lysinibacillus sp. FSL M8-0337. NCBI lineage: Bacteria > Bacillati > Bacillota > Bacilli > Caryophanales > Bacillaceae > Lysinibacillus > Lysinibacillus sp. FSL M8-0337. The sequence goes on along the minus strand of NZ_CP151996.1, from coordinate 4,187,159 downwards.
TTTTCTTATTCACTATTCTTTGCAGGATTATCATTTTTAGTGATGATGATTCCGGCACATCTATCTGGTGGACAAGCTTTAGTTAGTCCGTTGTGGTTAGTATTATCATTCTTTTTAGTAGTAGTTGGGGAATTATTATTATCTCCTGTAGGTCTGTCTGCAACAACGAAATTAGCTCCACAAGCTTTTGCTGCACAAACAATGTCACTGTGGTTTTTAACTAGTGCTGCGGCTCAAGCGATTAACGCTCAACTAGTTAAGGTATATGAGGTTGTAAGTGAATTCACATATTTCGGATTTTTAGGATCATTGTCAATTCTTATTGGCATACTCTTATTAGTACTTTCACCGATTATTTCTAAAGCGATGCGAGGCATTAATTAGTTGAATATGCTGGGATAATAGAGAAAAGTGTTAGATTGACTGTCATCAATCTAGCACTTTTTTGCTATGGCGTTTTGTCCGCTACGGTGGTGCTTTCCGCGGGCACACACGTAAGCCGCAACCCTCGCTAGCGCGCGGTTCATTGCGTCTTACGCTACGTGCATTCCCACAGGAGTCACCGCCTCCACTCCCAACAACTAGTACAAGATTCTATTTATTGTTTACTGCAAAAGAATAAACAGCTAAGGTTTCGTTTATTTTGCATAATAGAGAAAAGTGTTGTTGTCCACTAAAATGGTGTTTTCCGCGGATACATCGTCAGTCGCAACAAAACTAAAAGACATTGCTACGCATCTTTTTTGTCTTTTGTGTAGTCTATTAGCTAGAAGATAATTTAATTTTCTGTAGAATAGGACTATTTTTCGTTATAATAATCTTACTAGTAACAATTTTAAGGGGGTGGTTGTCATGAAAGAAGCATTGGATCGTTTGAGGCCAAGATTAATGGAGATTTTCACGTATTTACATGCACACCCAGAAATAAGCTGGAAAGAGGTAGAGACAACAAATTATATTGTTGATTTGTTGACGCGTGAAGGATTTTCCCCACAACGCTTTAAAAATTGTACAGGGCTTTATGTTGATATCGGCAAGGGAAATCCCAAAGTGGGCTTACGTACGGATATTGATGCATTATGGCAAGAAGTAGATGGTGAGTTTAGAGCGAATCATTCCTGTGGACATGATGGTCATATGACAATGGCAATTGGTGCACTCTTACTATTGAAAGAGCAATCTCAATTATTAAAAGGAACAGTACGTGTTATTTTTCAACCAGCTGAAGAAAAAGGAACGGGCGCATTAGCTGTTCTAGAAGAAGGTATTATTGATGATTTAGATTATTTATTTGGCGTCCATTTAAGACCTGTCCATGAGCTTGAAGATGGTACATACTGTGCAGCGTTGTATCACGGCGCATCCCGTTTACTGGAAGGGGAAATCATAGGCGAGGACGCCCATGCAGCAAGGCCGCATCTCGGTGTAAATGCAATTGAAGTAGGGGCAACGATAATAGAGGATTTACGTACAATTCATACAGATCCAATGGTGCCTGTCTCCATTAAGATGACAAAATTTCAAGCAGGAGGAGCTTCAGGCAATATAATTCCGGGAAAAGCCGCCTTTACTATTGATATACGAGCACAACGCAACGATGTTATGGAGACACTCGCTCTAGGTGTAAAGCGCGTAATTGATTCTTCAAAAATATTGCATAAAGTGCAAATTGAATTACGAACAGTTGCTAATATTGTTGCTGCTGAGGTAGATACGACGGCTCAATATATTATGGAGCAAGCTATTGTAAAGGCTGCTGGATTGTCTAATTTACGTAAGCCTGTACATACCCCAGGAGGAGAGGATTTTCATCATTATGCGGTGCAACGTCCGCACTTAAAATCAACTATGCTCGGTCTAGGTTGCGGATTAACACCAGGGCTACATCATCCAAAAATGAAATTTAAACAGGCAAGACTTGTAACAGGAGTCGAAATTCTGACAAACGCTGTGTTAGGAGCATTAGAACTAGAACCATAAAGGAGGCATCAGAACATGTTAAAAAACGTTGTTATTAAAAAAATGATGACACCTGCGGAGATTGCTGAGGTGCAATGCTTAAATGCTGAAATTTGGGGGAGTCAGGCAATTCCATCGCATCAAATTTTAGCGGCTGTACAAAACGGTGGATTATTGTTGGGTGCTTTTCTTGAAAGTCGGCTAATTGGTTTTAATTACTGCTTTGTAGGCTATTTGGACGGAAAAATGTATTTACACTCACACATGATTGGTGTTGACAAAACATATCGTGAACAAGGTGTGGGAGAACTATTGAAGCATGCCCAACAAGAGTATGCAAGAGAGAACGGATTTCAACTTGTTCGCTGGTTAATTGATCCATTAGAAGCGCGTTTAGCAAATTTAACGTTCTTAAAGCTTAGTGCTTTTAGTAATCAGTATGAGGTGGATTATTACGGTCCACTGCAAGACGATTTTAATGATGGACTACCTTCGGACAGGATTGCAGTCGAATGGTGGATTGAGCGCAATCATGCAGACGATTGTTTAGATGAGCTAGAAGAAGTGGCAGAACAAATAGCATCGTGGTCGCTGACAGTCGACGGATTGCCTGTGCTCGATCAAGATGGTGAATTCGATAGTAAGCAACAATTTTATAAGGACGCTTATTTAGTGCCAATTCCACAGCATTTGCAAAAGATAAAAGTGGAGAGTCCTAAATTAGCGGAGGACTGGCGTTATAAGATTCGTACGATTTTAACAACCTTTTTTGAGCAAGAATATGCAATTGTTCGTGTGAAAAAGCACAAAGAATACGTTCATTTTTATCTGTTGGTCAGACGCTCTTTATTGGCTTTATAATATGGATAAGGAGTGACGTTTGTGAGAATAGAAGAAATTACGATTAGGCATTTAAAAATGCCAATGAAGGCACCGTTTACAACGAGCTTTGGTACTGTTGCCGAAAAAGAGCTATTGCTTTTAGAGGTGAAGGATGCAAGTGGCACAATTGGATGGGGTGAGACAGTTGCTTTTGTAGCACCTTGGTATACAGAGGAAACACTAAAAACGACGTGGCATATGTTAGAGGACTTTTTAATGCCTGCTTTGCTACATAAAGACATTGCACATCCAGATGAGGTTAGTACCTTGTTCGCCTCTATTCGGCGTAATGGCATGGCTAAAGCCTCGATTGAAGGTGCAGTGTGGGACATTTATGCTCAGCAAACAAAGCAATCTCTCGCCCATGCATTAGGTGGAAGCAAGGACCTTATTGATGTAGGCATTAGTGTAGGCATTCAATCTAGTACTGAAAAGCTATTAGAGCTAATAAAGGACTATGTGGAAAAAGGCTATAAACGAGTAAAGGTAAAAATAAAACCGGGCTACGATGTCGAAGTCATTCGGGCTATTCGTGCCGCATTTCCTAATTTGCCGTTAATGGCGGATGCAAACTCAGCGTATACATTAAATGATATCGAAGTGCTACAGCAGCTGGATGCATTTAATCTGCTAATGATTGAGCAACCACTTGCAGCAGACGATATTATCGATCATGCCAAGCTTCAAAAGCAGTTGAAAACACCAATCTGCTTAGATGAAAGCATTACATCACTAGAAGATGCTAGGAAAGCAATTGAGCTAGGTAGCTGTGGTGTAATCAACATTAAAATTGGGCGTGTAGGCGGCATAACAGAAGCCAAAAAAATACATGACTATTGCCAACAACATGCTATTCCTGTTTGGTGTGGGGGTATGTTAGAAGCGGGCATCGGACGAGCACATAATATCGCTTTAACAGCGCTTTCTAATTTTGTACTGCCTGGTGATACCGCAGGTTCTAGCCATTATTGGTACGAGGATATTGTTACACCAGAAATCATAGTAGAAGATGGGCATATTCGTGTGCCACAGAGCATCGGTATCGGCTATAAGCCGAATTTAGATATTATTGATAAATTAACAATTAGCAAAAAAATCTATAAAGGGTAATAGAGCTTGGCATATTTTCCATCATGATTGTTAGTATTGCATAAATAGTCGAGGAGAGAAGTGATTGAAAAAGAGCTTACAAATCGGCGGTGCTTATGTAGGAATTATCGTCGGTGCGGGGTTTGCATCAGGACAAGAAATCATTCAATATTTCACGAGTTATGGCAATAAGGGGATTTTAGGTGCTCTTTTGGCGACACTGTGGTTTGCCTTTGTGGGAATGTGTATAGCACAAATAAGTTCGAGATTGCAGACAACGTCTCATAAGGATTTGATTTATCAAATTTCAGGTAATACGATCGGCTTTTTAATGGACTTTGTGTTATCGCTATTTTTGTTTGGTGTATCAGTCATTATGTTTGCTGGTGCTGGCGCTACCTTTGAGCAAATGTTTGGACTACCTGTATGGCTGGGGAGCATTTGTATGATTGCCCTTACCATGATGACAGTAATGATGAATGTAAAAAGCATTATTAATATTATTGCAATTGCAACGCCTTATTTATTAGCTGTCGTAACAATTATTGCAGTCTATTCAATAGCTACGATGGATTTATCGTTTGCGGAGCAAGCAACAATAGCAGAACAGCAGTTACAAACATCCTCTAAAAGCTGGTGGGTAACGGCTTTGCTCTATATGTCTTTTAATATCGGCGTATGCTTCTCGCTCCTTACAGTGATGTGTGGTGCAATCCGTAATGAACGAATTGCAGGTATGGGTGGCATTATTGGTGGACTGTTGTTAGGCGCGCTCATTCTACTTATTCATTTTTCTCTTCTTGCTAAAATGAACGTTATTGTCGGGGTAGATATTCCAATGTTAGCGTTGGCAAATGAAATTCATCCAATCGTAGGGTTATTAATGTCATTTTCATTATTAGGAATGATTTACAATACAGCGGTAGGAATGTTTTATTCATTTACGGTACGATTTTTTAAACCGACAAAGCCTAGCTTTAAGGTTGCTGTAATTTTTATGGGTGGTTTAGGATTTTTGGCAAGCTTAGTGGGCTTTACGACACTTGTATCAAAATTATATGCAGTGATGGGCTATGTAGGGTTTATTTTGGTGGGGTCTATTATTTTTGCATGGCTACGAGGTATAAGACGAGTAGTGTAATTAAAAGGTAATTGAGAAGGAAAAGCTACGCCATTCTCAATTACCTTTTTATTTTGGAGGAACTTGCGGGTTTGGGAGCGCGTTGAAATGCAATAAAAAATAAGTCGTTTAGCCAATATTATTGTTGAAAAATCAAAGTTTTCAAGTATTTCCACTTAAAACGAGAACAATTCTCAATAGTTGGTTGACTGATAATAGAAAGATGCTTATAATGAGAATCGTGAGTAATGATAATCATTTTCATCCGATAATTAATTACAAGCAAAAATGAATCTACCGGGGATTACAATGAAAATAAGATATCTTTTAACAGCAACTGTTGTGTTGTCTATTGTGTCGCTATTCATTGGTGTAGTAAATATTAAGCCAAGTGACTTATTAGACTTCGGTTCAGAAGAAACTAGACTATTTATTATTAGTCGTGTACCAAGACTTGTAGCAATTTTGCTAGCAGGTGCAGGTATGAGTATTGCTGGTTTAATTATGCAAAGCTTAAGTAGGAATAAGTTCGTGTCACCAACTACAGCAGGAACTTTAGATGCTACGAAATTAGGCGTCCTAATTTCAATGATGTTATTTACGAATGTCACGTACTTCCAAAAAATTTCCTTCGCTTTCATATTTGCTTTAGCCGGCACATTATTGTTTATGCAAATATTAAATCGAATAAAGTTTAAAGATGCGATTTTTATACCGCTTATTGGCTTAATGTTCGGAAATATTCTTTCGTCGATTACGACATTCTTTGCGTATAAGGCAGATATAATCCAAAACATTACTGCATGGTTACAAGGAGATTTCTCTTTAATAATGAAAGGTCGTTATGAGCTTTTATACATAAGTGTACCTGTTCTAATTTTAGCTTACATTTATGCGAATCGTTTCACAGTGGCTGGTATGGGTGAAGATTTTGCAAAAAATCTTGGTCTTTCCTATAAATTCGTTGTGAATTTAGGTCTAGTGTTAGTAGCACTCGTAACAACTACAGTGGTATTAACTGTTGGTGTGATTCCTTTCCTTGGATTAATTATTCCAAATATCATATCGCTATTCAAAGGGGATAACCTTGCAAAGACATTACCACATACAGCATTACTCGGAATGTCATTCCTATTATTATGTGATATTTTAGGACGCGTCTTGATTTTCCCTTATGAAATTCCGATTAGTATGACGGTCGGCGTCATCGGAAGTGCCATCTTCCTATTTATGTTGTTTAGGGGGAGAGCATATGCGTAACCGTACCAAAATGTTGATATTACTAGGTTTAGCAGTAATTGCTATGTTACTGTATGTCTTTTATGAACTAAATGGGAACTATCATTATGCGTTCCCTCGTCGCCTCATTAAAGTGGTGGCGATGGCATTAACGGGAATTGCCATTGCATATTCCACAGTGGTATTCCAAACGATTACACATAATCGTATATTAACACCAAGTGTTATGGGACTTGATGCGTTATATATGATGGTGCAAACAATAATTTATTACTTCTTTGGTTCTATGTCCATATTCGTTATTAACGCGCAATATAATTTCTTGTTAGCTGTTACAGCTATGGTAATTTTTGCACTAATTTTCTATCGGGTATTGTTCAAAGAAGGGAAACGACCGATTTACTTCCTGCTGCTAGTCGGAATGATTGTCGGAACGTTTTTAGGAAGTGTCACAACATTCTTCCAAGTATTAATTGATCCTAACGAGTTCTTAAGCTTACAAAGTAAAATGTTCGCCAGCTTTAATAATGTGAATTCAGATTTAGTATGGTTAGCAGGTTTTGTGATTGTCGGAACTTTTGTATACGGATGGCGTCATATGAGCCAACTTGATGTGATGTCCCTTGGTCGTGATACTGCGATAAACCTAGGAGTACCTTATGATAAGCTTGTACAGCGCATGCTTATTCTATCTTCTATATTAATTGCCGTTTCTACAGCTCTTGTTGGGCCTATTACATTCTTTGGCTTAATCGTAGCGAATTTATCGTATCAGTTTTTCAAGACGTACAAGCACTCTGTGTTAATCGCAGGCTCTTGTGTGATGAGTATTGTTGCTTTAGTCGGTGGACAGTGGATGGTCGAACGTATTTTTAACTTCGATACAACACTTAGCGTCATTATCAACTTTGTAGGTGGTGTGTACTTCATCTACTTATTATTGAAGGAAAGTAGGTCAGCAGGATGATCCAAGTAAAAGAAATTTCTAAGTTTTTTGGGAAAAAGCCTGTCATTCAAGATGTTAGTGTAGACGTTGCGCCAGGGAAAATTACGTCTTTTATCGGACCGAATGGTGCAGGTAAATCAACATTGCTTTCAATGGTAAGCCGTTTACTGAATGCAGACACTGGAGAAGTACTACTGGATAAGTCGGATGTGCGTCGCTGGAAATCCGATGACTTTGCAAAGCGCGTATCGATTTTAAAGCAGTCAAACTACATGAATGTACGTCTAACCATACGCGAACTCGTATCATTTGGTCGTTTTCCTTATTCAAAAGGGAACCTAAAACCAGAGGATGAGCAAAAAGTAGATGAGGCAATACAATATATGAATTTAGACGATATTCAGCATAACTACTTGGATGAATTATCGGGTGGTCAGCGTCAACGGGCATTTATTGCAATGGTCATTGCACAGGACACCGACTATATTCTATTAGATGAGCCACTTAACAATTTGGACATGAAGCATTCCGTGCAAATCATGAAAATATTGCGTAAGTTGGTCGATGAGTTAGGAAAAACGGTTGTCATTGTTTTACATGATATTAACTTTGCATCTGTCTATTCTGATTATATCGTCGCTTTAAAAAATGGACGTGTTGTAAAAGATGGTCCAACGAATGACATTATTAACTCAGATGCACTAAAGGAAATCTATGATATGGATATCCCTGTTCAAGAGCAGAATGGCTGTCGCATTTGTGTGTATTTTAACTCATAGTAATAATAGATAGTCATACCTATCTAAAAATATAAAAACCATTAAAGGAGCATTTCACAATGAAGAATTGGAAATTACTTACTGTGCTAATGGCAATGATGCTTTTAGTATTAGCTGCTTGTAGTTCGAAAGAAGAATCAAAAGAAGACGATAAAGGTTCAACAGATAATAAACCCGCTGAAGAGCAAAGTGAAGCGGCTGCTGCTTACCCAATCACAATCCCAGGTAGTACAATGGGCGAAGATACATTTGAAGAAGTAACACTTAAAGAACAACCAAAAAATATTGTTGTATTTGACTATGGTTTCCTTGATACTTTAGATGCTTTAGGCGTTGAAGTTGCAGGTGTGCCACAACAAGCAGTACCAAGTTATTTAAGCAAATATGCTGACACTACGTATGTAAATGTTGGTTCTTTAAAAGAGCCTGATTTTGAAGCAATTTCTTCTATGAGCCCAGACATTATTTTTATTTCTGGTCGTCAAGCGGCTGCTTACGCAGAATTATCTAAAATTGCGCCAACTGTATTCGTTGGTGTAGATAACACGAATTTCATGGAATCATTCAAAACAAACACTGAATTAGCTGGTAAAATTTTCGGTAAAGAAAAAGAAGCGGCTGATGCATTTGCTGCATATGAAGCGAAAGTAGAAGAGATCAAAGCAAAAACTGCTTCATCTGAAGACAAAGCTTTAATCGTTTTAGGTAGTGAAGGTTCATTATCTGCATATGGTCCTGGTTCACGTTTTGGTGTTATTCATGATGTATTTGGTGTAAAAGCTGTTGATGACACAATTAAAGTTGATACACATGGTGATAACGTAAGCTTTGAGTACGTACGTGAGAAAAACCCAGATATGTTATTCGTAGTTGACCGTGATGCGGCAGTTAACCCTGAAGGTGAGTCTGGTACGAAAGCTGCTATTGAAAATGAAATCGTTAGTGCTACTAACGCTGCTAAGAACGGTAAAATTTTCTATCTAAATCCAGAATATTGGTACCTATCAGGTGGCGGTTTATTATCAGAAACTGCAAAAGCTGATGATATTTTAAAGGCGTTTAACTAATATGTTTGTTCAAATTAAACGTATGGTCGTTACAGAAGGCAATGCCAATAAGGTTGTAGAGCGTTTTGGAGCTAAAAAGGATGGTCCATCACTACTTGAACAACAACCAGGTTTTATCGACAAGCAAGTCCTTGTAAAAAAAGTACGTCGTGGCGATGAAGAAGTGCTTATTATGGTTCGTTGGGAATCAGAAGAAGCATGGAAAAATTGGGAGAAGAGCCCTGAGCATATTGCTGGTCATAAAGCAAATGCAGGTAAGCCTAAACCTGACTTTATCATTGAAAGCGGACAAGATGTTTACTATGTAAAAGGTTAATAAGAATGGGAGGTGTCACAAGTCATTTGTGGCACCTCTTTTTGCTTTATATATCAATATTGGGTGCGAAGGAGAGGTAGGCAAGAGGGTGTTTCTGTTTGTGTCACACCACACCTCGCCGTTTTTTAATTGAGGGGTGAAATGATAAGGTAAACAATAAAAATCGATTCATTATGAAGCCTAATGAAGTTGTATTTACTAGAAATAGCAGTTTAATGTTTGATGGAGGTTTTATTCCAGCTGTTGAAAGCCGAAGTAATATTAAAAGAAATACCGCTCTCATTAATGCATAATCCAGTAAAATTAGTTGGGCAGTAATAATAAGCTTCACTTGCCTTCGTAACAGAATTGAAAGTCTTTGTAGAGGCAATATAATCTGTATTTTGAACATCAGTTGGTAAGTCTGCATTTTTTACGGTATTACTGCCGATGCTATGGCTATTAAGAGATTGTATTTGCTTTCCTCGAGCATACATAATGCTACAATGAGGAGCTTTATATATCATTGGTGTATGAAGATTCAAACCAGAAGTTAAAGGGCTCACTAAAGACAATAATAACAAATCGTCATCGGATACTTTTACAATCTTATATTGCGCCATATAAGCATCCATTTTTTGCTGAAAAGTATCTTCAAAACCAGATGTATCACAAATGGAGTCGGATAGAGTAGATTTAAGTTTGTATACTGCTAAAGTTTCTTGATAAGCTCGTTGCTCTGCTTGAATAATTAGTTGTTCAATAGATTGTTGTTCGTGTGAAGGTTTTTTAATAGTGATTTCTTCTGCTGATACATAAATTGTGCAGGAAAAAGTTTCTGTAAGTATTAGAATAGTGTTATTTACTCCATTAGCCATTTCGATCACTCCTAATTTGGAGAATTTTAATTTTACCTAACTTAAGCGTAACATCAGTCCGGACGCCATTTCAATGGTCAGTTAACGCCAAAAAAATGGCGGTCTCTGTAATTATACCGCCATTTTTTTTACTACTTTTTAACAAAAAACTGGCGTGCTATTCTCAAATACCGCCATTATTTGGCGGTATTTTTGTTTTTATTATTAGTGATAAGTAGAAAAGGTGACATTAATTCATTTAACTTGTAAATACTAGAATTAATTACCAATAATATATATAATATTTGATAATATAATTAAGGAGGAAGAGGGCTATTGAAGGATATAGATGGACGCATTAATGAATCTTTAGACATGCTTATTGAAAATGATGCAATGCTTGGTGATGAATTAAAGACAATGCTTAAAAGATTTAAAGCAGAAAAAGTAGATACAGGCTATTCGTTTGGCAAACTATGTTTTTGGCATTATGAAGCATTTGTAGATTGTTTGAATGATGATATTTATAAAGTCGCTGCAGCTATTGAACTTCTAATTTTGTCCTATGATATTATTGATGATTTACAGGATAAGGATTCTGATTATATTTGGAGCAAAACACCCGAACTTGCATTAAATGTTGCATTAGCCATGCTCGTTATGTCATCTAAGGCTATACATAACACTACGTTTGAACATAAAAATATGGCCCTTCGATTATTACAAGAATATGCTTTGCGAAGTATTAGTGGCCAGCAGTTAGATGTACTCAATGATTGCCAAGATGAGCAATCCTATTTACAAATGATTGATCAAAAATCAGGTTCCCTAACAGCAATGAGTTGTGTTATCGGTGAAGCACTTGCCAAAGGAGAAATGACTGCTGAAATAGAAGATTATGGAAAATATATAGGTATTATTCAACAAATAAAAAATGATATTCAAGGTTTAAAAACATGGGGCCCTAAGAATGACCTTTTAAATAAAAAATATTCGTTACCAATTATTTATCTAATGTCACAAAATAATAGTGTTTCAAAATATGTGATAAACTATTATAATGAAGATATAGTTACATTTTTGGATAAAAATGCTATAGAAAATGAGTTGCAAAATGGTGGCGCAATACGTTATGCCATTACGATTAAGAACCTCTATAAGCTAAAAGCATTGAATAATCTCGAAAATGTTGCTATAAACAAAGTAGGTAAAGAATACCTAATAAAACTAATGAGATGAGGAGAGATTTTTATGATTAATGTAATTCAGTATCTAGAACAAAACCCAGCACTAGTATCACTGTTAAAAGAACAGAAAGTCGCATTAATTGGTTTTTCAGCAACTGAACAACAGGCTATACTTGACTCATTCGAAGAAGAACTATGTCTACAACATACAATCTGGAACTAAATATAATTATACGAAAATGGTTTATGCTTGCTATAAGTGTTTACATTCTGCTAGGTTTCTACCTGCTATATGTTACTTATAGCAAGCCTTATTTGGGTATAGATATTAAAGAAATAAATGGAAACTGGGTAGTAGAAAATTCATATGGACCATTATTGAATGGGCAAGAGATTTCGACGAATGATATGATTTTAAAAATAGATAATGTTCCAATTAACGCAATTCCTTATGTCAAAGATGATTTTGTTATTAGGGCGGCAAATACGTTAACTATTTTGAAGCCTGATGGTCAAACAATCGACGTAGAAGTAAGTAGTTTAGATTTTACTGAGCATTTTTATTTTGTATTGGTAATTCCAGGGTGTTACTATTTTTTAACATTTTTTATTGTCCTTTATTTGTATTGTAAACAAAAAAACACTTCGCTATTAAGATTGCTTATTTTATTTATGCTATCTGTCTCCATAGCTTATCTTAGTAGCGGCGCATCAGGCAGTCTAAACAGTATAGGCATTATCGTCAATCGAGGAAGTATGCTATTATGTTTAGTATTGTTTTTACATTTCTTGAGAGATTATTTTGTTTTTTTAAAGGCAAATTGGATACTTTCTAACAATATCAAACTATTTTATCTACTACCTATTATAGCGATGCTATTTGGCTACATTGGCATTATTTATTATGACTTGCATGGTTTCCTTTCAAATATTGTTTTAACTGTTTTCTTACTTTTTCTTATTACTATACTTGGTATTTTATTGCTAAGCTATTTTAAATATAAATCACCTCAGTTGAAAATTTTGTTAAATGGCGTAATGATTCCTTTTCTTCCATTCTTGTTTCTTTATGCATTTCCACTTATATTTTTTAATCAATATATACTTTCCGCTGAAATCAGTGCTTTATTTTTACTGTTGATCCCATTTAGCTTTATTTTTACTCAACTAGCGGAACGATTATTTGATATTGAATATCACATTACAAGACTTCGGTACTATGTAATATTTTCTTTAATATTTACTTTGTGGTTTGCTTTTGGTTTGTATTGGATCGCTGGAAAATTTTTAACGATGACTGTGATATCAGGTATTTCATTGTTTACTTTTTTATCGTTAGTTGTTCTTTTCTACATAAAAGAGAAGGTAGATTATCGCAAGCGCAAAATATTATTTTCTACTAAAGGTGATTATATACATCAGTTATATATTGCTGTAGATAGAATTGGCAAAACGATTAAATTAGATGAGCTTTTAGAAAGGTTTGCACAGGAAGTTTCACTGCACCTTGAGCTTGAGCATGTATTTGTATTAACCTATGACTATGACACAAATCAATTTACTTCAACGGTTGAGGGAAAGATTCCTATAAATCCTATGTTAATGGAAGATTTAAAACTAGGAGAAATACGGAAACTTGACAAAGTCTATCTAGCTTTCCTCCATCAAGATGCTCATTACAAAAGAGCCTTAGTATTGGGGCATAATAATTCAATTCATTTAAAAGAAGAAGAGCTACTATGGCTCGAGTTGCTTCTGTTATATGTAAATAATTTTATAGAAAATACAAAAATGGTGGAAGAACTGTTAGAGGAACTAAAGCATATGAAGCAAGCAGATGATGGTCAATTACCTTGGCTAAACAAACTACTGTGGTTAAGGTTTGAAGAGGAAAAATATCAATTAGCTCAAGAATTGCATGATACGAATTTACAAGAGCAACTCCATATTGCTCGAGAAATAGATGTCTTAATAAATGCAAAAGATACATTAGAAATTCAACAAAAACTTGTAAAGATTCATCAACAAATGGTTACATCTTTACATGATTTAAGAGCTTATTGTGAAAATCTAAAACCCCCACTATTAGACACACTAGGGCTAAATGCTGCCTTAGAAAAACTCATTCGAAAAGTAACAGAAAGAGCTAGCTTTTTGTTAATCTATACAATTGATCGTCTCTATCTAGAGGATGAGCGAATGAACTTAATGATTTACCGTCTATTTCAAGAATTACTTAACAATGCGCTGAAACATTCCTACGCGACAACAGTTGAGATTCACCTTAAGGAAATGGACAATGGATTTGAAATCATTTATCAGGATGATGGGGTAGGCTGTAATGTAAATGATATTATAGTAGCAGAGTCGATGGGGATTCGTGGTATGCAAGAGCGTGTCAAAGCCTTTAATGGACACTTTTACATGGAAACCCATATTAATAAAGGGATGTTTATTAGAATTACAGTAAAAGAAGGAAGTGACACACTTGATAACGATGCTCATAGTGGATGATCACCCTATTGTGTTAGAGGGAACAAAAAATTTATTTAAAGAAAATGAAGATATTTTAGTTGATACGGAAAGTGATGCAACTTCTGTCATTCCAAAAATAAAAAATAAGCCATATGATATTTATCTTATTGATATTAATATGCCTTTGGAAAATGGCATTCATTTAGCTCGAAATATTAAAGCTATACAGGTTGACGCGTCGATTATCCTTTATACAGGGGATGATATTACGGATTATTATCCACTTATTTTGGAAAGAAAGATAGAGGGGATTTTAGCGAAGACAGCATCTAAAGAACAAATATTACGGACGGTCCGAGCCATTGCCAATGGTGAAATTGTGTTACCAAAAAATTTCTTAGATTTTCTTGATAATCGCTTTAAATTGCAGGATGCAAAGCTCGATATACATTTAAATGAAAAAGAAAAGAAAATTTTAAGGTTGATTGCTAAAGGGCATACAAATAAAGCAATAGCGATCGAATTAAATATTCCTCAACGAACAACTGAAAGATATTTAACACAGTTGTTTTCCCTGCTCAATGTAGATTCACGTACAGAAGCAGTAAACCTTGCGGAACGAATGAATTTACTCTAGTTTTAGAATATGCTACAATTGATAAAAATTGTTATATTTTACTACAAAAGGATGTATTTTAGGGTGTCTCAAGACACCTATAGTATACTTAGGGTAATTTACTATATTTATAATTCTATATACCTATTAGGTGTATTAAACACCGCCATATTTTGGCGGTGTTTTTTTGTATTACCGCCAAATCACGCCAAAAAATCAGTGAAGTCCGCCAAAAAAGTGGCGTAAACACAACATTGAAATGGTGGTATAAGTACTGGTACGCTTAACTTAATCGTAGTTAAGTTTATTTGCCATAGTGAGTATTAATGTAAGTGTAGGATTTATTAATTAGTAAATTTCTATTTTATTTATATAGTAGAATGTGGATTTTTTTGTAATGTTACTAGCTAGACAGCATATTCATGATAAAACTTTAATAAAGGTAGGCGTATAATTTGAAAGTAGAACTTGAAAATTTAATCTCTATAGATGAATCTAATAAAGATCAAGTCATTAAAGTTTATAATCGCTATGGTATTGTGGTAGGTGCGCCTGAAATCAGAAAAAGAAATTTGAAGGCATCTTTTAATCCTATTTTTACTTTAAATGAAGATGTGACGTATGAGCAGGTGGCAGCATTATATAAATCATTGGAACATGAATTAGGGATTGTCTCTATTGGAGAACGTTTTTACTTTGATTTTTCGGCTAGCGAATATCAACAAGCGCCATTATTTACTTTAAATTCTACGGGTAACTCCCCAGAGATGTTTGTAGATGATAAAGGCACTTTATTTTCTATTAGTACGTATTGTAAGCAGTGTGGTCTTATGGAAAAAGAGCAACTATCACCATTAGTCATTGATACATCGCAAATGAAGGATCGTCATTTAGTCCATGTAAGTGGGTATTGGGTAGCCTCCGAAGAATTAGTGGCACTAATGGAGCAAGCTAAAATTGAAGGCTATGAACTATTAGAAGTAATTCATAGCGGATCAGAAGTTGGGAAACAGCCGGCATATCAAATAATCCCAACACAGATAATGCCTGTATGTAGTGCAGAAAGAATTAAACTGTATTTTGCTACTGAACAACCGCCTTGCAAATGTGGGTTAAGCGGTGTCATTAATGGTCCTGATATTTATGATCGTAACGATATACTAAAATTAAATGGTGATGTATTTTATTCTTCTGAATGGAGCCATGATGGCAGATATCTGTACAGAAAAACATTGTTTAGTAGAAAGTTCAGAGAGTTAATTATTAATAATCGTATTTCTAGAGAAGTGAGAGGGGAAAAAGACCAAAACTTTGGACCGAAGGATTGGTTATTTGATCCTGTATTATTAAAATAGTCTGAAGAATTAAATATCAGAGGTTAGGAGAGTGCTGGTGTTGTTTAGAAAAATACTACCTATAATAGCTATTTTATTTATTGTTGCATTAGCACTTTCAAATTACTTCAATAAACCGAATGAAGCATCTATTCGGCTAGCTTATGATATTAAGTGCTTACTAATGCTATAAATGCCGAAATATATGCATATACTCCTCTATTTCACGTAATTATGGTATGATGTGAAAAAACAAATCGTGAATGTATTTTTGAGGTGAAATTTTGATAAAAAAATGGGCATTTCCATTAGCAATAGTAACACTAATAGCTTTTTTTATGTTGCGGTTAACATACCAAGGTGAGACGATTTTCAATTTTGATTCAAAAGTGGCAGACGTATTATTTGGCAATCCGTTTATCGAAGCTTTTCATTATATTGGTGAGCCGAGTTTTGTAATTACAGTTGCACTTATATTGATGGTGTATTTAGCATGGAGGGTAAAAAATTACCGAGGCATGCTATTTGTTTTGTTAACATTTGCTGGAGGTAATGTACTGAATCAATTGCTAAAAAAATGGATTCAACGACCTCGACCAGAAATAGAAGATCAATTAACATCGTTTAGTTTCCCATCAGGACATGCCATGTCAGGAATTTTATATTTGTTTACGGTTGCTTATTTGTTATCTGAAAATAACAGCAAAGCACGTCAAATACAGCTGTGGGTAGGGGCAATTGTACTAACAATACTGATTGGTCTATCACGTATAGCAGGTGCGCGTCATTTTGCTTCCGATGTACTGGCTGGCTGGTGCGTCGGTTACACATGGTTTATCATTTGTGTACTTTGGTATGAGCGACGTAAACGATTATATAAAAAGAATACTATAAAACAATAGTGCTAATGTGAGCAGTACCCTTCTAAGGGTGCTGCTCTTTTTAGTAGTGCCAGTCGAAAGACGTGCCCATGGAAAGTGAAGTGGATTTTACGTAATAGAATAGCGCATGATGGTATGCACTTTTTCAGACAGTCCTTTATATGAGCTACTTCCTTTAAATGAAAATTTTATTAAGTTTTTGTATAGAATATTTACCTAGTAAAAAAGAATTGCTTCTAGGAAACTTTTAAGCTAAGATGAGTACAATAAGAAAAAGAGAAAAGGAAGAAGGACTTGGAAGGATCAATATTATTCGCCTTAGGGTTAACCCTTTTTGCTGGACTTGCAACAGGAGTAGGGAGCTTAATAGCATTTTTTACATCACGCACAAATACAAAATTTTTATCAATAGCCCTTGGATTTTCCGCTGGTGTTATGATTTATGTATCACTTGTGGAAATATTCGTAAAAGCAAAAGATGCTTTAACGAATGCTTTAGGCACAACAAATGGTTATTGGTTAACGATTGCAGGTTTCTTTGGCGGAATGTTATTTATAGCATTGATTGATAAATTTATTCCCAAATCTACTAATCCACATGAGGTTAAGCTTGTTGAAGATGTTAATGCCGTAAAACCACAGGTAGATGAAAACCATCTGATG
Organism: Lysinibacillus sp. FSL M8-0337; assembly: GCF_038593855.1. NCBI lineage: Bacteria > Bacillati > Bacillota > Bacilli > Caryophanales > Bacillaceae > Lysinibacillus > Lysinibacillus sp. FSL M8-0337. The sequence continues at coordinate 4,169,770 of NZ_CP151996.1, read as the reverse complement.
AAGATGGGCGTTTTCACGGCTCTTGCCATTGGGATTCATAATTTCCCTGAAGGTATTGCGACATTTATGTCCGCCATAAACGATCCGAATGTTGGTATTGCTATTGCAATTGCTGTAGCCATTCATAATATTCCAGAGGGAATTGCTGTATCAGTACCTATTTTTTTTGCTACAGGGAATCGTAGAAAAGCGTTTAAACTATCATTTTTATCCGGGTTAGCAGAGCCTGTTGGTGCGCTAGTAGCGTATTTGCTATTAATGCCCTTTTTAACAGACGTCATGTTTGGGATTGTATTTGCCGGTGTTGCCGGAATTATGGTCTTTATATCATTAGATGAGCTACTCCCCGCTGCACAGCGCTACGATGAAACACATTTATCGATGTATGGATTAGTTGCAGGAATGGCTGTAATGGCTATTAGTCTAGTATTATTAGCATAATTAAATGAAAAAGGAATCTAGTCAATGGATATCGGCTAGATTCCTTTTTTTATACTTCTATTAATTTTTTAACTGTTTCCAAGCAATCATAAAAAGTGTTAAATGGCTCGTAAGGAACTTGTAAATCTTTACAGCGGTCAATTAACTGTTCTCTAGCTAATACTAAATCCGCTTGTTTAGCAGCTTCAAAATCAGAAATAGAGTCACCAATAACAATTTTGAAATGATCGGGCTGTGCCATTTGACGCATAACAGTTGGTTTACAGCATCCGCAACTTTGGGTTGTAAACTTTGCGCATTGTGCATCGCAGCTATTTGGATAAACTATAGTAATTTGCTCTCCAGAAAAGTCAGCACTATTGCAATAAACCCCTGAAAATGGACCAAACTTTTCAAGCATTGGTTGTATGAAAAAATCCACCCCTCCACTGACAATGTAAAAGGGAATATGGTGTTCCTGTGCATAGTGAACGAATTCTCTAAAGCCTTCACGAATAACAGCGGTCTCCAATAAATATTGAATGATGTCGTCTTTTTGGTTAGTTGATAATAGTTCAAACATAGCTGTAATACCGTCTTTAAAGCTTATTGTTTGGGCCATCATCGCCTTTGCAATTTTCTCAGATTGTTCAGGGACAAAATGCGTCATAAGTGAGACGATATTATCCGTTTCAGTTATAGTGCCGTCAAAGTCGCAAAATATAATTGGTTTCAAGTTACAGCCTCCTTCAAGAAAAAACGCCTACTTTAAAGTAGACGTTGTAAATTTATATTACTTGTACACCATGCTCATCGGCCTTCGTTAGAATGATATGATGTTCTGGGAATTTTGCTTGCATTGTTGCAACAAAGTCTTCGGCAATAGCAGTAGGAATGATGGAAATTAGGGTCGGACCAGCGCCACTTAACGCTGTACCATATGCACCATTTGCTTTAGCAGCTTCTTTAATCTCCGCATACTGTGGTATTAATGTTGAACGGAAAGGCTCATGGAACAAATCAGCTTCCATATAGTGCCCAGCACGTTCAAAATCTCGAACCATTAATGATGCAGCTAGCATATTTGCATTTGCAGAAGCACGTACTGCATACGCCCGATCAAATTGTTTTGGTAATACCGAGCGAGACTCACTCGTTTTCAACTCCACATCAGGGACATAAACAACAAATGAAGCATTGATATCATTGACATGGAAAGTATCTACAATACCGTTTTCATCCATTGAAGATATAGTTAAGCCTCCAAGTACTGAGGCAGTAGCATTATCAGGATGCCCTTCAATCTGAGAAGATAGATTTAACTTATCTTGCACAGTTAACTTCAAATCGCATAATTGGTTGGCTAGTTCAATACCCGCAACAATAACGGCTGCACTACTGCCCAAACCACGAGCTAAAGGAAGTTCGCTTGCCATTTCAACACGGCAAGTAGGTAAATTCTTCTTATACTGATCAGCGATTTTTTTGGCAATAATGTATAGTAAATGTTGTTCAAGCTCAAATTCACTAGGACCGTTGTCATCGAGATGTATAATCTCCCAACTATCCTGTAGGGAAACATCTAATTTCAAGTAAAGAGACAAGCCGAGTCCAATAGAATCAAAGCCAGGACCTAAATTGGCTGTGCTCCCAGGAACGGTGATTTGCCACTTTTTACTCATAGTACGCCCTCAATGTATTTACGGATTTCTTCTTCATCATTTTTTAGAGCAACAACGTCTACTGTTGAAACGTTCATTGCCGTGTCAGGATCTTTTAAGCCGTTACCTGTAAAGACTGTCACGACTTTTGAGCCTTTGGCAATTTTACCGTTTTCAACAGATTTAATAACACCTGCTAACGATGCAGCTGAACCAGGCTCAACAAAAATGCCTTCCGTTCCTGCAATTAGCTTATAAGCTGCTAAAATTTCTTCGTCTGTTACAGAGTCAATAATGCCGCCAGACTCATCTCGTGCTGCTTCAGCATACTGCCAGCTAGCAGGGTTACCGATACGGATAGCTGTTGCAACTGTTTCTGGGTTAGCGATTGGTTCACCTTTTACAATTGCTGCGGCACCTTCTGCTTCAAAGCCGTACATTTTTGGTAAACCTGAAGCTTTGACATCATTATATTCTTTAAAGCCTTTCCAGTAAGCAGTAATATTGCCTGCGTTACCAACTGGAATGCATAAATAGTCTGGAGCAGATCCCAAAGCATCTACAATTTCAAAAGAAGCTGTTTTTTGCCCTTCGATGCGATATGGGTTAACTGAGTTAACAAGTGCTACAGGTGTTGTTTCACTCACTTGACGCACGATGTTTAAAGCATCATCGAAATTACCATCAATTTCAATAATTTTTGCACCATACATTGTCGCTTGTGCTAATTTACCAAGGGCTACTTTCCCTTTAGGAATAACAACAATAGATTGAATACCTGCACGTGTTGCATAAGCTGCAGCTGCAGCTGAAGTATTGCCTGTTGAGGCACAAATAACACATTTACTACCGTCTTCAATAGCTTTTGCTACGGCAAATACCATACCACGATCTTTGAAAGAACCAGTTGGATTTGCACCTTCTATTTTACCATACAGCTCAATACCAAGCTGTTTAGAAAGATTAACTAAATGTATAAGAGGCGTATTGCCTTCGTTTAATGTTAGAGCAGGTGTATTTTCTGTTACGGGTAAAAATTGTTTATATTCTTCAATAAGGCCTTTCCACATAACGTAACGATCTCCTTTTGTTCTTATAGAAAGAACAGTTGTTTTTGTATAAGAGACATTTTAACGCAAATGACCATATATTTTCAATAGCAATTAATAAATTGTCTAAACAATTCGGTCATTTGAATTTTACTTGTCACTTTCTTGAAACAACTGTATAGTAAACTTGCAATGTAAAGTCAAGTGTAAAGACAGGTGGTTAAGATGACAACAATTAAGCAAGAACAATCTATATCACGTAACAAGCTTTTGGGTGTAGCAGGTGTTGGCTGGCTCTTTGATGCAATGGACGTCGGTATTTTATCTTTCGTTATTACAGCGCTCGCGGTAGATTGGGATTTAACTAAGAGCCAGATGGGCTGGATTGGTAGTATCAATTCTATAGGAATGGCAGTTGGTGCACTCCTCTTTGGTATTTTTGCAGATAAAGTTGGTCGTAAGCAAGTGTTTATGTGGACGCTTATATTATTTTCTGTGGCAAGTGGTATTTCGGCATTTACAACAACTTTAATCGCATTTATGGCATTACGTTTTTTAGTAGGGATGGGACTCGGTGGAGAGCTACCGGTAGCATCTACGCTTGTTTCTGAAAGTGTGGAGGCAAAGGAACGTGGAAGAGTAGTGGTATTACTAGAGAGCTTTTGGGCAGCAGGCTGGCTTATTGCCGCACTGATTTCTTATTTTGTTATCCCAACATGGGGCTGGCGTGTCGCTTTGTTGTTAACAGCAATTCCAGCAGTGTACGCTATATACCTGCGTTGGCATTTACCAGATTCACCACAGTTTACTGCGAAGGCTGAATCTAAAAAACGTAGCATCTTTCTCAACATACGTGATGTATGGTCGAAAAAATATGCCCGCTCGACACTTATGTTATGGGTGCTATGGTTTACAGTAGTATTCTCGTATTACGGTATGTTTTTATGGTTACCGAGTGTAATGGTCGGCAAAGGTTTTGATATGATTACTAGCTTTAAGTATGTGTTGATTATGACTTTAGCACAGCTTCCGGGTTACTTTACAGCGGCATGGTTTATTGAAAAATTTGGACGTAAATTTGTACTTGTTTCCTATTTAATTGGAACCGCTGTAAGTGCTTTCATTTTTGGTAATGCAGAAACAATGGCAGTGCTATTAACATCAGGAATGCTACTATCATTCTTTAATTTAGGCGCATGGGGAGCACTCTATGCATATACACCAGAACAGTACCCAGCGGTTATTCGTGGTACAGGTGCAGGAATGGCTGCCGCAGTTGGGCGAATTGGCGGTATTTTTGGTCCATTATTGGTAGGATCATTACTAACAGCAGGCTATGATATCGGTTTTATTTTTGCAATTTTTTGTGGTGCTATCATTATAGGGGTTATTGGTGTCATATTTTTAGGCACAGAAACGAAACAAATGGAACTGGAATAGTAAACATAAGGAAAGTCTTGGGTTCAATTTGAATCCAAGACTTTTTTGAAATCTGCTTTATTAAATACATAAAAATTATGTTTTATTTATTTTTATGCAATTGTTTCTAAAATATGTTAAAATTTCAATTCGTAGATTACTTGTTATCCAACTACTAAGTTGATAAAGATACTTTGGATATGATAAATATAGAGATTTTATGTCATTTTATTATGAACTAGTGCGTTAGTGTGTTAATACATTAAAGATTTTTCTGAAAAGTCATTGTATTCAAATTGCAATCATGATACTGTATTTTTAATCGAATTTAGAGTCAGTAGGGAATAATCTCCATTCGTGATAATTTCTTTGAAAGAAAGGTTGTTAGGAATGAGTATAAATGAAAATATAAAGAAAAGATTTGTAAGACTGTCAAAAGGACAACGTAAAGTTGCGCAATTTGTTATGAGTAATCCAACGGTCGTTATTGCCAATGGGGCAGCTGAAGTGGGTAGACAGGCAAATGTTAGTGAATCAACCGTTATTCGTTTTTGTTATGCAATGGATTTGTCAGGTTATGTGGAGCTACAAGAAGAGATTAGAAGTTATTTAAACTCACAACATGAAGGGGTTCCTCCTCAACAAACATATACGGCGAGCAAGCAAAGAACTTCAAGCTTTGCTAAAATCATGCAACGTGATATGCAAAACATTCAAGATACAATACATCTGGTGAACGATAAGGTGCTTCAAAAAAGCTCTAAATGGATGCATGAAGCGGATACAATTTATATTTTGGGTACAAGACAAGCAGCCTCTATTGCTAATTGGTTATCGTATACGTTGAAAACTTTACGACCAAATGTAAAGCAACTACGTACAGATTCAGATGATCTTGTTCAACAAATCAACAGCATGGGCGAACGTACTACATTAATTGTTTTTTCGTGTGATAAACACTCCAATGATGTGAAAACGATTGTTGAAATAGCGAAAATGAAAAAAGTGAAAATTATTGCTATTACAGGATCGGCGTTGTCACCAATAAGAGACTATGCAAGTGCCTTATTTGCATTAGGTTTAAAAAATCAATCCTCTTTAGATATGGTACCTGTCCTATTTTCATTTATGCATGCTCTTATTGAGGAAATGGTTAGTCATGATAAAGAGCGATATGCTCAATATCAACAATCTTATGAACAAGTAGAAAATAATTTATTATTTTTAGATGTAGCAAGAGAAAAGCAAGTATTTTGATAAAGTATAGCGTATAGATGGAGTAATATGCTCATCTATACGTTTTTAGTTCTCAAGGTAGAGAAAAGTAAAAAGATGTCCAACTAAAATATTAGACATCCTTGAAAAACAATTTATAAAATTTTACTTAAACTATATTCGGCCTTGAATGTATCATTTAGTTTAATAGCATTGACGCGAGTTCCTTCGTGTGCGTAACCAAGTTTTTTAAATAACTGTAATGCGGCATCATTATGCTCCATAACGGATAATTCGAGGCGAGAGATATTTCTTTGGCTAGCCCAATCTTCCACTGCTTTCATAAGTGCTGAGCCGATACCTTTTCGTTGGTGCTCTTCTTTCACAGCCAAGTGGATTGAGGCAACATGTTTGGCTTTAGAGTGCTTATAACCATGAATTACTGCATAACCTGCAAACGTGCCATTTAAAATGCAAAGCAAAATTGTACGGTTTTTTAATTGCTTCCAATAAGCTAGGTTTTTTCTAAGTTGTTGTACAGTTAGCTCTAACTCATTTTCGACATTATACAAAAAGTCAGTTTGTTGAAGGATTTCTTCCTGTAAAAGAATAAATGCTCTAGCATCTGATGCTTCAATCGCTCGGATTATGTACGCAGAAGTATTTTCGTTATTTTCAGAAATATGATCCGTCGATATTTTCTCCTGTGTGCGAGAAAATGTGACACTTGTACCTAATTTGACATCTATGACATAATAACCTGCATTTGTCCAAGATAAAAAATGCGTAAGAGGGGGCTTAGTTTTTTTCCACCAGCTCTTATTTAAATAAGCAGCATTGGGTAAGGCTTGTCCCATAATGTTTTCTAATGCGCTAAAGGATAAAGTAATTTCACTTTGCGAAGCCACGTCAAAATAGCTTGCCAAAGGAATATACTTTTTTTCCATCTTCTTTGTCATCACAATCCCCATTCCTGTAATTCCTAAAAATTTTGACTACATGATAATAGCATAAAATTATCGTTTCTTGTATAAAAATCACAACTATCTATCTATCTAAAATAAGGAAATTTATGTTTAACATAGGAAATCAAAAAAATCCATGGTAAAAAATAGATAAACTATTAAATGGAGTGAAATACTTTTATTATAGTATAGTGTAGCGTGAATGAACAACAACATAGTTTTCAAAAGTCGCGTATGATGAAAGTTTTACTTTATATCATGTTCTTTCATAAATTATGTTAAAATAAATGAAAATGTAGAAGTCATTTAGGAGGAAAAGTATTAATGAGCAAAGTTTTAGTTTTCGGACATAAAAACCCTGATACAGATACAATTACATCTGCAATTGTATACGCATATTTAAAGCAACAAATTGGAGTAGAAGCTGAAGCAGTACGTCTTGGCGAATTAAACAATGAAACAAAATATGCACTAGACAAATTTGGCTTTGAGGCACCGCGTTTTATTTCTTCTGTAGTAGGGGAAGCGGAAAAGGTGATCCTTGTAGACCATAATGAATTCCAACAATCGGCTGATGGGATTGAGGAAGTACAAATTACAGAGGTAATTGATCACCATCGTATTGCAAACTTCCAAACAGCTGACCCATTGTATTACCGTGCAGAGCCAGTTGGTTGTACAGCGACTATTTTAAATAAAATTTTCAAAGAAAATGATGTTGTAATACCAGCAAATATTGCAGGGTTAATGTTATCAGCTATTATTTCTGACACATTACTGTTCAAATCACCAACTTGTACACAACAGGATGTAAAAGCTGCGGAGGAACTTGCAAAAATCGCCGGTGTTGATGCTGCGGACTATGGACTAGCCATGTTAAAAGCAGGTGCTGATCTTTCAGATAAATCTTTAGAGGATCTTTTGTCTTTAGATGCAAAAGAGTTCCAGTTTGGTGAATATAAATCTGTTGTTGCCCAAGTGAATGCTGTTGATATTAACGATGTGCTTGGTCGACAAGAGGAATTAGAAATTCTTTTAAATAAAAATGTTGCTGACAATGGTTTAGATTTATTCTTCTTCGTTGTAACAGATATTTTAAATAATGATTCAACAGCTGTTGCAATAGGACAAGTAGCAGAAGCGGCAGCAAAAGCATTTGGTGCAGAGCTGACAAACAACCGTGTTGTTTTACCAGGTGTTGTATCTCGTAAAAAACAAATCGTTCCAGTATTAACGGATGCATTAAAATAAAATCGTGTAGTATTGCCCAAACTGAAGAATTAGCTTGGGCTAAAATGGGAAAAAGTGTTAGATTGACTACCATCAATCTAACACTTTTTTGCTATGTCATTTCATTGATGTCTGCGTCTTGCGTTTTGTGCGTTCCTGCTTGCATCACTAGTTACGCTATCATCAACCAGTGCCTTATTAATCAAGCTTTAATGGTTGAACTGCTGGACCTTCTAACACTTCACCTTGGGCATTAAAACGGGAACCGTGGCAGGGGCAATCCCATGTCTCATCCGCTTCATTCCACTTTGTTTTACAGCCTAAATGCGTACAAGTCGGGGCATTTCCATTTTTAATATAGCCTGTGACTAGTTCCTTTGCCACAAAGCCTCCGACTTTCAGCATTTGCATAAACTGCGCACCAAATTTTGTACGTGCAGGCGAATAAAGCATACTTGAATCGTTGTTCTTCGCAGTACCTGTAATAAGTGAAGACAGTAAATCTCCAGCGACGAATGAATTAGAAATCCCCCATTTGCGATATCCTGTTGCGATAAAGACATTTGGTAAGGACTGCGTAATTTTGCCGACATAAGGCACCATATCGGGTGTTTCGATATCTTGAGCCGACCATCTATAAAGTGGTTCCTGCCCAAAATGTACTTTCATTTCATTTTGAATGGCATCGTAAAAGGGCTTCGTATTGGCCGTTTCACCTGCGATATGATTAGCCCCTCCAAGAAGTAAATAGTGCTCATCGTTTATAGTAGTCGTTCGAATAGAACGTGAAGGAAAATCAACTGATAAATACTGTCCTTGGTATGTTTCCGTTATTTTACTGGCAACCATATAAGAACGGTTATTAGAAAGTTTGAGAAGTTGTAAACCTTTGAATGCTTCAATTGGGTAATGTGTGCACAAAATAAGCTTATTATATTGAACCGATATATTTTTTTCGGTATGTAAGTCATTTTGTGCTATCCGTAATTGCTGGACACGTGTGTTTGCATATAGTTTCGCGCCCATTGATAATGCCTCTTTTATAAGAAAGTTACTTACAATTACAGGGTTTATTTGAGCTTGCTGCGATATGCTAAGTGCCTTTGTAATAGGGAAAGGGAGCTCCGTTTCAGAAGTAATCTTTGCCTTTACATTTAATACTTTATAGGCATTCCACTCTTTTAATAATTGTGAGTAGCCTTCTTTTGTTTGACAATACAGGTATGAGTCAACTGGCTGAATGGACTCTTTAGGCAGGAATTGTAAAGCTTTCTCTACAGCATGTTGATTTAAATGATAGTAGAGCCTAGCATCATTTACAGAAAGCTTTTCGAGAAGATTTGCGTAGACTAAGCCATGCTGTGCAGTTAATTTACCTGTTGAATGACCAGTCGTACCATGACTAAGCTTTGAGTTGGCCTCTAGTAGTACAACATCGACACCTGCTTTTGCTAATACATAAGCGGTATATAGTCCAGTCAATCCTCCTCCAATAATACAAACATCACATTTAGTCGAAGCTGTTAAAGATGGCAAGGAAACCGAGTCGGTTGTTGCAAGCCAAAGAGATTGTGTCATACATAACCCTCACAGTGTTTTTACGTTCAGTATGGAGATAGCTTTGAAAATTTATGCAATGAAGCATAAAAATTGCTTGAAGAGAGCATGTGTCGTTACAATGTAGCAAAAGGAGCGTGTTTTTATGAAAATTGAAATTTGGTCAGATTATGTTTGTCCTTTTTGCTACATTGGCAAAAAACAATTGGAAAAGGCAATACAGGATACAGGCTTTGAAGGCCAAGTGGAGCTTGTTTATAAAAGCTATCAACTTGACCCGACAACACCAGAAGATACGAATGAGTCGATCTATGAATCTTTGTCTCAGAAATATAGTATGACATTAGAAAAAGCGAAAGAAATGACACAAGGTGTGACAGCTCGCGCAAAAGAAGTAGGCTTACATTATAATTTTGATCAGATGATGGCAGAAAACACATTAAAGGCACATCGACTTGTGAAATGGGCTGAACAACAAGGTGACGCTAGTGAATTAGTTGAAGCGCTGTTACATGGCTATTTTATCGATGGAAAGCGCATAAGTCATGATGAGGTATTAGTGGCAATCGCAGAACAAGTTGGTTTTAAGCGTGCAGATATTGAAAAAGTTCTTGCTAGTGATGAATTTAAAGGTGATGTCGAAGTAGATATACAAGAAGGGCTTCAACTTGGTGTACGAGGCGTTCCATTCTTTGTACTAAATCGTAAATATGGTATTTCTGGAGCACAACCGCAAGAAGTGTTTGAAAATACTTTGCGTAAAGTAGCGGAGGAAGAAGGCTTACAACCAGGGTTAAAGATGGAAGGCTCTGGAGACGCAGGCGTTTGTACAGATGATAGCTGTCAGATTTAACTTGCTTCTGTAACCTTTATAAATGTTGAATTGGCACAATCAAGTTAAATAGCTCCGGCGGATGTTCAAGATTTGAAAGATGAGCGATTCGAGCAAGTGTGAAAAAAATTTGGACGCAATTACGCCGAGGCGTAATTGCGTTTGTGCATTTTACTTACAATGATTCAGTCAAAAGTCTGAGGCTCCTAACATTGACTTTTTATCGGAATTTTTTTATTATAAGGATATATCTTGAATTCGAGATATTAATTTAGGAAACTCAAGGGAGAAATTATATAATGAACGTATTAGTAGTAAAAGCTAACAACCGCCCAGACGGAATTTCAACAAAAATGTACGACACTTTCATGGAAAACGTACAAAATGTAAACGTAACAACATTCGATGTATTTGCTGAAGATATGCCTTATTTCGGTCAAGATCTTTTCAATGCATTCGGTAAAGTTCAAAATGGTGAAGAATTATCTGACATTGAATCTCGTCTATTAGCTGCAAAACAAAAAGCGATGGATGCACTAACTGCAGCAGATGTAGTTGTATTTGCTTTCCCATTATGGAACTTAACAATTCCAGCGACATTACAAACTTTCATTGACTATGTATATCAAGCTGGTTTCACGTTTAAATATGATGAAAACGGTCAATTAGTTAGCCTAATGACTGATAAAAAAGCTGTAATTTTAAATGCTCGCGGTGGTTACTATTCTGCACCAGAAGCACAACCTATGGAAATGTCTGTAAACTACATTAAAAATGTAGTAGGTGGCGTATTCGGTATGGAAATTATTGAAGAAGTTATTATCGAAGGTCATAATGCTTCACAAGATAAAGCAGAAGAAATTATTGCAAACGGCCTAGAAGCAGTTAAAAAAGTAGCAAAATCTCTACAAACTGTAACTGCGTAAGTAATTTATTATAGTTGTTATTAAAAAATGCCAAAATGCTGATTGAAAAGCATTTTGGCATTTTCTTGTTTAGTGAAGTGTTCTTTGTAATAGGTATTTTAACTAGTAATCAAGATTTGCATAATATGACCTAACCTCAATGTTTCCTGATGGAGAAATTCCCAAACCGCTAGAAGGAATTAAATTTACAGTAGGTGATCCAGAGATTGTTTTATGTCCATATTCAAACTTAACAGTTGCTTTACCACTTAATGAAGTCTTAATGTGGAAAGTTTGAGAAACACGGCCTTGAAGTCTATGGTTAGTATTAATTGTGTTATGAAGATTGAATGCAGATGCTACACCACCAGATGGATCAGCGTCAGAAACTGTTGTTGTCGTGTAATAGTTAGTAGTCGTACCAGTTTGTGAATTGTAAATCCAATGAGAAGCGTGGTGACCTGTAATATTACCACCACTAGCAGGCATATACACACCTAAACTAGTTGGGAAGCCAATTGATATTTTATCAGTTAGTTTCCAGAAGGGTCTTTTTAACCAATCATATGTAGCATAAGCATAAAATGCATTATAGCCCGAGATTGTATTTTTAAGTTTTAAAATTTTCCCTGAAAAGCTTAAATCGCCTGTTGAGATTCGGAAGGATGGAACTTTATCAGTATTTGAGTCTACGTCATCCATATCAAAAAATTGGTGGAATTCACTAACAATTGTTGCTTGGTTCTCTATTAGAAATTTTGCTTCTTCAAAAGGAATAGTATTTACTTCTAAATCAGTGAAGTTTAAAACCTCGTATAAATACTTCTTGTCTTCGTTTGTTAAAGGCGGGTCCTCAGATTTAGCTTCAACATTTAAAAAAGATAGACTCAAGAATACTAAGAGTGTAAGAAAAGAACAAAATAAAGTTTTCTTATTTAGCATATTTTTTCCTCCTTTTTTCGTTAATTTACTATAAGAATATCGGAAAAATGATATTTTATAAAGGTTTTTGTTGTAGAATTTAGTAGAAAACACTATTTGTAGGAGGTCTAATTATGGAATTACTTCTTGCTTTTTTTTTCTTCAATTCTATTTATTTAATGCCGATCTATGGAATGATATTTTGTTTGAGCCTTGTTAACCTTTTAAAGAAACTTAGTAAAGGTCAAACAGATATTTCGAAAGAACAAATTTTTTTAACAATCTCATTTATAATAATTATTTGGAGTATAAGTGGAGTAACGGCACTATCGTTATCTTAAAAGTAGGAAACAGCCATTAAGTCCCTGTTACATGTCTATATAATCGGTCAATTGTATGAATTATTTGTAAATTGTTCTATAATTAGTTTAAAACTACTTATTCATATAATAGAATAAAGTAGAATTAAGAGGAGGTTGTTACATGAATAAGAAAATAATTACTACAGTATTAGCCTTGTTATTTGTTCTTTTTACTGTTATTCCATTTAACGTTTCCGCTAGTGCTGCATCCAATGATGTAACGCGTGGAGATTATGTAAAAGAACTAGTAGACAGCTTGAACATCGAGCTTGGTGACGGGTCATCACTTGCTTTTACCGATGTTCCTAAGGATTTAGCACCTTATGTGGAAAAAGCGGTAGAACTAAAGCTAATTAAAGGTAAAACTGCGACATTATTTGGCCCGAACGATAAATTAACACGCCAACAAGCTTTTGTAATTTCTGCCCGTGGATTAGTAACAAACAATGCGCCACTTAGTGAATTAGATAAATTCAAGGACGCAGATCAAGTAGCTGAAACACATAAGCAAGATTTAGCCAATGCTGTAGCAGCAAATCTATTACAAGGCTTCGAAGATAATACCATTCGTCCTCGTGACTATGTAACAACTGAACAGATGCAAAGTATTGTTGACCGTTTTGTAGCTGAATACAAAGCTCCTGCAACTTCAACAACGGTAGCTCTTCAAATTTTAGGTACAACAGATATTCATACTAACTTAGCAAACTATAACTACTACTTAGATGCTGAATCTGCTGACGTCGGTTTAGCGAACACGGCTTCACTTATAGAACAAGCACGTGCAGAAAATCCGAATACCTTATTATTTGATAATGGTGATTTAATTCAAGGTACGCCTCTAGGTTCTTATAAAGCATTAGAAAATGTGTTAAAGCCAGGTGAGGTTCATCCAGCTATTGCCGCTTTAAATGCACTAAAATATGATGGTGGTACTTTAGGTAATCACGAATTCAACTATGGCTTAGATTTTTTAACAGAAGTATTAAATGATGCGCAATATCCAGTAGTGAATGCCAACACGTATGATGCAAAAACAAAAAAACATATGTTCACACCATTTGTTCTACTTGATAAAGAGGTGGTAGACAATACAGGTAAAAAACATACACTTAAAGTGGGTGTAACGGGTATTGTACCAACGAAAATTATTGAATGGGATGCCATTCATCTAGAAGGTAAAGTAGAAATGCAGGAGCCTGTAGAGGCAATCAAAGAAGTTGTTCCTGAAATGCAAAAAGCAGGTGCAGATGTCATTGTAGTCCTTTCTCATTCCGGTATCGGCGAAGATACAAATGTGCAAGGTGCTGAAAATGTAGGATACCAAATCTCTGAAATAGAGGGGATTGATGCTTTAATTACAGGTCACTCACATTTGACATTCCCAGGCGACTACAAGGATCTTAAAAATGTCGATCAAGAAAAAGGGTCCATTAATGGTGTGCCTACTGTTATGGCAGGTAGTTATGGTAGCCACCTTGGCGTGATTGATTTAACACTAGAACAACAAGATTCGAAGTGGGTTGTGACAGATGGACAAGGCTCCATTCGCTCTATTAAACAAGAAGGATTAAAACCATCGCAAACAGTGTTAAACGCTATTAATGAAGCGCATGAAGGGACATTAACGTATATTCGTCAAGCTGTTGGTGAAACAACTGCACCAATTCACAGTTACTTCTCAATGGTTCAAGATGATCCTTCTATTCAAATCGTAACACAAGCTCAAAAGTGGTTTATTGAAAAAGAATTAAAAGGGACTGCGGATGAAAATACACCAATCCTATCTGCGGGTGCCCCTTTCAAAGCGGGCTCTCGCAACAACCCTGCGGACTTCACCAATATTCCTGTAGGGCCACTTGCTATTAAAAACATGGCGGATATCTATCATTACGATAACACTGTTGCAACAATTAAGGTAACTGGTGCGCAAGCGATTGAATGGTTAGAAATGGCTGCTGGTATTTTCGCAACAATTGATCCGAAGAAAACAGAAGAACAAAATATTATTGATGCTGAGGCACGTTCTTACAACTTTGATGTATTAGATGGTTTAACATATCAAATTGATGTAACATCACCAGCAAAATACGATCGTCGTGGTAATGTTGTAGACAGCAAAGCAAACCGCATTAAAAATGTACAATATAATGGCAAGCCAATTGATTTAGAGCGAGAATTCATTATCATCACAAACAATTATCGTGTTGGTGGTTCTTATGGGGCAACATTTAAAAACGCGGAAGGCACAAATGTAACAAACTATGCTTATGAAAACCGTCAAGCAGTAGTGGACTATATTATGGCAAACAAAACGATTAACCCTGCTGCTGATAATAACTGGTCATTTGTACCATTTCCAGCTAATACGAAGATTATTTATCATTCAGCGAAGGAAGCCCAAAAAGTCATTCCGGCTGGTAGCAATATTGAATATCTTGGTGATACAGAAGGCGGCTTTGGTAAATATTTAATTAAATAATGCTGCATACCAAAAGGAGAGCACGATTATTCATCGTAGCTCTCCTTTTTTGGCGTTCAAATGCTTTGAAGCGAGTACCTTGGAACGGTAGTATGCCAAAGTCATGTTCAGCTAGCTGTCCATAGTTCCGACCATCGAGCTTTAACTCTAAACGTTCCTCACTTTGAACTTCAAAAGTTACATAGTAGGAGGTGTGAGCACTAGTATTACCTGAACCGCCACGTGTGTCTGTCCTTTTTATAACAATTTTGGATGGTACTGTTAATTCAGGTGAATTATTATTTTTGCCCATTGTCTAATGCCGTTAAGTATAACGAAGGCAAATGTACCGAAGACGATGAAAAAAATTAAGGAAATAATTTAAGGAAAACGAATAGTGGTAGTCGTGTCATTGATGTGCAGCATGCTAATTTTGAAAGTATTTTAAGTAGTATTTACCGTCTAACTGCGTATGAAATGGCAATCTAAAAAGGACTTTAAACATCTAAGTAAACATCAGAATTTGGCTCAAAACGCTGTTATATCAACGTCGAATGTAGAGGTGTCTCACGCGCGATTAGAAGTGATTATGTATCAATTATTAGATGCAGCGATTTCAGCGAGCAGTCAATACATCAAAACGAATCGTCTAGCGTTGTTAAGTAGAGATAAAGAAAGCTTATTTTGCAAAAGAACGATTATAGACCTCCTACAAATAGTGTTTTCTACTAATATTCTGTAACAAAATCTTTACAAAATATTATTACTTTTTTAATATTCTCATGTTACCTTTTTAAAAAAAGGAGATTCAATAAAAAGGGAGGTAGTAATGATGAGAAAGATTTGGTCTTTAATTATTGCGACAACTTTGATATTCACTGTATTTGGATCACTTAATATTGCTAAAGCAGAAACAAATTTCATGGATAACAAAATTCCAGATAATGAAATTGAGTTTCTGACAGGAAGCACTCTAGATGGTTATAACTATATTGAACTTTCGGAACCCGTAACAGAAAACTATGATGGAGTTTACGAAGTATTAATTGGATACTACATAGAAGAGAACTTAGATGAAATCAAAAAACTCGACAATTATAGGGAATATGACACGTATTTAGTTTATGATCAGGGTATAACTCAAAGCTGGTCTTGGTTATCAAGACCATATTTTATTATGAGTGTTGCAAGAGGTATGTCTTATGAAAGTTCAATAGAGGTATCAGCTACTATTTCAGGCACATTTAGTAGTGATATTCCGAGTAAGGCTTTACCAACAGTTAAATCTTCTTTCGGTTTCAGTGCATCGGGCAGCAAAAAAATAACTGAAAAAGTTGTTTTATCGGGTCCTAACGCAGGTTATTCTAGTAGAGATTTTTACTATAAGCAAGGAAGACACACACATAGAGTAAAAATTGTACAAGAACGCAGATCCAATTGGGATGGTGTGTTATGGACTAAAACATACTACGGTAGTGTAGGAAAACCAGCTATAAAACATTATTCAGTTGATAGAAAGTAGGTTCTTAAAGTGATTCAACAGATCGTTAAATGGTTTTTGCTTACTATACTCATAATTTCATCGATCAGTTTTATAATTGTTATTCAATCAAATTATATAGCAGATGCATTAGCCGCTCGTTCGATTCCAATAGCTATTGTAGTAGGTTTATCTTCATTAGCTGTTGCTATCATGTTTCGAAAATAATATTTACTAGAGTGTCGACAAACTAATTTTCAAGTAGAAAATGAGTAAGGTCTGACACTCTTTTATATTCTTAAAAGCATTTCTTAATGTAAAACACCTCAAGAAACACGGATATTAAAGAGTTTTTAAAATGACCGTTCAATGGCTGTATATTTGATTCAAACCAAAGAAGTAGACAAAGTCAATTTTTTCGACTTTGTTTACATAAGAAATGAACCCCTATCAAAACAAAAAGAGAACGGCTTTTGCTACTCTCAATCTTTTTTTATTTACTTAATTTTTTACTGGCGCTTTTTCCAAAACGCCTATAATTCTTTTATATCGTTTTCCTGTGTCTTCTAATTCTTCCCGAAAAACTTCTGCTACTAAAAAGGGTGACTTCACTTTTCCAACAACAACAATATCACCAGGTTAAATATTAAATTCACGTAAATGTTTAGGGATATGCCACGTATATTTCTTTGGATATAATTTCAATGCCTCAGATATGAAATCCAGAAAGTGTATTATTCTCCATCTATATTCTCTCCAATCATCAACTTTTATTGATTTTCCTAACGCATGTGCTGATTATACGAACTATCTTTTTTTATTGACGGTTACTTCTGTTGATCGAATGAGTCAATCATATTTTGAGATACTTTTTTATATTTCATTAATCGATTCAAACCTTGTGCCATTGCTTTCAAACGCTTCTCCAATGTTTCACCATCAAATACGTTTTGTACAAGCTAGCTTTTAGTTTTTGACGAATCATTATATAAAAAGCGCTACTCTTTTTTTTCGTGAAATGGGTGCATTTCACGGAGAAAAGTAATAGTATTATTAGTTAACTAATATATTATCAACTATTAGGAGAGTGAATAGTATGTTAGAGCTTACAAAAAAACGGCCATATTTCTGAGCTTATTGCAAGTAAAAAGTCGTTAAAAGAGCTTAGGAAACTTTTAAATACACGTGATACATCCATACGAGAAGTATTTAATTCATTAGGGTACTTCTATAATAAATCGCAACATGACGCCAATTTTCCTAATAAAGATATGACTTTTAATGAAAATCTTTCGTTTTATTATAATTTGAAATCATTAACGAACGTAGAAAATCATTGCATCTTCATTGTTATCTACAACTACTAACTGTTCATTTTCAAATGTATAGGGGATTTGTTTGTCATTCAAATTAGCCAGTAGCTTCTGTAATTCATCTTGTGAAGAAAGAGATAATGTATAGCTAAGTAAACCCGTTGTTTTTTTTGTTGGTACTGGTGCACCGACACCTTGCCAGATGTTTACCGCAATATGATGGTGATAACCTCCAGCAGACATGAATAGTGCGCTATCAGGGAAGTTAGTCATAATATCAAAACCAAGTGCATCTATATAGAAGTAAGTTGTTGCATCATTAATATTGCTCACATTTAAATGCATATGACCTAATACAGTTCCTTTAGGGAAACCTGTCCAAGGACGCTGACGGTCATATAATGCCATCAAACCTTCTATATCAACAGCCTCTGTTCCGGTTATCAGTCCACCATGACCATCACTTAGCCATTCAGCACGAGGGCGATCATGATAGATTTCTATACCGTTACCTTCCGGATCATTTAAGTAAAACGCTTCTGAATAAATATGATCACCAGCCCCTGTTATAGGTATACCTGTATTCAATAAGTTGCCAATCACATAAGCTAAGTCTTGTCGAGAAGGAACTAAAATAGCAAAATGGAATAGACCAGTCGTACGAGGTGGACGAATCTTCACCCCTTCTTCTGTTGACAATACTAAAATAGGTTTTGTATTACCTGGGATAGAAAATGACACTTGTGTTGGTGTGTGATGAAGTATTTGAAGCCCTAGTTTTTTATAGAAATCAGTCATTGTCTCTAATGATTGTACAAGTAAATGTAAATGCTCTAACTCTAATTGTGCATCAATTTTATAGGTCATTGTCAATAAATCCTCCAATTTTAAGTTACTTTTTGTAATTAAATATAAAATAGTAAACATGTTACGTCAAGTAAATAAGTTACTTTAAATTTACTTTTGCTAAATTAATCGTTACAATAGAATACATAAGAGGTGAAAAAATATGAATGAGACAACTTTATGTCCTCGTTTAGCTAAGGCAATGGATTTAATCGGAAAACGCTGGACTGGGCTAATTTTATATCAACTATTAGACGGATCACAGCGCTTTAATGAGATTGAATCGGCATTGCCTGTAAGTGGTCGTTTATTATCTGAGCGTTTAAAGGAACTTGAAAAAGAGGGGCTTGTTGAACGAAAAGTATATTCAGAGGTGCCTGTACGTGTAGAATATTCTTTAACAGATAAAGGCCGAGCGTTAGAAGGCGCTATTCGAAATATTGAGTCATGGGCAACTAACTGGCTATAGTAATGGAAAGATTATTTGCAAAGTTAATTTTTGTGCAGTGATTTCAGTGTGAAAGCGTCATAAGATGCAGCTCCATCCTATGAAAGTCGTATCTTTCATAGATGATTTTATTGAAATAATCGGGTAGCTAGAAGGTTCTGGATATACTGATTATTGCAGCGTATAACTGAATAGGACATGATGCTGCCCGAAAATGCGCAAAAAATACCCTTCATTTTACTTGTCAAAACGAGGTTCTAAATCCATACTAGTGTAGAGTAAGAAGGACGGTAGAAAGGAATTAGCTCTCATGACAAAAGAACAATGGGCTGCGGATTTAGCACAAAATATAAATCCAGCCAATATTAAGCTAGATGAATCATTACAGCATTATACAATGACAAAATTAGGTGGTAAAGCGGATGTTTTTGTTCTCCCTGAAACAGAGGAAGAAGCAATTGCAGTTATTCGCTATGCACATATAAATAATATTCCATTATTGATGTTAGGGAATGGATCAAACATGGTTGTCCGGGATGGAGGCATGCGCGGGATTGTTGTGACATTTGCACATTTAGATGAAATTCATATAAATGGTGATCATGTTTACGCACAAAGCGGAGCACTAATTAAGGACGTATCAAAACTAGCCGCTGCTGCATCTCTAACCGGTTTTGAATTTGCGTGTGGTATCCCAGGCTCCATTGGTGGAGCGATGGCGATGAATGCAGGCGCTTATGGTGGCGAAATAAAGGATATTATTATTTCTTCTAAAGTACTAACTAAAGAGGGAAATATTTTAATACTATCAAAAGAAGAGCTTGAATTAGGTTACCGTCAAAGTAGCATTGCCAAAAAAGGTTATTATGTACTGTCTTCAGAGTTCCAATTAGCTCAAGGTGTACAGGAAGAAATTGATGCAAAGATTGCTGATTTAACGTTTCAACGTGAATCAAAGCAACCATTAGAGTACCCTTCAGCAGGCAGTGTTTTTAAACGCCCGCCAGGACACTTTGCAGGCAAGCTTATTCAGGATAGCGGTCTACAAGGTAAAGGGGTCGGTGATGCAGAAGTGTCCACAAAACATGCCGGCTTCATTGTCAATAAAGGAAATGCTACAGCTTCTGACTATATCGCAACGATTGAAATGGTACAACGAGTGGTAAAAGAAAAGTTCGGTATTGATTTAGAAACAGAAGTGAAAATTGTCGGTGACGACTTATAAAAAATAATGCCGCTCTTCGCTAATGGCGAAGGGCGTTTTTTTGAGGAGTGTGAACAAATGAAATTTATATCTTGGAATGTTAATGGTATACGTGCTTGTTTAGGGAAAGGTTTTTTAGATTTTTTTAAAAGCATGGATGCGGATTTTTTCTGTATTCAAGAAACAAAATGCCAAGCAGGGCAGGTTGAACTAGCACTCGAAGGGTATGAGCAATATTGGAATTACGCGCAAAAGAAAGGCTATTCTGGTACTGCAATTTTTACAAAGCATACTCCACTAGCTGTGCACTACGGTGTGGGTGAGGATGAATCGCAGGACGAGGGGCGAATTATTACATTGGAGTATGACAACTTTTATGTAGTAAATGTTTATACACCAAATGCTCAACGCGATTTAGCAAGATTACCGCTTCGGCTAGAGTGGGAGGAGCGATTAGCGCTGTATTTAAAAGAACTTGATGCCAAAAAACCAATTATTTATGGCGGTGATTTAAATGTCGCACATGCTGAGATTGATTTGAAAAATGCCAAGTCGAATGTAGGCAATTCTGGATTTACATATGAGGAACGTGCCAAAATGTCTGAGTTATTAGCAAGTGGCTTTGTTGATTCTTTCCGTTATAAGCATCCTGAAGTGACTGATCATTATACATGGTGGTCCTATATGAATAAAGTCCGTGAACGAAATATTGGATGGCGCATTGACTATTTTATTGTATCAGCCCGTTTAAAGGACCAAATTGAAGTAGCTACTATGCATCCGCATATAATGGGTAGTGATCATTGCCCAATCGAGCTTCAACTAACTATTTAATTGTTTGCGTGCCTGACACCGAACTATGTGAGCCGTATGTCTATTAGGACATACGGTTTTTACTTTTGTCCAAAAGGTTTATATGTAGAAAAATTATGTGTAATACAGCAAAATTCGCTAAAAATGGAGGTTATTCAGATGTGAGGAAAGGATTTGATGCGTCAAATAAAGAATATATTGCATTAAGAGGGGGTTGTAAGGTGAGAAAGTTTAAGTGGAAAAAGTGGTTAATGATAATCGCTAGTGTGTTGGCGGTAGTCGCCATAACATCTTTCATTGTCTTTACGTGGTTTATGAATAAATCAAAACCGATTATTGATGGAGAGCTCACGGTTAACATGCTTGATGAAGATGTGTCGGTGACAAGGGATGACAAAGGAGTTCCACATATATTTGCCGAGACAGATGCAGATTTATATCGTGCTCAAGGCTATGTACAGGCGCAGGATCGGCTGTTTCAAATGGATTTAGCGCGTAGGCAGGCAAGTGGCCGTCTGTCAGAAATTATTGGTGAGGCAACGATTAATACAGATAAGTATTTCCGTACCTTTAGTTTACGAAATGCGGCTGAAAAATCATTGGCAGCGTATGATGCCGAAAGCAAGCAAGTGCTTGAATGGTTTGCAGAGGGCGTGAACACCTTTATTGAACAGGCAAAGAGCACGAATACGTTAAGTTATGAATTTGCGTTACTAGGTTACGAGCCAGAAGAATGGACGGTTGTAGACTCTTTAACCATCGGAAAATATATGGCATACGATTTAGGGGGCAATTGGAATACACTCGCCTTCCGACATTGGGCTTTACAAAACTTCGATGAAGAAAAGGCGAAGGAATTATTTATTACGTATCCTGAAAATGCGTCATCGATTATAGAAGCAAATAAAGAAAATCCTGTTTCAGTGGCAGGGCAATTTAATCCTGCATTATTGCCAAATGAATTTAATGGCAGTAATAACTGGGTTGTATCTGGCGATAAAACGAAATCAGGTAAGCCGATACTAGCAGATGATCCGCATTTGGGGCTAAGTACACCATCTATTTGGTATCAAATGCATTTACAATCGTCAGAGCAAAATGTAAGCGGTGTTATATTTGCAGGCATTCCAGGAATTATTTTAGGTCATAACGATGAAATTGCATGGGGTGTAACGAATGTAGGCCCTGATGTACAAGATTTATATATTGAAATGCCAAACCCAGATAATCCAACACAATTCCGTTATGACGGTGAGTGGGAACAAGCAGAGGTGCGCAAAGAACCGATAAAGGTAAAGGATGGCGAAACGATAGATTTTGAAGTCCTTGTTACACGGCATGGCCCGATTATAACAGACCTAGTATTTAAAGAAACGGAACCTTCTGCCCAGTTTTCAATGCAGTGGACAGCACTACAACCAACCGCTGAATTACGAGCAGTGCTCGGTTTTAATAAGTCTTCCTCTTGGCATGAGTTTGAGCAAGCATTAGAAGATTTTAAAGCGCCTGCCCAAAATTTTGTTTTTGCATCTAAGGATGGCACAATCGCTTATAAAGCTAATGGGCAAATTCCATTAAGAAAGCAAGGGGATGGACAATTACCTGTGCCAGGTGATTCAAGTGACTATGGTTGGGAAGGCTTTATTCCGTGGGATGAGTTACCGACTGTTGTTAATCCAGAGGAGGGCTTTATTGCTACCGCCAATAATGAAGTAATTGGTGAGGAATATCCGTATCATATTACGGATTTTTGGGCGCAGCCATATCGCTTTGAACGAATTAAGGAAGTGCTAGAGGCTAATGATTCATTAACGGTTAAAGATATGATGAACTTACAAATGGATCAACATAATTTATATGCTCGTGAATTTTTACCGGATTTATTAGCATCTATCAAAACGATGGATAAGAACGGAAAATATGCAAAGGTCATTGCGTTATTAGAAGATTGGAATATGGTAGATGCAAAAGAGTTGGGAGCCCCGTTAGTCTTCCATACGTTAATGGTACAAATACAAGAGGTATTGTTTAAGGAACAGATGCCAGAGGATATGTATAATATGATGTACGGGAAATTCAATATTACGGACCAACTCCTACGTAAAGAATATGCAGGCGAGAAAAGTGTTTGGATTGAAGAGCAAGGCGGTGTTGATGCCACAGTCTTTGAGGCGTTTGAGCGTACTGTTGCAAAAATTGAGGGACAGTTCGGAAAAAATGTGTCGAAGTGGCAATGGGGTGACTTCCACCAATTAACGTTTGATCACACATTAGGTAGTGCTTCTCCGATATTTGCCGCATACTTTAATGCGAAGAAGGTGCCAATTGGTGGCTCGAAGGTGACGGTACAGGCTGCCGATAATGATTTAGCTGGCAACGTAAATCATGGAGCATCGTGGCGTTTTGTTGCGGATGTCGGTAATTTGAGCTCTGCTTACCATATTGTCGGACCGGGTCAAAGCGGTCATGTCAAATCGGACTGGTATCAAGATCAGGTGATGGACTGGGCAAATGGAAATTATCACGAAACCTTTGTTAACAAGGAAGCGATTAAAGGTAAAACAGTATTATTAAAGGCACAATAAAATGCCAGCGCAAGAAAAGCTTGCGCTGGTTTTTTATTGTGCCAGTCACCCAAACAATTTAAAACATATTTAAATTATATTTTCGTGATAGTAATCATATACATTCAAATGCCCGTTTGAATATGATGGAATAATATGCTATATTTAAAACAGTCAAACGAGTATTTGAATGAGGTGAGGGAATGGCAAAAGAAGTCTGTGAAGTGACGCATATTAATGAGCAAGCGGTGACAAGGGTTCAGCAGCAAATGCCTGACTTATCAGGTGTAGCAAAATTCTTGAAGGCATTATCTGATGAAACAAGACTCAAAATAGCGTATGCCTTAACTGTAGAGAATGAATTATGTGTTTGTGATGTGGCGACAATAATTGGGTCATCTGTAGCGACTGCATCACACCATTTACGTTATTTAAAAGATCATAGTTTAGCGAAATCGCATCGTAAGGGAAAGCAAATGTATTACGCTTTAGCTGACGAACACGTATACCAAATTGTAACGATTGCTTATGAACATGCGAAAGAAGGGATTTCGAATGGCAGTAACACCGATTAAGCAAGAATACCGACTGCAAAACTTGTCCTGTGCTAGTTGTGCAGCTAAATTCGAAAAAAATGTCAAAGCGATACCTGAAGTACAAGATGCACAAGTCAATTTCGGAGCTTCCAAAATCACGATTGTAGGAGCAGTTAGCGTCGATCAAATTGAAGAAGCAGGAGCATTTGACGGCATTAAAGTTTCACAATCTACGGCTAAAGCAAGTGAAGCAAGCATTCCTTTTTATAAAAAAACCGAGAACATATTAGCTAGCGTATCCCTGCTATTCGTTGTAGTTGGCTATCTATTATCTTCTGTTCGTGGAGAAGAAGACTTGTGGACGATTGCTATGTTTATCATTGCGATTTTTGTTGGGGGCGTAAAGATATTTAAAACAGGCTTACGCAATCTTGCACGATTTGAGTTTGATATGAAGACGCTTATGACTATAGCAATAATTGGTGCTGCGATTATTGGGGAGTGGGAAGAAGCGGCTGTTGTTGTCTTTTTATTTGCAGTAAGTGAAGCACTTGAAGCGTATTCAATGGATAAAGCACGACAATCAATTCGTCAATTGATGGATATTGCTCCGCCAACTGCCACGATTAAACGAGCGCATGGCGAGCATTACCATGAGATGGAATTAGCAACGGACCAGATTGAAATTGGCGATATTTTAGTCGTGAAACCAGGTCAAAAAATTGCAATGGATGGCATTGTGCTCACTGGGCTATCTGCAGTCAATCAAGCTGCTATTACAGGAGAATCGATTCCAGTCAATAAATCAGTAGGTGACGAGGTATTTGCTGGAACGTTAAATGAAGAAGGCGCATTAGAAGTACGTGTAACGAAACGTGTAGAGGATACAACGATTGCGAAAATCATTCATTTAGTAGAAGAGGCGCAAGCTGAAAAGGCACCTTCGCAACAATTTGTCGATCGTTTTGCGAAATACTATACACCCATTATTATGCTAGTAGCGTTGCTAGTAGCGATTATGCCACCTTTATTTGTAGGGGATTGGCAACATTGGATTTACCAAGGATTAGCAGTGCTTGTGGTTGGTTGTCCTTGTGCGCTTGTTGTGTCAACTCCCGTAGCTATCGTAACCGCTATTGGGAATGCTGCAAGACAAGGCGTTCTAATAAAAGGTGGTATTCATTTAGAGCAATTAGGCCATATAGATGCTATTGCCTTTGATAAAACAGGTACATTAACAAAGGGTACACCAGCCGTAACAGATATTTTTACTCCGACGGAAATGCTAGAGGAAAATGTATTGCAATTGGTGGCTGCTGTTGAAAAACAATCGCAACATCCATTAGCTAAAGCTATTTTAAAGGCATTACATGACAAACAACTGCCAGAGCTTATACCTACAGATTTTCAATCCGTAACAGGTAAGGGTGCTTATGCAACAGTGGATGGTCAAAAGGTCTATGTCGGTAGCATGAATTGGATTACTACATTAGCTCCAGTTGATGAAATGATGAAAGAACAGGTTCAAAAACTGCAAAAACAGGGTAAGACCGTAGTAGCGGCTGTTCAAGATGGGCACTTTATTGGCATTATAGCGATTGCCGATCAATTACGGACTGAAAGTAAAGAAGTACTGCAAAAGTTGAGTGCTTTAAAGGTTAAACATACTGTGATGTTAACGGGTGATGCAAAATCAACTGCTGAAGCAATTGCCACTACTTTAAGTATGAGTGATGTGCGAGCAGGCTTACTGCCCGCTGAAAAATTATCTGCTATTAAAGACTTACGCACGCAGTACGGAGCAGTTGCGATGGTCGGGGATGGTGTTAATGATGCGCCAGCATTAGCTTCCGCGAATGTAGGTATCGCTATGGGTGGTGCGGGTACAGATGCTGCGTTGGAGACAGCTGATATTGCATTAATGGGCGATGATTTAACAAAACTACCTTATACAATGGCATTAAGCAGAAAAACATTACGAATTATTAAAGAAAATATTATTTTTGCACTAGCCTTAAAATTAATTGCCTTATTGCTTGTGATTCCAGGATGGTTAACATTATGGATTGCCATTTTTGCCGATATGGGCGCAACATTACTCGTTGTCTTTAATTCTTTAAGGCTTATAAAACAGAAGAAATAATAGGTATAATGATGTGATTGGTGTAATTTTGTAGGTAAATAATCTTTGTAATGTATATTTATAATTCTTGTATAGATGCTACTAGCGATTCTTGAAAAGGGCTAAATTTCACGCTATTATTAATTGAGTAAAAATGTAACAATACATTATAAATGAGGCGAAAGTTTTATATGTCAGAACCTATTTTAGTAAATGTTACAGAGGAAATTGTGCGTGGTTTAGTAAGTTTTCTACTGCGAGGACCAGAATATCAAACATTTTGTAAATGTCAAATCTGTGAATTTCAAACAGTGGCATATGCATTAAATGCATTGCCTAGTAAGTATGTTACATCTAAGGAAGAGCGAGATGAAGCATTTAAAGCCATGAATACTCCTGAGAATATTGAACTGATTAACAGAGAAATTATTCGTGCATTACATGTGGTAAATAAGCATCCTCGACATTAGATAGAGCCCACTTCTACATTGAAGTAGGCTCTATTTATGTTTCAAGGAAGTGTTTATCTTGGTTATGTATTTTCAGTTAACTTTTAAGGCAAGCTTGTAGTAAACTAAAGAGTAAGAATAGGAAAGAGAGGGAATTAGATATGCCAACACCTAGTATGGAGGACCATATCGAACAAATATATTTATTGATTGCTAATAAAGGTTATGCTCGTGTGTCTGACATTGCTGAAGCATTATCTGTTCTTCCTTCTTCTGTTACTAAGATGGTTCAAAAATTAGATAAAGATGGTTATTTAGTTTATGAAAAATATCGTGGGCTTACATTGACGCCAAGAGGAGAAAAACTTGGGAAACGTCTTGTGCAGCGACATGAACTGCTAGAGCAATTTTTGCGAATCATTGGTGTAGATGAAGAGCGTATTTACAATGATGTAGAAGGAATTGAACATCATTTGAGTTGGAATTCAATTGATCGTATTGCAGATCTTGTGCAGGTAATGGAAGAAAATCCAGATATCGCAAAAAAATTAGAAGCATCTAGAACACAACACAATCTATAGAGGGAATAGCTTATTCATAAGGATGTAAAGACGATAATCTCTACGTTTCGTTGTGTGAACCCGCGCTAAGCTATGATGGTTGTATGCGGGGCTTTTATATTTGCGAAATTGATGGTAAAAGGAAAGGAAGACATTATGAACGAATTAAAATCAGGTGAAGTTGTTACTTTAACTGTATTAGAGCAACAAGTATCGAAATGGGTCTTAACAAATGGCGTAGTTGAACTGCCATTAAATGCTTCAGAAGTTACAGAACCACTAGCTGTTGGGGATCGTATTGAAGTATTTTTATTTGCGGATCGCCGTGGTGATTTAGCTGCCACTACTGCTATTCCAGCATTTGCCCAAGGCGAATACGGCTGGGCACGTGTTCTTCGTGTTGTAGAGCGCGAAGGTGCTTTTGTTGATATTGGTACTTCACGAGAAGTGCTAGTTAAAGCGGAGGACCTACCTGCGATAAAAGAAGTATGGCCGGAGCCAGGTGACCATTTATATATGACATTGCGAACAGATCGCAATGGAGATTTATTTGGTCGTTTAGTAACAGAAGAAAAGATTTCAGAGTTATACGAAGGTGCATTTGATGATATGCATAATAAAAATATTACTGCCCGTCCTTATCGTTTATTGCCAGTAGGATCATTTTTACTAGGTGTAGAAAAACCATATCGTATTTTCGTCCATGAATCAGAACGCTATGCAGAACCACGCCTCGGACAAGATGTTGAAGTACGGATTATTGAAGTTAAAGAAGATGGCTCAATGAATGGCTCTCTGTTACCTCGTAAACATGAACGTATCACAGGAGACGCACAGCAAATTTTAAGCTATTTGCAGGATGTTGGTGGTAAAATGCCATTTAGCGATAAGTCTTCGCCAGATGAAATTAAAGAAATGTTTAATATGAGTAAAGCGTCATTTAAACGTGCACTCGGTACACTTATGAAGGCTGGTAAAGTGAAACAACAAGATGGCTGGACAGAAGAAATTTAACTTGCAGCTTTTATAAATACTAAGGAAATGACGAGAGATAAGCAAAGAAACCTTCTCGTCATTTTTTCGTACTAATAACTGTATGATGACATACATTATACAGGCTAAATGATTTCTAGCGAAAGGGGTCACACAAATTGAAAAAAATATGGGGGAAAATACTAGTAGCTACGATGCTAGTATTTGGTGTGCTGGCACCAACAACGGGATTTGCAGCAGACAATACGACACCTGACAATACGACGCCAAATGCAATAGATGAAAAGCTAGGTGTACCAATTGTGGTGTATGGTGCAAACCTATCCGAAGCCGAAAAAGATTCTGTGAAAAAATCGTTAAAAGTAAATGAAAATCCTGAAGTTGAGGAAATAACAGTATCAGGGAACGACTTAGCTAAATACATTAAAGACAGTAATGCAAGCTCGCGTATGTATTCTTCTGCCAAAATTACACGGAAGGATGCCGGTAAAGGCTTAGTTATTGAAATCGTCACACCGTCAAATATTACACAAGTAACGTCAGAAATGTATGCAAATGCCATGTTGACTGCGGGGATTGAAGATGCGACCGTGCAAGTAGCCGCTCCAAAGGCTGTAACAGGTCATTCTGCGCTTGTTGGTATTTATAAGGCCTATGAGGTAACAACAGGTAAAACGTTAGATATAGAGCGTACGGACGTTGCCAATGAAGAACTATCTGTCGCAACTACAATTGCTGATTCTGCAGGAGTAGATGATGCGAAGGTAGCGGAGTTACTAACAGAAATCAAAAAGCAAATTGCTGAACGAAAACCGGCAACGCGTGAAGACGTGGAAAAAATCGTCCAAGAGCAGTTAGATAAATTAGAGATTAATTTAAGTGAACAAGATCGTCAGTTATTAGTTGATTTGATGGACAAAATTAGTAATCTAGATATTGATTTTAGTAAATGGTCCGAGCAATTAGATGATATTAGTAATACAATACAAGAAAAATTTGGCGCGCTGATGGAAGATGAAGGCTTCTGGACGAGTGTGAAAAATTTCTTTGCAGATTTAAAAGATACAATTTCAACATGGTTTAACTAATTGAAAAGCTCTCTGCCCTAGATGGCAGTGGAGCTTTTTTGTTTTATATGGATGAACTATTAAACAATACGTCGTCTACTATTTTTGTAAAAATGCAAAAAGCTATGGTACTATGAAAAAAAGGAGTGGTGAGAAATGGAATTCCAATTACAAAATGTAACGGAAAACAAACTAGCTTTTGTTTATAAGCAAGATGGGGAACAGTTAGCAGAAATTACATGGAAACAGGAAGGCCAAGTAATGGTCATGGATCACACTTATGTATCAGATAAGCTCCGTGGGCAAGGAGTTGCCAAAAAATTATTAGATCGTGCAGCAGATTATGCGCGTGAAAATAATTACAAAATGGTAGCAGTTTGTTCGTATGTAGTTGCAGCATTTGAAAAATCTGATGCTTATGACGATGTAAAGCAATAAAAATAAAGCAATCTGCTAAATAGCTTAGAGCTACTATGCGGATTGCTTTTTAGGTTTTAATATAGAACTTTTCCATCTTCGCCATTATAGAAAAACAATACCGTAAATAAGGAATGTTAAAAAGCCTGCGCCACCTACTAAAGAAGCCATGTCTACCCAATCATATACTAAATCTAAATCTTTCATAAAGAACATCCTCCTATCGTTTGTACTATTTCATTATTTCCCTCATATTGTCAGTACTAATCATAAATAAGTACAAAATAATAAAGAATTACGTAAAAATATTCGAATTATGCGATAATATCGACTAGGAGAGTGATTGTGAATGTCTTGGAAAATACAGACGTACGATGAATTAACGACGGAAGAACTGTATAAAATAATTCAGCTAAGAGTAAATGTTTTTATTGTTGAACAACAAACCTGTTATGAGGATTTGGATAACCATGATCAAAACTCTATACATTTATCATATGTTAAAAATGGGAAATTATGCGCCTATGCTCGTATATTACCCCCAGGTGAAAAATTTACAATGGTATCCATTGGTAGAGTGATAACAAGTCAGGAAATGCGGGGTACTGGACTTGGGAAAGACATGATTCGCTTAGCTCTAGAGATAATTGAAGACAGATGGTCAGGTTCAGAAGTATTTATTCAAGCACAGGAATATTTAAAAAAATTTTATAGTTCTTTTGGCTTTCAACAAGTTTCTGCGCCGTATATTTACGATAGCCTGCCGCATATAGATATGCTATATCAAGCAAAAAAATAATGTTTAGTCCTCTAAGAATAGGGAAAAGCTATAGTATAAGGCCAATTTCTATATTTTTAGGAGGGATTTATGATGGCAAAGAATAAAGGGACAGGTGTTGTGCTTGCGGGATTAGCAGGATTTGCAGCATCTTATTTAAGCAAAAAAGAAAACCGTGATAAAGCAATGGATATGTTTAACAGTATGAAAGCTAAACTAGGATCTTTTGTGAATACATCGAATGTGGATATGGATGATCGAGTTGCGGAGCGTATCACAGCCGAAGTAGTAACTGAAGCGGGTACAGCGCCTACAAAGCTAGCTTCCAATGAAATGGTTTCTGAAGGTGGAGGACATACAGGCGTTCATTTCTACAATGAAGAAATACAAGAAAAAGAAAAGTAAAGTGCCAGGCACTCAAACAATTTTAAAGTAAAAATCCACTAAGACTCCAGCGGGAACGCACGCAATGTAAGACGCAACAAGCCGCGCGTTAGCGAGGGTTGCGGCTTACGGTGTGCCCGCCGGAAAGCGAAGTGGATTTTTACGCTTTAAAAGATAGCACAATGCAAAGTGCCAGTATTAGTTAGAAGAAATAGTCTTGCTACTATACGTTTTAAAAAAATAGGAAGTCCAATACTCTACTTAAAGTGATGTATGGGATTGCCTCTTTTTATGTGGAATAAGTGTTATACCAGCAAAGGTGATTAAGATAATGCCTGTAAATATAAACCCACTGACTACACCGAGCGATAACCATCCGAGCAATGAGGAGCCTAGTACAACTCCCAATGAGAAAAATGCATAAAAATAGCCGTATGCTTTCCCACGGAT
Source organism: Lysinibacillus sp. FSL M8-0337 (assembly GCF_038593855.1). Classification (NCBI taxonomy): domain Bacteria; kingdom Bacillati; phylum Bacillota; class Bacilli; order Caryophanales; family Bacillaceae; genus Lysinibacillus; species Lysinibacillus sp. FSL M8-0337. The sequence goes on along the minus strand of NZ_CP151996.1, from coordinate 4,138,349 downwards.
TTCAACTGTCGTAGAATCAATTAATAGCGAATTCACAGATGGGAATAACAAACCGAAGCCAATACCGTAACAAGCCATAGCTATATAAAGGAGAGTACTCGAATCAGCCTGACTAATCAGTATTTGACTGACGCCCATTAAAGCAATACCGAGGGATAATGTTTTTATCGGAGCTACTTTATCAAAAATGCGATTTGTCGGCAATATAAAGACTAGTACAGCGACAATACCGAATGCACTCATTAATGTACCACTTAAGCGTGAGTCGAAGCCTAAAGTTTGGACTTTTAAAGGCAGTAAATAAGCAATAACACCTTGGGAAAACATTAAAAAGAATGCTCCTGAAAATGCCTTTAACGTACCTATATTATGGAAAAATACACTTATTGGGATATAAGTTTTAGAAGATGTTTTGTCCTTTTTGACATGATTAGCATGTAGTAAAAAGAAAGAAAGGATACCTAACAGTAGCATAAAACTTGCAGTGATATTAAAGACAAAAGGTACACTAGTACGACTTGCTAAAATACCACTAAATGCTGGGCCAACGATAGCCGCAATACCTACAAATGCACCTGAAATGGCACTACCTTTGCCCCGCTTTTCTTGATCGGTGGCATTAGCTAGAAATGTAAAAGCCGCAGGAACAATAAAGCCGGCAACCAATCCATGTATAAAACGAACAATGAGGAGGGCAAACGGTGCATCTACTAAATTATATAATGTTAATGATAGGCCCGTTGCCAGCAGACCGACAATTAAAATAACAAAGGGTCCTTTACGATCGGTTAAAAAACCCGAAATAATATTCCCGAATGTATTAGAAAGAGAATACATACCAACTGCAAGTCCGGTTAAAAAGGCAGAGGCACCGAGTGATTCTGCATATGTACTCATAACAGGAAGCTGAGTAAATAGGTCAAAAAATGAAAAGAATATAATTAAATAGATAAATTTCTTCATAACTCCTCCGACTACTTATTACGACATAGTGGGTTTATTATACCATTTTCGACAAAAAAAGAACGCCTAATAAGTTTAAAACAACTTATTAGGCGTTCTAGAATTGCTACTATTAAGCTTTAGCAATTTCTTTTTTCATTGTTTTGTTTTTAGCAAGGTTTACGTGCCAAGAAAGAGCCTCTTCTAAAATATGAGGTGTTTGTTGGTTACCTGTTGCTTCTACAGCACGGTTGTAGTAATCCCATAATTGCTCTTTGTAATCAGGGTGTGCACAGTTCTCGATAATTAAAGGTACACGTTCTTTTGGTGCAAGACCACGTAAATCAGCAATACCTTGCTCAGTAACGATTACGTCAACATCGTGTTCTGTATGGTCTACGTGAGAAACCATTGGTACGATTGACGAAATTGCGCCACCTTTTGCATAAGATTTTGTTACAAAAATACCAAGACGAGCGTTACGAGCGAAGTCACCAGAACCGCCGATTCCGTTCATCATTTTTGTACCTGAAACGTGAGTAGAGTTTACGTTACCATAGATATCTAACTCAAGAGCAGTGTTGATTGAGATTAAGCCCAAACGACGGATAAGCTCTGGGTGGTTAGAAATTTCTTGTGGACGTAAGCATAATTTATCTGCATAGTGTTCCATGTTGCCGAATACACGTTTTTGTAGTTCTTCTGAAAGTGTGATAGAAGCTGCAGATGCGAAGTCTACTTTACCAGCATCAATTAAATTAAATACTGCATCTTGTAGTACTTCAGAGTAAACAAATAAGTGTTCGAATTCAGAATCTGCAAAACCATCAAGTACTGCGTTTGCAACAGAACCTACACCAGATTGAATTGGTGCTAGCGTATTTGTTAAGCGACCAGCTTTGATTTCAGAACGGAAGAAATCAAGTAAAATGTTAGCCATTGTTTGAGTTTCTTCATCTGGAGGCACGATCATTGAAGGTGCATCTGGCTCTTCTGAAATAACAATTGCTTTAATTTTAGCAGGGTCTACTTTAATACCAATCTCACCAAGACGTTGGTTTGGTTTTGTCATTGGAATAACATCACGTTTACCTTGTTCGCCAGGAACATAAATATCGTGAATACCAATTAATGATTCTGGGTGAGAAATATTTAATTCAATAATAATATTTTCAGCGTATTGAGCGAAGATTGGTGAGTTACCAACTGAAGTAGTTGGGATAATATAGCCATCTTCAGTAATTGCAGCTGCTTCAATAATTGCATATTTAATTGGTCCGATAATACCTTGACGAACTAACTCTGCGTTGTGAGAAAGGTGAGCGTCAACGTACATTACGTTACCAGTGTTGATTTGATTACGAATACCAGCGTCAGCTTGGAATGGTCCGCGTTTACGGATAACGCCAGCTTCAGCTAAATACTTATCTACTTCTGGCCCTAAAGAAGCACCAGTATATACATCAATTTGGAATTTTTCGTTTTTAGCACGTTCCACTAATGCCATAGGAACAACTTTTGCATCCCCAGCACGAGTGAATCCGCTCATACCTACTACATCACCGTCAGAAAGAAGTGCTGCAGCTACATCAGCAGATACGACTTTGCTTTCAAGCTCCTTATTACCTAAGCGTTTTTGAATGATTGCATCCATTAAAAAATCCTCCCCTAAATTTGATGGAAACCGATAACAAAACTAGAAAAAACGTGTAAGAATTTTCTGTTTATTTAGTTGTAGTATGACTCCAACCATTTGATTAATACTATCACCAATTTGTCACAAAAACTTTATAAATAGCATTAAATTAAGTAAACGAAGGAAAATCGAGCGGAAGAATGCTTTTTCGACAGAGAAAACGTTTTAATGTAGCGCTATGTATTATGTAAGCGTTAAATTTAAAAAAGTACAGCAAGTCCTCCTTAAGAGGATACCTGCTGTACTTAAGAAATTAGAAGCCTAAAGAACGACGGAAGTAACTTGCGTAGCGTTGACTAACAGGGATACGCGTTCCATCTTTCATAATTAATAAGAAAGTTGAATGTGAATCTGGTTGAATTTCATCAATATAATCGATGTTTACAATGTATGAACGGTGACATCTAATAAATGAATCTGGCGCTAAAAATAGCTCTAAATCACTTAAGTTTAAACGGTGATAACCTTCGCGCCCCATTGTTTTCACAAATGTTTTACGTAGCTGTGTTTCAAGATAAATCACTTGATCATGTTTAATCGGATACCAACAGTCATCGATTTTAATCGTGATGTAGTTTGTTAAAAATGCTGATGGCTTTTGCGGGAAGATTGCTGTAATTGCACCTTTTGTTTCGCCTTCTTCCATTAAAGGAATACTCATGCCATAGTAAGCAACACCAAATACATCAGGTTCGATATAGGTGCTGATTTTTTGCCCATAGCTTAAAGCTTTGTGTGCAGCCGAGCCTTCTTTGATAGGGTCACCTGGCTTAATTTTTAAATCAACTTTTTTGCTCGGTTGGTAGTACAAGTATTCATTTGTATCAGAAATTGCGATTGAAGTATTCTCAGGGAAAAACTCCTTTATAATCTCCATGATTTCTTCTATTTGCTTTGGATCCACTATTAGCACCTCATTTTACTTTTAAAAATAGTATTATCATCTATTTTACTACATATTCGTATAAATTATATAGAGAAGATTTCGGAATAAAATAGAGATATGTCGATTGCTACATTAAAAAGATGAAAATTGACTTACATAAAATTCAAGGTATTATAATTAATTACTAATTATTTTTAATATGTATATGGTAAAATTTAAATGTCTATTAATAAGTTTACAAGGTTTCTACTGTATTTATATGATAAATTAGAACTAGGACGATGTACAAAATGTGGTTGAAAGGAAATCGCAGAATATGGTAAAATTCACTTTAAAGTATATTTTTTTTAATACTAGAGTTTAAGTTAGGTTATTTTTAAGCTATATTCAAGATATAATTGTGTAATAGGACTCAATTCATATGATAAATAAGTAAATACTTTTTTCTTATTTAGAAATTGTAATTTGATGTCAAATATTGTAATGTAATTCGTGCACTCTGAGGAAAGATGGGGAAGATTATGCAACTACATCAACATTCTATGTCAGAAACGATATCAAAAAGATACTTCCAAGAAATCGATAATATTAACCAATACATCGGTGTAGAAGAATTTTTTAATATTGAGTCAAAATTAATATTTGAAATTTACCATTTAGAATCTGCAAAGGCTAAAAAATCTTTGCATGAATTAATTGATATTCTTTCTATACGTTTTGGCAAGCAGGTCATTAAAATAGTGCGAGGTTATTTTTCCGTTTTGTCGTCGATTGTTGCTCGTAAATTGCTAGACAATCAAGTACCTTCGAAGAAAGCCTTTGCTTTTAATATTGCTTGTAATGATATGATTGAAAATCAGATGAAAGACGCAGAATTTTTGCAATTTGCTGATGATTTAATTGATTTCTTTGTGTATTTTATCGCAGATAGAAAGCAACCGACTTTCCGTCATCAGACAGTCAATAAAGTGATTATGTATATTAATGATGAGCTAGAGAATGATTTAACAGTGGAGAGTATCGCGAATAACTTCCATATTAGTACAAGTCACTTGTCGCGTATTTTCAGAGAACATGTGGGCATAACATTGGTCGAGTATTTAAATGTTCGTCGCGTAGAGGAATCGCAATATTACCTACGACATACGAATAAGAGTATTACATCCATTTCAGACCAATTCCATTTTTGTAATCAGAGTTACTTCACGCGTATTTTTAAGAAATATACAGGAGTAACACCTAAACATTTTCGTGATGAGCTGCATCATGAATTTTACCGTTTTGAAATGAACGAGGCGGAGATGCAAAACGCTTAATATTGTGGGACAATAAATGGCACTCAATGAATAAGAACATACTGTAAGATGCGATTGTATTAGCGATGCTAAAGCGCGCATCTTTTTTATGTGAACAAACTACCATTGTGTCACGCTTCCTTTAACGCCTAAGCGTATTTGATAAGTAGCGCTTGCTATTTGATAAAGGTAGTCTTAATAAGGTATACTTCACATTAGTTGAAAAATAATAGTAGGTGGAAAAATGAAAAATTTGAAGCTTTTATCAATGCTTGGGCTTGTTGTTTTTGTATTAAGTGGCTGTAAAGCAGTTGAGAACAAAGAAGGCTTTTTCTATAGTGTTTTTGTAAAACCTATGGAATTTTTACTGGAGTTTTTCGGAAATGATATTTTTTCAGGTAGCTATGGTTTAGCAATCATCGCTATCACGGTTCTTATCCGTTTAGTCTTAATGCCGATTATGTTGAAAAACTATCGTCAGCAACAATTGATGAAAACGAAAATGGATGCCTTCAAACCTGAAATGGAAGCCGTTCAGAAAAAAATGAAGGAAGCAAAGACAAAAGAAGAACAAATGCAATATCAGCAAGAGATGATGGCGTTGTACCAAAAACATGGTGTTAATCCTTTAAATATGGGCTGTTTACCAATGTTAATTCAAATGCCAATCATTATGGGTCTTTACTTCTCAATTTTATATTCTGCCGATGTGAAATCACATATGTTCTTATGGTTTAGCTTAGGTTCACCAGACATTGTGATGACAATAATTGCGGGGATTGTTTATTTGGTACAAGCACGAGTTTCTTTATGGACTGTACCAGAGCAACAAAAAAAGCAAATGAAGATGTTTATTTACATTTCGCCAATTATGATTGTCTTTATTTCTATGTCTTCTATGGCAGCACTACCTCTTTACTGGTCTGTCAGTGGTGCATTACTAATTCTTCAAACGTATATTGGTCGAAAATACTATTCGGAGCATCCCGAAAAAGCAGAATCATAAATGAATTAATGTCGAGGCGCGTTGTAGCCTCGATTTTTTTTAGGAGGAAAACAGCATGAATATAAAATGGATATCTTCAATTTTAGTTGCAGTATTTAGTATTGCGGCCATTGTATGCATTATTATCGGGCATTTTAATTTAGCGGTGCTAGCAATGACTATAATGTTTGCCTTGTCAAACGGCTTTAGAGCGAAGAGTTTTAAGGAACAAGGATATGTTAAAGAGGCGAAATGGATGAAGTATATGGCAATCTTTTTCTCTATTGCTTCAATCGCGGTGCTTATTATTATTTTTACAGAATAATGGGGAAAAGCTACACTTAAAAATGTGAACAGTGATAAAATAAAACTATCAAAATATAGTGTATTAACTTGCTTTGGCAGAAGCCTTTCCAATACAATAAGTGCCATGTATGTACTCGCAAACGGTGAGGGCAAACCTTGCTGAAACAAGTTAAATACTTGGCGGCTGTCAAAGATGTAGAAAAAGCCTTTCGAGTCGTTTTGAAAAAAATCTTGACGCCATTCCGCCGAGGTGTAATTGATTAAAGGTCTTAGGGTTGCTCAAACTCCCATTGCAACGACCTGATTTTGAAATCTCGTTTTGTTTAGCAACCCTGCATCTACACAAAAGGGGCAAAAAAATGAAAAAAAATCGTCTACCACTTATTATTGGCGCTATTATTTCAGCGGCACTGATCGTATCTATTTTTATAGTAATTAAATATAAGAATAATCAAGTCAATGTAGCGTCAGATGAAAATCAACCAGTAGCAGAACAAGGCAAAAAAGACAATCCTACAAAAGAGCAACCAAAAACACCTGAAAATGTAACTGAACCACAAGAACAGCCAGACGAAAACGGCTATTACCCAAATCAAGCAATGCCGACAGAGCCTACTTATATTGATGGTATTTTACTAGCTAATAAAAAATATCCACTACCATCCACATTTGCACCTGGTGAAAATCCAGAGGCACGTCAAGCGTTAAATAAGATGATAGCAGAAGCTAAACAGCAGGGCTTTAACTTAGTCGCTTTTAGTGGATATCGTTCTTATGAATATCAAACAACATTATACAATAATTATGTTAAGCGCGATGGTCAGGCTGCTGCAGACCGCTATAGTGCACGTCCAGGCTTTTCTGAGCACCAAACAGGCTTAGCGTTTGATATTGGTGAAGTTGGCAAAGAAGATTTATGGCTGACGGAGGAGTTTGGTGAAACACCTGCAGGAAAATGGTTATTCGAGCATGCTGCAGAATATGGTTTCATTTTACGGTTCCCTCAAAATAAGGAGCATTTAACAGGTTACATGTATGAATCTTGGCATTATCGTTATGTTGGAATCGACATTGCTAAGAAAATTAAAAAACAGAATAGTACGTTAGAAGAGTATTTAGGTGCACAATAAAAAAAGAGCTTGGAGACATAACCTCAAGCGAGCGTTAGTAATAAAAAGGCGATGTCTCTAGCTCAAAACGCACGCAACGTTACAGAGTGTAACAGGGAAGTAGTCACTGTAGCGAACCATAGCAAAAAGTGTTAGATTGACTGCAATCAATCTAACACTTTTTCTTTTGTACCCAATTAATAAAGGGATTATTACAATATTGGTGTTAATAAGCGTGAGATGGATTCTTTGAATTTTATCATGCTTGAACGGTTTTGATACATTTCCCAAGTTAATTCTGTGCTGTCTAAAATGTCCTTTTCAAATAGCTCAGCTAATTGGTGGGAAATTTTGGAATCGTAGATGAAGGCATTGACTTCGAAGTTTAGACTAAAACTTCGGACATCGATATTTGCTGTTCCTACTGTAGATGCTTCATCGTCAATAATAATAGCTTTAGCATGAATAAATCCTTTTTCATAAATATAAACCTTTGCCCCTGCACGTAATAATTGGCCTACGTAAGAGTATGTTGCCCAATAAACAAACATATGGTCCGGCTTATTAGGAATCATAATACGTACGTCAATGCCTGATAATGTAGCAATTTTTATGGCGTCTAAAAAACTAATATCAGGAATAAAATAAGGGGTTTGAATATAAATATATCTCTTGGCCATATTAATCAGCTTTAAATAGCCGATTTTTATTTGTTCCCAATCAGAGTCAGGTCCACTCGAAACGATTTGTAAACCGACATCACCTTTTTTCGGGATAGCAGGGAAGTAACGATCAGAATAACCCATCTTTTGCTGTGCGCACGCTTGATTCCAATCTAATAAAAAGCGTGTTTGCAGTGGGTGGACAGCGCTTCCCTCAATACGTAAATGCGTATCTCTCCAATAGCCAAATTTCTTTTGAAGGCCAAGGTATTCATCTCCTACATTAAAGCCCCCGATATACCCAATACGACCGTCAATTACTACAATTTTACGGTGATTTCTAAAGTTGAGACGTGGGTTAAGAAGTGGGAATATGGAAGGGAAAAATACTTCCACTTCGCCGCCCGCTTCAAGGAGTTTCTTAAAATGTCTTCTTTTTACATTACGAGAGCCCATTTCATCATATAAGAGCCTTACTTTGACTCCTTGTTTTGCCTTTTTAATCATTGTGTCAATAAGACGTGTACCTAAATTATCTAAGCGGAAGATGTAATATTGAATATGGATATGATCTTTAGCTGCTTCGATATCTTTTAATAGCTGTTCAAATTTGTCTGCACCATCGTCAAAAATAGCAAGGTGATTGTCTTGGGTTAATACCGCATTATTTGTTTTTAAATGCATATAAATCATTTCTTTATAATTTTCGGCATTTTCAATACGAAACTCGAACGTATTATCTCGTATGGTGTCTATTTGATAGCTAATCAGATTATCAATCCCAATGTCTTTGCGCCCTTCCCAACGAAACAAATGTTTCCTGCGCAGTTGTCTGCCAAGTAGTAAATATAAAATAAATCCAGCTAATGGCAAGAAAAATAGGACAAGAATCCATGCCCATGTAGAACTAGCATCTTTACGCTCTAAAAATATAATTGTCATCGCAGATAAGATATTTACGAATAAAATTAAAGGTACTAGATATTCTACATCTGTAAAAATGCTCATTCCTGCACCCCTTTACTATATTTCACATTATATCTAGTATAGCTTACTTCACAGGTGGAAAGAAAGGACAGTAAGTGATTTGTTATTATCACAAAAAAATACCATCAAAAGTAGAGGCAATCCCTTTGATTTTTTGATTTAAGGGTACAGCTAGAACCGATGATTAAAATCAGACAAGCCCCACCACAAAAAATTAGTGCTGGGGCCTGCTAGTTATCTATTCATTTTAAAAAGAAAGAGGGGAATCGGCTAGGTTATACATAATGTTCCCATTGAAATAGTATATCGCTAAAATCTTGTTGAAGAAGTTTATCACGATTGATAAAGAACTTCCCTACGCCACTATCCGCCCACATAATACCGAACTCGTCATTGGAATCAATTTGTAGTAAAAGTACATCATATCTCTGTAGCAGATGAGATTCGTGCCGAATGTCTTCCTCTAAAAAATATGCGTATCCGCCTATTTTAGCGCCAGCTCCTAAAAAATGCTGTAAGTAAATTTCGTGCAAATTAACATCATGATTTGGTGTACATATTAGACTCGGTAAATAGTGTACAGCTCGATAATCTAAAGCCGAGACAGGTTCCTGTGTGAAGTGGAATTGTAGCGATAACTCTTCTTTAATAGGAAACCAATCATCTGACGTCACAGAAGGTTTTTCTTGCGTTGGCATGGCTGTTTTTGTTTCTAATGTTGGGTAAAATCGTACCTTATAGAACTGTTGAAAAATGTCTTCCTTATAATGTGCCGCATTGGTAAAAATATTAGATGAAATAAAAAATTGTAAAATACCTTGTGTAGGAAAATTTTGTATTGTCGGTATTTCTGCAAAATTTATTTGAGCTAATAAACGCATCGTTTCACCAGTAATGTCCTTTGGAACTGTTTGATAATAGGGTAAATAAGGTTCACCGGCAAATTTACTCTCTGTTATTGTAGTTGAGCGTTTACATAGCGATATAGTAATCACAGACAGTAACGAATCTTCAATTTCAGAACGTAATGGTTCGAGCTCTCTTGGAAGAGAAAAATTTATTGTTTTATTCATGCAGTATCCTCCGAGTTTACGCTTTCAAACATGGATGTCATATAAGTTTAACAAATACATTTGTTGCTATTAGTTACGACATATAGTGCGAAAATTATTCAAGTCTTAAAGTTTTATTTGAAGCCTTATAAATAAAGATCAAAATAATCGAGATAATTGCGATAGCTGCAGCAATATAGTAGCCAAGATTAGATTGCACGGTAAATAACCATGTGAAAAATAGAGGCCCGAGAATACGCCCTAAATTATCCATTGAGTAGGAAAGCCCTGCTGCTGTCCCATATTGGCCGCCAGATTCTTTGGAGGATAATGACACGACACATGTTCTTGCAAGGGCATTTCCGGCTGTAAAGATACAAAGTGCAAAACCTGCCATCAATAGATTGCCTGTTAAAGTAAATAAAAGCATACCGATTGCTGTAATGATTTGAGCTCCAATGAGCCAAGATGTTTCTGTGCCATTTTTAATGCGACGAACTACGCCACCTTGTATGGCTGCATCTACAAAGCCACTAAACATAAATAAATAACCGATTTGCAAAGGTGTTATTTGTATACGATCAATTTGAAAAAGTTGGAATGTTGCTTCTACTCCTGCGAGCATAAAAGTCACTAAGAACGAGAACATAAATAAATAACGAACACGATATTGCAGCATTTTGCCAACACCTTTTGGGACAATTGCTCTTTTTGTTATATCTTTTCGTTTTTCTGGTTCTTTTAAGACGAAAGTTGCATAAATAAATAATAGCGCGATTAAAGCTGCTGATGCGATAAATGGTAATTGCAAGCTATAATGACCTAACATGCCGCCAATTGCAGGACCGAAGATAAAACCTAGACCAATGGACATGCCCATAAAACCCATGTACTTATTACGATCTTCCTCGCTCGACATGTCACCGATAAAGCCTGTTACAGCTGTATACAATGCACCTGAGAATAAGCCACCCACGATACGTGATACGTATAACATTGTTAAATGATCAATGAACATTGAAAAAATAATGAAACTAAGACTGAATCCTACCAATCCCGTTAAAATGAGTTGCTTACGACCAACTTTATCAGAAAGCTTTCCCCAAAGTGGTGCGGTAAAAAAACTTGCAAGAGAATACACTGTCAGTAAACCGCCTACATGGATGTTTTGCCAATCGTGTTGGACGATGACCTCTGGTAGGACAGGAATAATAATTCCAAAGCCTAGGTAGACGAGAAATTGCACTGACATTAAGAGTAAAATTGGTTTTATCATTTAATTTCCTGCTTTCTTACAATATTTCAGTATGTATATTCTACCTCTCTTGTTCTTGCTATTACAAGGGAACGGTAGGGGAAGCGTTTGAAACGAAGATAAGGATTGATTTAGTCTGTGTTAAGTTATGATTTTGCGTAACGGTTCATCCACTATATTTATTCCTTCTTTCATTCCCTCTTTTAGTAGAAGATTGTTCCTGCTGGCTGGTCAAAAAATAATGAAGAACGACGAATAGAATGGATTTGATGGGCTAATAATGTATTTATCGAATTTTATTCTATAGTGTATTTTGTTTGCCTAAAAAAGTGACCTTTAAACATAATTTACATTGTAACAAAATTGAAAAATATTAAAGGCGAGTTAAATGGTATGATAGATACAGATAAACTTGTCTGACATCTAACACTTAGAAAAAATGAAACTTTTTTGGAAATAAAACGTTATATAAAATCGAGAAAAGATTGAGGTGGAATGTATGACGAAGGAAGTAGATTTGAAAAAGATTGTTTCGAATTTATCGAAGTTGGGTGTGACGGCTACTGTAACGAAGTCTCGACTTGAACTTTTAAAAGTGCTGACACCACCAACGCAAACTCCGCAAGTTCAAGCTTAACTCATTTTACAAAAAAGAATGGATAGTTCTCTTTCGAAAATAGAGAGACTATCCATTCTTTTTTATTTAGTATTCAAACTTTTTAATCCTCTTCATCATACGTTGTAAACATGTAAGTACGATAGTGGAAACGCATGCTAAAGACTAGCCCGATGGCCAGTGCATTCCCCATTAAAGAACTCCCTCCATAACTGATGAATGGAAGTGGAATACCTGTAATCGGTAGGAGCTGAATTGTCATCCCGATATTCTCGAACACATGGAACGTAATCATCGCAATAATACCTGCACAAACATAAGTTGAAAAAGGGTCTTTCAATAATAATGTAGTTTTTGTTAAATGATAGATTAGCAAAAAGAAAATACAGATTACTATACTTGCACCAATAAACCCCCATTCCTCGCCGATAACGGTGAAGATGAAGTCCGTATGATTTTCGGCTACGTACACTTCACGACCACGGAAGCCCTTACCGAAGATTTCACCAGAACCAATTGCGTTTAAGGAAGTAATCAAATGGTATCCATCACTCGATGAATACGAATATGGATCTAGCCAAGAGTATATTCTGGCAAACTGGTACGCTTTAAAGCCAAATGTTTTTTCTAAAAATTCCTGCATGTAAAGTGCCATCCATAGGAGGCTTCCTCCGACGACAGCGCCACCTAAAAAAGTAGGTAATAAAATTTTCCAAGAAATACCTGCTACGATAACAAGTGCAGCAGTAATCGCAAAGAAAACAAGTGCTGAACCAAGGTCAGGCTGTTTCATAATAATACCAAGTGGTATAATCAACGTTATAGCGATTTTACCTAGTAAAATGAAGTCAGATTTAATGGATCTTAAAGAGTAGACTTCATGATGTTTACTAATAAGGCGTGCAAGCGCTAAGATGTAAAAAGTTTTCATAAATTCGGAGGGCTGGATATTACCAAGTGGTGTATGGAACCAGCTTTTAGCACCATTCACTGGCTCACCAATTTGACCTTTACCTTCCGGCATGAAAATAAGCAAAACTAAAAGAGCAATTCCAGCTCCGTACATATACCAAGCCATTTTTTTATATTGATCAGGCTCGAAAAACATAATGACACCGATAATAAATGCACCAATTACATACCATCTTAATTGCAAAGGTACGTAATTAATACCGTATTGTCCGGAAGTTTGAGCGGATGCAATTGCTAATAAACTAATGACAAGAAAAGTGAAAAGTATAAAAGCGAGCGTCCAGTCAAAACGGTTCACGAAATTTCGTTTATTTTCCATAAAAGCCACCTAAAATAAAATAGTTTAAAATCTGCGCACAGACGCATGTCGAACATTAACATTATAACGCAAAAAACAATTTTACGCCTGAGTATATTGTTGTGACGACAAATAGCATAAAATGTTTCAAAAAATGATGTTTAGTTTTATAATAAAGTGAAGAATGGGGTGATGGATGTGGCTAAGAAATTAAAGTCAGCTGAAGATTTTATGTATCATATATATGTTCATATGAATGATGTCGATAAATTTGTTATATTTAGCGGGCTTAAATTCTCGCAATTTGTGGCTGCTTTAGATCCACTGCATCACTTACTATTACTAAAGCATTCCTATGAAGATGGATCATTTAATATGCATACACAGTTTGATTATATACCAGATGAGGAAGTTCCTCGTTTTGTAAAGAAAGCTACGGAGTCGAAAGAATTGTGTTGGGTAGATTTTATGGATGAAAAGAGGCTAGATCAGCTGACACCGATGGAACAGGGAGAACTGCTTTACATAAGCCATAAAAAAGAACCGATTACTTCGCCATTTTTTAATAAATTGCAAAATCGGTTTGTTTATTGTTCTTCGGATGTAGAGAAAATGACGAAAATTTATTTTCGCCATTTAAGTGATTCGGATTTGCTTGTCGCTAATGTGTTTAATACGTTAATACGAGAGAAAGAACGAAGCACAGGTTTTTGGCGCCGTAAAGTAAAATCGAGTATTCCTTCTCTTACGCCGGAATTTTTGCGTGCTTATCGCTCCTTTGCTAAAGAGGGTGCATTATTGTCGCTGTACCGCATTGAGAAGCCGAAAGCAGCATATGGTATAGAAATACGTAACTTATCAGATTATTCCTTTCCAGATGAGGTCTGGGATGATTTAAATACAATTTTGAAAAACGAGCACGATGAATTGATTCATATTATTTAACGTTATTTAGCAGGTATTTCACCAGCTAAATAGGAATGGAACTCAAGAAAGTGATAGTCAGTCATTTTACTTGGGTGACCAACTTGAATGAATAAGGCACTCAAATCTCACCGTCCAAATTACGGTGAGATTTTTATGTCATTTGTCAAGCCGTTTCGTGATAAACTAATAATACTCAAGAAGTATGTGGAGGGCACAAAAAATGAAAAAAAGAATCGGTTTATTATACGGCGGAAAGTCAGCGGAGCATGAGGTGTCATTGTCGACGGCGTGTGCAGTCACTGGAGCTTTGAATTTCGAGGAGTATGAGATATATCCGATTTACATTACACCAGATGGGGAATGGCGACGTGGCGAGCGTTTAGAAAAACCCGCAAATTCCATTGAAGAATTGCAATTTGGTGATGATGCCATTATTTTAGAAAATAATATTACAGCGTTTTTAATTGATAAAAGCGGGGCAGCGGTCCAATTTGATGTTATTTTCCCTTTACTGCATGGAACAAACGGAGAAGATGGAACTGTGCAGGGTTTACTGGAAGTGTTGAATCTTCCGTATGTCGGTAATGGTGTGTTGGCATCATCTGCAGGTATGGATAAAGTGATTATGAAACAATTGTTTGAAATTGCTGGCTTACCACAAGTGCCATATACGTACTTCATTCGTAGTGAATGGAAGAAAGAGCAAGATGCTATTTTAACGCGTTGTGAACAGAAATTGTCTTGGCCGATGTTTGTAAAGCCAGCAAATTTAGGCTCAAGTGTTGGTATTAGTAAAGCATCGAACCGTGAGGAACTAATTCAAGCAATTGAGGTAGCATTGCAATTCGACCGTAAAATTGTGGTAGAGCAAGGCATTGTAGCACGTGAAATTGAATTAGCTGTACTGGGCAATGATTTTCCAGAAGTATCTGTGCCAGGTGAAATTAAGCCTATGACAGCGTTCTATGATTATGATTCAAAATATAAGGATGGTTCAACAGCATTGATTATTCCTGCTGAACTACCTACAGAAGTTGTGACAAGCTTAAAAGAGTACGCAAAAAGTGCGTTTAAAATTTTAGATGGAAGTGGTTTAGTACGCGCGGATTTCTTTGTCACGGCAGATCATGCCATTTATATTAACGAAGTAAATACAATGCCAGGTTTTACACCTGTTAGTATGTATCCGCTTCTTTGGCAACATACAAACGTAAGTTACCCAGAGCTTATTAATCGACTGATTGCACTAGCACTTGAGCGTTCTGAAGAAAAACAACAGCTTCACTATAAAAAAGACTGAGTGGGATTATTGTGAAAAAGACATTAAAGGAATTAGCAGCATGGTTAAATGATGAAGTGCCAGCTTTCGGAGACACGATTGTATCTGGTATATCGATTGATACAAGAACAATCTGCCAAGGGGATTTATTTGTGCCATTCCGCGGTGAACAGGCAAATGGTCATAAGTTTGTACAACAAGCTTTTGAAAAAGGAGCGGGTGCTTCGCTTTGGCAAAAAGATGAACCAAACCCGCCAAAGAATGTTCCTTTACTATTTGTGGATGATTCAGAGTTGGCGTTACAGCAAATGGCACGTGCTTATCGTAACGAGCATAAGGCGACCTTTATTGGTATTACAGGATCGAATGGTAAAACATCCACAAAGGATATTTTAGCAGGCACACTAGCACCGTTTTTTAAAGTACAAAAAACAATTGGTAATTTTAATAATCAACTAGGCTTACCGATTACGATTTTACAGCTCCAAGAGGATACAGAAGTTGCTGTACTTGAAATGGGCATGAGTGGATTTGGGGAAATTGAGTTTTTAACAAAGTTAGCCCGTCCTCATATAACAGTAATTACCAATATTGGTGAGGCACATATGCAAGACTTAGGCTCGCGTGCCGGTATTGCAAAGGCGAAGTTTGAAATTATACAAGGTATGCAAGAGGACGGTGTGCTCTTTTATGATGGTGATGAGCCATTATTAAATGAGCTTGTTGCAAAAGAACAACATTTAAATGCACAGGCGTTTGGTTTAGAACCAGGCGATTTGTTATATGCTGAAAATATTGAAGCAACTGCAAGTGGTAGTAGTTTTACAACACATGGTGCTATTGAAGGTGATTTCTTTATTTCTGTTCTTGGGAAGCATCAGGTGAAAAACACTTTAATTGCCATGCTTATCGCGCAAAAACTAGGTTTAACTGATGAGCAAATTCGTACATCTTTAAAAGACGTAACGTTAACGGATATGCGTATGCAGCAAGTACAAGGAAATCAAGGTGCATTATTTATTAATGATGCTTACAATGCTGCACCTACGTCGGTAAAGGCGGCGATTCAGTTTATAGCCACAACAACTATTCGCCCTGAAAAGTGGCTGGTCTTAGGTGATATGCTCGAACTAGGGGATAATGAAAAAAGCTTCCATGAAGAGTTATCATTAGCAATTCATGAAAGTGAAATTGATTATGTGTGCTTGTACGGTCCGCGTATGGCTTTCTTGTATGAGGTGTTGAAAGAACGTTTCGACGCTGACCATTTACTATACGATAAGGCTGATTTTGCGCCTATCATTGCAAAGCTGCAACAGGCAACAGAGAAATCCATTGTATTATTAAAAGGATCACGTGGTATGAAACTAGAAACAATTTTGCAAGCATTTACTTCATGATTTGCGATTGTTTGACATAATGAATTTGTTACTTGGGGTAAAAATCCGCTCTGGTTTACAGTGCGATGATTTTTACCCTTTATTAAAAAGCATATAGAAAGCGTTTTGTGCGCTATGTTGCTGGTAAAACAGCCACTTTTTGAGGTGAGGGTAATGACGATAGGTGTATTATGCATTCATGGATTTTCGGGTGGTGCTTATGAGGTAGAGCCGTTTACAGCTTATTTACGAGCCAATACAGATTGGCTAATCGAGACACCTACCTTATCTGGGCATGGAGAAGAACTAAAGATGAAAGGCTTTACCGCACAACATTGGTTAATGGATGCGGAGTTAGCTTTTCGAGCGCTATCGAAAAAAGTGGATGAAGTGATTGTCGTTGGTTTTTCTATGGGCGGGATTATTGCGTTATATTTAGCGAAACGTTATAAGGTGAAGAAGCTTGTCCTGCTTAGTGCTGCAGCCAAATATATTAGCCCTAAGCAACTTGTAAAAGATTTTAAAATGCTAGCAACCGAGGCGTATCATCGCAACCTTTCGAATAATGAGCTGTTTTTGAGATATCGTCATAAGTTTAACAACGTCCCCTTAGCAGCTACAATTGAGTTCATGAAACTCGTACAAAGGGTAGCGCCATATTATCAAGACATTAAAATTCCAGTGTATATCGTTCAAGGAAAATTAGACGGAATTGTGCCCTATCATACCGCACAATATTTGTTTGATCAGCTTGCTTCAACAAATAAAAAGTTGTATTTTTCTAACAATGGCAAACATCATATTTGTTATTGTGAAGATTGTTTTGATTGGTTTACGAAGGTTTTAGCGTTTTTAAAGGATATGTAAAGTAGTCAGATTATTACGACTCATGCGTTATCGTTGCATACGTTTGATTCCCGTGATAGACTAGTGTAAGCAATGGATACATTTTGTGCGAAGACTCTTCATAATTTGGTTGAAGAGTACTTTTTTTTGAACACAACGGTTTTATTCTAAGTGAATAATTACGCAGAATTGAACCGCTCGGTAAAGACCGGGCTTTCCTTTTCATATAAGAGAGCTCTACTTGAAGCATTTGTAGAGAGAATTTTTAAGTAACGGAAACGTTCCACAACACAGGCTCGAATTTGCCGACAACTTCATCTGAAAATGTAACCATTTGTCAACTTAAAAGGAAAAAAGGAGATTGAGAAGTTTGACAAATTTTTCAGAATTAAATATTAGTGAATCTACACTACGTTCAGTAAAACGTATGGGATTCGAAGAAGCAACACCAATCCAAGAGGGTACTATTCGTTTTGCCATTGAAGGTCGCGATGTATTAGGTCAAGCGCAAACTGGTACAGGTAAAACTGCCGCTTTTGGTATTCCACTTATCGAGAAAATCGATCCTAAAAACCCTAATATCCAAGCGTTAGTAATTGCTCCAACTCGTGAATTAGCGATTCAAGTTTCAGAAGAACTATATAAAATCGGCTACGACAAGCGTGTAAAATTATTATCAGTTTACGGTGGTCAAGAAATTGGACGTCAAATTCGTGCGCTGAAAAATAAACCACAAATTATTGTAGGTACACCAGGTCGTATTTTAGACCATATTAATCGTCGTACTTTAAAACTAGAAGATGTTCAAACACTTGTACTGGATGAAGCAGATGAAATGTTAAACATGGGCTTCATTGATGATATTAATTCAATTTTAGAAAACGTACCTGCTGAACGTCAAACATTATTATTCTCAGCAACAATGCCACCAGCAATCCGTAAAATCGCTGAGACATTTATGCGTGACCCTGAAATTGTAAAAATTAAAGCAAAAGAATTAACAGTGGATAACATTGATCAATACTTTGTGAAAGCTGCTGAGCGTGAAAAATTTGATGTTTTATCTCGTTTATTAAACGTTCACCAACCAGAATTAGCGATTATCTTTGGACGTACAAAACGTCGTGTTGATGAGCTAGCACAAGCTTTATCAATCCGAGGATATCTTGCTGAAGGAATTCATGGTGATTTAAGCCAAGCAAAACGTATTTCAGTTTTACGTCAATTTAAAGAAAATAAAATTGATATCCTTGTTGCAACAGATGTAGCAGCTCGTGGTCTAGATATTTCAGGCGTTACACACGTGTATAACTTTGATATTCCTCAAGATCCTGAGTCTTACGTTCACCGTATTGGTCGTACTGGCCGTGCCGGAAAATCAGGTCTTGCAGTAACATTTGTAACTCCACGTGAGATGGGCTATTTACGTATTGTTGAAGAAACAACGAAAAAACGTATGACACCACTTCGTCCGCCAACAAATGACGAAGCTTTAGTAGGTCAACAACGTTTAGCTATTGAGACACTTGAAGGTCTTATTGCCAATAATAACTTAGGTGATTATCGCACATTAGCTACAGAAGTCCTTGAAAACCATGATGCTATCGATGTAGTAGCAGCTGCATTACGCTCATTAACGAAAGAGCCGGATGATACGCCTGTTACAATTACAGAAGAACGTCCATTACCAATGCGCCGTGAGCGTTCTGGTGGCGGTGGTGGCCGTGGTGGCGATCGTAATGGCCGTAACAGAAGCGGTGGTGGTCGTAGCTTTGGCGGTAACCGTCGTGAAGGTAGTGGTGGCGATCGTCGCAACAGTGGAGGCCGTCGTGAAGGTGGTCGCCGTGAGGGCGGAGCTCGTCGTGAAGGTGGACAAGGTCGTTCACGTGCACCACGTCGCCATGAAGACTAATGAACTTTCAAACCTTACAGTCAAATTGACTGTAAGGTTTTTTATATTTATATTTGAATTAATTTATTTGGAATGTTTGGAAGAGGGAGTGAGTGTGCGAGCGACGGAAGTGGCTCACTATAAGTATCTCACTATAGCGTCGTATACCAAAAAGGCGATATACTAGATGTTTAGACGGCGGTTAACTATGATGAAAAGGCTATGGATTTATTTGAAACAAATTGGTATTTACGTACGTATACATAGGTAATGAAAAGAGGAGGAACAATTTTGAGAGCAGAACCAATTCATCGAATTTCCCGAAAAGGGTTAACAGTATGGCGATTATATGGTGTGTTACAAACATTGCTGTTGTTAGTCATTGCAGCATTGGTTTGTTACGGCACTTATTATTATGAATGGCCTTCATTTATTTATTTTATCGCGATTGCTGTTGTTCTATTAAGTGCATTTTTATCTGCGTATTTATTCCCGAAAATTCGTTGGGAACGCTGGAGATATGAAGTGCGTGAACATGAAATTGAAGTTCAACATGGCTTGTTTGTTGTCAAACGCACATTAATACCAATGGTACGTGTGCAACATGTTGACACGACACAAGGCCCCATTTTAAAAAGATACAGCCTAGGTAATATTTCAATTTCTACAGCCGCTACGGTACATACAATTCCTGCACTGGTCATGGATGAAGCAGATGGACTTCGTGCGCGTATTTCGGAATTAGCAAGGGTGGCGGAAGATGATGTCTAACGAAGTGTATCGTTTACACCCCGTATCGGCGATTATCTCTAGTGTTAAAGCACTGAAGAGTATGATTTTACCTGTAGCCATTATCATTATTAGTAATGGCTTTAACTTTTCTTTGAACTTCCGAAGTGAACATTTTTTTGAAACCGTATTACTGTTTGGTGTATGGGGGGTAGGGGCAATACTAGCGCTTATCGGTGGTATTGTAAAGTGGCGTACCTTTGTTTACTGGTTTGAGGATGGCGAACTTAGAGTGAAGTACGGGTTATTCGTCAAAAAGAAGCGTTATATTCCATTTGAGCGTATTCAAAGTTTAAATTACCATGAAGGTATTTTTCATCGCATATTTGGCTTAGTCAAGGTGCAAGTTGAAACAGCAGGCAATAAAGGTGGCAAGCCAGAGGTAGAGTTAACAGCTATTCAAAAAATAGCAGCTGACGTTATTGAAGAAGAAATGCGCCGAGCAAAAACACAAATCGCCCAATCCCTTGACGTGGAACCATCACATGCGCAAATAAACGAAGGAATGGTGCCTGTTATTTATCGTATGTCGATGCGGGATTTACTTGTATTAGCAACGACTTCCGGTGGGATAGGCGTAGTCTTATCAGGGGTAGCAGCGGTCATCTCACAGTTTTCGGATATTATCCCGTATGAAGAGGTCTTTCATGAAGTGGCGGATTTTGTGAAGATTGGTGCATTCTTAGTTGCTTTAATGGTCATGTTTGTGCTAATTATTGCGTGGCTACTATCGGTTGTTATAACACTTGTGAATTATTACGATTATACGGTTCGTATTGAAGATGAAAAGTTAATGATTACTAAAGGTTTACTGGAGAAGAAAAGAATTACATTACCATTAAATCGAATACAGGCTATCCGTATTGTTGAAAACCCTTTGCGACAAATATTTGGCTTTGCTACTGTTGTAGTAGAGAGTGCGGGGGGGAATGGTGAAAAGGGTGGAGATAAAAAAATTGCATTGTTCCCACTGATTAAAAAACAAGATTGTGTACAAACGCTAGAACAACTTTTCCCTGAAATGAATTGGCATCCTGAATTTATAAAGGCTCCGAAACGTGCACGTCCATTTTTTTATCGCATTGATTTCTTTTGGCTCGTACCAATAATAGGGGCAAGTAGTTATTTCTTATATCCTTACGGGTTATTAGCATTCTTACTAATTCCATTAATCGTATTCCTTGGTATGTGGCAGCATAGAACAGCGGGCTACATGATTGACGGCAAGCAATTGACAATGCAATATCGGATTTTTAGTCGCATTACATTGTTTATGGAGAAAAAACGTATACAATCTATGGAAAGTAGTCAAACGTATTTCCAAAAGCGTAAACAAGTCATGTCTATAAAAGCAACGGTAATGTCAGGAATGGCTGGTATGACAGGTAATGTACCTAGCCTAGAACAACAAGATGCTGAAACTATATTAACTTGGTATGAACATTAAATAGAAAATGATTAGCTAATCTTTGCATAAAAATGTAAAGATTAGCTTTTTTTATATACAAATCTAGAAAAAATGCGTTTATAATAGAATAAATTGACAAAAAGGGGTGGATTTGATGTTTCGATACAGCATAAATGAGCACACCTATTTAAAAATGTTAGATTTAAATGATGTAGAGGAGTTATTTGCGCTAACAGACCGTTCAAGAGAAACTTTACGTGAGTGGTTACCCTTTGTAGACAATGTCAAGACGGTCAAAGATACAGAACAATTTGTTCGAAATGCAATGCAACAATATGCTGACCATAATGGGATACAGGCTGGAATTTATTATGATGGTAAGCTAGCGGGGGTCATTGGTTATCATCAAGTGAATTGGCAACATAAGTGGACAAGTATTGGTTATTGGTTAGGGAATGAGTTTGTTGGCAATGGGCTTGTGACAAATTCGATGAGGGCATTTATTGATTTTGCTTTCGAATATCTAAAGTTAAATCGCATTGAAGTCCGCGTTGCAGTGGGGAATATACGTAGTCGGACAATTCCTAAAGTGCTAGGATTCAATGAAGAAGGGCGTTTAAGAGATGCTGAATGGCTATACGATCATTATGTAGATCAGGTTGTCTATGGGCTAACCGCAGTAGAATGGAAAAAAATAAAAATGGCGAAAGAGGCTACTGTTGTACTATAATTTCAACGATAGTATGTCAATTACCTTAGGAAAAATGGAATGCTAGGGATGTTAAGCTATAAAAAAGAGGAACAGCCCGCAGTGATTAACACCTCACTGATGGGGTAGCTCCTCTTTTTACAAGCTATTTTCCTGCCATTCTTTGTTTGCGCCAACTTAGAATTCTTGTAGGATGTAGGTAAATAAGTCCGAGTAGGAATCCAGTCACTAAGCCACCTAAATGGGCATAAACATTTACATTAGACTGTAAGAAAGTCATGATGACACTGATGACGATAATCGGCAAAATAAGCTTACGAAGCATTGGCATTGTACGACGCGTGTAGTAGACAAGTGCACCAAACGCACCGAAAATACCAAAAATTGCGCCGCTTGCGCCAAGGCTGGCATAACTACTGTCATTAAGCATAAAGGTTGCCATGTTCCCTACGATACCCGATAATAAATAAATCGTAATGAAGCGTGCTTTACCTGCAATTTTCTCAAGTTCTGGCCCAAATAAAAACAGGGAGAACATATTAAAGAGCACATGCATAAAGTTCGCATGTAAGAACATCGCAGAGAAAATCCGCCACCATTCACCGCTTTGTATAAGGAAATTGACTTGAATCCCATAGTTCCACAGCAGTTCTCCTATGACTGGAAGAAGTGTTAATACATAAAGAATAAGATTCACTGCTATTAGTGTTGAAACAACAGGATAATAACTTGTATATTGCTTAAAATTTTCTGTTCTACTAAACATAGCTCCACCTCAATTTACAATTATTATACATGGCTTTTTGGAAATAAGAAAAGGAGAAGTTCATATGATTAAAGGAATTGGTCTCGATATTGTAGAAACTGAGCGTATTGTGAAAGCAATGACACGCACAGATAAATTTATAGACCGCATTTTATCAGTTAACGAACGTGCACTATTTGCAGCGCATTCTGAATCTCGCAAAATAGAATTTTTAGCAGGGCGATTTGCGGCAAAAGAGGCCTTTTCAAAAGCGCTAGGTACCGGAATAGGGAAAGATTGTGCGCTACAAGATGTTGAAATATTAAGAGGGGAAGCGGGTAACCCTGTTTTATATTTTAAAGGAGAGCTTGTAAAGGGCTTTGTTAGTATTACACATTCTAAGCAATATGCAGCCGCGCAAGTAATATTACTTATGGAATAAAATATATTGCCTTTTTATCAAATGACATAACTGACAAATATGGTTCATATATTGTCGTAGTGGATTTGAAAGAAGAAAGGGTGAAAGCGTGGGCAACCGTTTAGTTACTTGGCTCGTCTTAATTTGTGCGATATTACTTCTGTCGGCGTGTGGTACAGCCTCACAGGAAAAAGTGTTGAAGAAAGTTAATGGTAAGTGGTCAGAGACGAATGGTTATGAGTTAGACGCTAAGATGGAGATTAAATCAGGTGGAGAACCTAGAACATATGATGTTACCGTGTGGCATACTAAACCTGATTTCTATCGAGTGGAAGTAGTGGAAAGTGGGAAAGATGTATCGCAAATGATTGTGCGTAATGCTGATGGAGTTTTTGTGGTTACACCAACATTAAACAAAATGTACAAATTCCAAAGCGATTGGCCAAAGAAAAATAGTCAGGCGTATTTAATCGGAGCATTAGCAGAAGATTTAGCTGAAGATAAAAATTTAGTCATGAAAGAAGAGGACAAAGCATATATATTTGAAGCGGCTACTAGAAATAGCTATAAAAATAGTATGCCTCACCAAGTTATAACGGTAGATAAGAAAACGATGCTTCCTACATCTGTAGTGATTATGAATGATGTCAAAGAAGAGCAAATTCGTATTACATTTAATAATATTAAGCTAGGTGTACAACATGCTGCGAAAGAGTATGCTGTTGAACAATTTACTGAAACAGAAGATTCAAAAGGCGAACAAGCTGCACCTGCAAACAAAGATGCAAAAGATGATAAAGATGCAAAAGGTGAAACGGATGCAAAAGGTCAAGCGGAAGCAGATGGTGAAACGGATGCTAAAGGTCAAGCAGATGCAAATGGTGAAAAAGAAGCAGTCGGTGCAGAGGTTGAATATCAAGAATTCCAAACGCATTATCCAGTTGTAAATTTTGAGAACACGAAAATGACAGATGAAAAAGCCATTAGTGATAGTGGTATGGAACGAGTTATTTTAACGTTTGAAGGTGATAAAGCGTTTACAGTTATGCAACAACCAGTTTTGAAAGAGTCCTCTATGTTACCAGTTACTTCACCAGGTGATCCTGTTGACTTAGGGTTTACAATTGGCGCGATTACAGATACGTCCATTAGCTGGGAAAAAGACGGCGTCGCATTCTTCGTAGCTTCTAGTAAATTAACACGTGAAGAAATGGTGGAAGTTGCGACTTCCATGACGATAAGTAGTATGAAGTAATTTTTCTAGCTACAGCTTTCTGAAAAGAGAGCTGTAGCTTATTAGGCAATAAAAGTAAATTGTTTCTAGCGGTTTATGTATAGTAATGTGAAACCGTGGAGATTATTTATAGAAACGTGTTGTATGGTTTGCAAAAGAAAAACTAGTTTTGATAGGAATAAAAAGGGAAAAATTAACATGCTGTCGAATTTATATAATGGTATGTACAAGCAGAACAATGTATTATCCGAATGGCGGACAAGTAGTAGGCTAGGATTTAATGTTATATGGAGTTTTTTCCTATACATAACGGTTTAATAACTAAAAAAGAGGGTATTCTAATGGAGACACAGCAGCATTTCAGACCAACCAAAGCAATTGTAGATTTACAAGCAATCCAACAAAATATAAAAAATTTAAAAGCTCTACTCCAACCAAGTGTACAAGTTATCGCAGTCGTAAAAGCAAATGCCTATGGACATGGGGATATTGCAGTTGCTAAAGCAGCTTTGGAAGCGGGTGCTACAATGCTTGCAGTGGCTACACCAGATGAAGCATTACATATTCGAGCACATTTCGAAGAACCAGACATACTCATATTAGGAGCCTCGCCAGTATCATTTGCATCCTATGCAGCACAACAACGCATTACGCTTACAGTATTTTCAAGTGATTGGGTACAGCAAGCTGCAACAATGGTAACAGGGGAAGAAAACCCTTTACAACTACATATTAAGGTAGATAGCGGAATGGGCAGAATTGGTATACGCACCGAAAGCGAATTATTAGAGCTATACCATACCATCCATTCAACAGATAATGTAGAATTGGATGGCATTTTTACTCATTTTGCAACAGCGGATGAGGAAGACACAGCCTATTTTGATAGCCAAGTAGCGTTATTTGAAAAGCTCATTGCTATATTGCCTGACAAACCTAGACTAGTACATGCATCCAATACAGCAACGGCTTTGGTAAAGGATAATCGTTTACAATATGATGCTGTACGTTATGGTATTTCAATGTATGGTTTAGCACCATCATCTTATGTAGAGGGAATTTTACCATTTCCATTGGAGCCTGCCTTTTCACTTGAAAGTGAGCTTGTCCATGTCAAACAGTTAAAAGCAGGAGATTCAGTAGGTTATGGAGCAACATTCATTGCACAAACAGATATGTGGATTGGAACAATTCCAGTAGGTTATGCAGATGGAGTAATTCGTAAATTAGCAGGACAAGAGGTACTAATAGACGGACAAAGAATGCCTATAGTTGGACGAATTTGCATGGACCAATGTATGGTTGCGCTGCCAAAAGCATATGCTATAGGTAAGGAAGTAACGCTCATTGGTCGTCAAGGGCAAGAAGAGATTTCAATAGATGAATGGGCAACAAAGCTAGAAACGATTAATTATGAAGTACCATGCATTATTACAGCAAGAGTTCCTCGTATTTACATTTAACTTTGTTTAACCAAGTAGCCCTTCGCTTCATAAAATGAGGGTGAATAGTAATTATTCAATTTTGGTCAAGTTAAATAAGGAGTATGACAAATTTTGGGTGGAACGCGTAAGGGATTTTATTACAAGTAGTTTTTAATGAAAATAATTTTGCAATACATTTAGACAAATCGTGTTAAAGAATATTTGTCGAAATTAATCAGTGAATAGGAAACCCAATTCTGTTCGGATTAGTGGATTATGTATAGTGAAATTAAATAACAGGCACCAAGTCAATATGACGTATGGTACCAGCACATACTTTCGACAACCTACAAAATTTTACAACTTGTCCTTCAAATTGTCAGATATTTTGTCATTTCATGTCTTTTCAACAATATCTTTCAATGGTAGAATGGGTAGTAATGAAAAAGTGTATGGTTCCGTTGGAGGTGCTTGCTGTGTACGAGAAAAAGTTAAGAGAAGCTACAATTGCTATTCAAGATAGACTGATTCTACAAACAAAGGAAGTAATTGAAGGTGAATCTTTTGTGCGTATTTTGTCGCGCAAAAATTTAATGCAGGAGCAACCAAATCAAATACGGGAAGCTATGATGAAAGGATATGTTGAGATGTCTCATATTAACCTGATGATTGCAAGTGAATGCTTGCACGCGGAATATGAAGCACAACATACAGTGGAGCGTCTCGTTAGCGGGGGATGACACTTTGAATGTAAAACGTGGTGACGTTTTTTTTGCAGATTTATCGCCGGTAGTTGGATCCGAACAAGGTGGCACTAGGCCGGTACTAATAATTCAAAATGATATTGGAAATCGATTTAGTCCGACTGTCATCATCGCAGCAATTACTGCACAGATTCAAAAAGCAAAATTACCGACACATGTTGAAATAAATGCTGAAAAGTACGGTTTTGAACGTGATTCGGTCATTTTGCTTGAGCAAGTGCGTACAATTGATAAGTCTAGATTGACTGATCGTATTACGCAGCTAGATCATGCAGTAATGGAAAAAGTAGATGGAGCATTGATGATTAGTTTGGGGCTTGTTAAATTTTGATATACATATGTGTATAGAGCATCAGGGATTTTATTTATCCTGATGTTTTTTTAATTTTTTTCATTACAAGCATTATTGCCTTTTAAGTTTGTAGAAAATTGTCGTTGGTTTTTTGTAACTCAAAAAAATAAAATTTATGCGAAGAAAAAAAATTAATCATGTTTAACATCCGATAGATGCGGGTAAAGAAGAAAAGTCTAATAAATATGGTGGAGGTGGGCTGTATGGACATGGTAGTAAATTTTAAAAAAGATGGCACAAAATTATATGGTTATGTTGAAGGTGAAATTGATACATTTACAGCTTCTGGTCTGCGTGAGGAACTAGAGGCGGTTAAGATTACAGAAGGTATGGAGATTAAATTAGATTTATCGAAAGTGAATTATATGGATAGTACGGGTCTTGGTATTTTAGTAGCTTTTTATAAAAGAGCTTTACGTGAAGAAGGTAAAGTTAAAATTGTAGGCCTATCTAAACGATTACAAAGATTATTTGAAATTACTGGCTTAAGTGAACTGATGGATATTGAAACTGATAAGAAGGTGGAATTAAGTAATGAAGGAATTTGATTATATTGAGATAAGGGTTCCTGCAAAGCCGCAGTTTGTCAGTGTTATTCGTTTAACGGTTTCTGGATTAGCTAACCGCATAGGGTTTAGCTACGATGATATTGAAGATTTGAAAATCGCCGTTAGTGAAGCGGTGACAAATGTTGTGCACCATGCGTATAAAGATGTTGAAGAAGGCGAAATTGTCATAGGTTGCGCCCTCTATGAAAATAAGTTGGAAATGATGATTGCAGACTATGGGAATAGTTTTAACTTTGAGGAGATTAAAACGAAAATTGGGCCTTATCATCCGGGAGACAGTATTGCGGGGCTAAGAGAGGGCGGTTTAGGGCTTTATTTAATGGAAACTTTAATGGATGAGGTGATGATTAATAACGATGGTGGCGTAACTGTCTTCATGACAAAGTACGTCGCTAGGGAGCAGGTGGAAAAAAATGTCGAAAGAATCACTACATAAATCTTCTACTAAGGAAGATGTATTAAAGTGGATAGAATTGTACCAAGCAACAGAAGATGAAGAAGCACAAACCAATTTGGTTATTCATTATCGTAATTTAGTAGAGTCCATTGCAAGGAAATATTCATATGGTAAATCTTATTACGATGATATTGTGCAAGTTGGGATGCTGGGGTTACTAGGTGCAATAAGACGTTTTGATGCTACATTTGGTCGCAGTTTTGAGGCCTTTGCTGTACCTACTATAATTGGGGAGATTAAACGATTCTTACGCGATAAAACGTGGGATGTTCATGTGCCGAGACGAATTAAAGAAATAGGACCACGTATTAAAACGACTGTAGAATCGTTAACGATAGAGTTTCAACGTTCACCTTCCATTAAAGAAATTGCCGAGCGTTTAGAGGTACCGGAGGAAGAAGTTTTAGAGGCAATGGAGATGAGCCGAAGCTATCAAGCACTGTCAATGGATCATTCAATCGAATCAGATAATGACGGAAGTACTGTCACGTTATCTGATATTATGGGTAAAGAAGATATAGGTTATGAAATGACCAACAGAAGAATGATTGTTGCAGACGCAATGGAAGTTTTGAATGAGCGAGAAAAACAAATTATTCAGCTTACTTATTTAGAGCAACTGAGCCAAAAAGAAGCGGGAGAACTATTAGGTATTTCTCAAATGCATGTATCGAGAATTCAAAGAAAAGCAATTAAGAAATTACAGGAGGTCATTCTTGCAAGTGGAAGTGTGCCACTGTAATACCTATCATTAGGGCGTTTATTACTAGAGGGTTTCATAATCCAATAGCAATAAGCGCCTTTTATTTTTGGCTGTCCTTCTTGGTGGATAGACTATCTTTGGTTTTTTATTGAAGTGTAGTGGTAAAATGAAAAGAAAAAAGGTAGTGATAATGTGGAACAAAAACAAATGTACCAGCTTATTGCAAAGGATGTAGCAATTAAACCAAATCAAGCAGAGGCAGTAATAAAATTACTGGATGAAGGTAACACCGTCCCGTTTATTGCGCGCTATCGAAAAGAAGCTACTGGCTCTTTGGACGAGGTACAAATAAAAGCTGTAGAAGATCGTTATCATTACATACAGCAACTTGAACAACGCAAAGAAGAGGTTCTTCGTTTAATTCAAGAACAAGATAAGCTTACCCCAGAGCTGGAACATGCCATCCAAGTGGCGACGGTATTACAACGTGTTGAAGATTTATATCGCCCATATAAGCAAAAACGACGTACGAAAGCGACAATCGCAAAGGAAAAAGGATTGGAGCCTCTAGCTGATCTACTACTAGAGTATCGTAGTGAAGCGTTAGTCCAATTAGCCCAAGATTTTGTTGATATAGAGAATGTTGCAACAGTGGAAGATGCAATTGCTGGAGCACGTGACATTTTAGCAGAGCGCTTTGCTGATGATGCAAGTATACGGCAGAAAATCCGTACTTTTTCTTGGAAAGAGGGCATACTGACTACCGCTTTAAAAAATGCGGAACTAGATGAAAAAAAGGTTTTTGAAATGTATTACGAATATGAAGAGCCTGTTAACCGCATTGTTCCTCATCGTATTTTAGCTGTAAATCGTGGGGAGAAGGAGGATGTCATAAAGGTTGCTATCCAAGTACCGATAGATCGAGTACTGATGATTATGTGGAAAGAGTGGATACCAGCAACAGGTTTCTCACCTGCCATTGCAGAGGTGAAACTTGCAATAGAGGATTCCTACAAACGATTAATTCAACCATCGATTGAGAGAGAGTTACGTAATGAATTAACGGAAAAAGCAGAGGCGCAAGCGATTCATATTTTCTCGGAAAATCTCCGCAATCTTTTACTACAGCCACCTTTAAAAGGTAAGTATGTACTAGGAGTGGATCCTGCCTATCGTACGGGTTGTAAATTAGCTGTTGTTGATGAGACGGGTAAAATGCTAGAAGTTACGGCGATTTACCCACATCCACCAAAGCCAGATGTAGCAAAATCAAAAGCAGTTGTGAAAGAGATTTTAGCGAAATATCCTATTACAATCATTGCGATTGGTAATGGGACAGCCTCACGCGAAACTGAGCAATTTATTGCCGATGTTTTAAGTGAAGTGAACACAGATGTAGCTTATGTTATTGTCAACGAAGCCGGTGCATCCGTTTATTCGGCGTCGGAGGTTGCGCGTGCTGAGTTTCCTGATTTGCAAGTAGAGCAACGGAGCGCGGTGTCAATTGCACGACGTTTGCAGGACCCATTGTCGGAATTAGTGAAAATTGAGCCAAAGGCAGTAGGTGTTGGACAATATCAGCATGATGTTTCTCAAAAGAAATTATCAGAGTCATTAACATTTATAGTAGAAACAGCGGTCAATCAAGTCGGTGTCGATGTCAATACAGCATCAGCCTCTTTATTGCAATATGTTTCAGGGCTATCGAAAACCGTTGCCGAAAACATTGTAAAAGTACGAGAAGAGAATGGGCAATTCACAACTCGTGCGCAATTGAAGAAAATTCCACGCCTTGGTGCAAAAACGTACGAGCAAGCAATAGGGTTTTTACGTGTACCTGAAGCGAAAAATCCATTTGATGCGACAGGTATTCACCCAGAAAGCTACAATATTGCAGAGCAAATTTTAGAAGCGGCCCACATAAATAAAAAAGAACTAGGAACACAAAAAGCAGAGGAAGCAATTGCAGCTCTTAATGTTCAAGCGTTAAGTGAAAAGCTAGGGATTGGCGTTGTTACTGTTCAGGATATTGTAGATACTTTAATGAAACCAAGTCGTGACCCGCGTGATGCTTTCCCACAACCATTACTTAAAACGGATGTTTTAAAAATGGAAGATTTACAAGTAGGAATGGAATTACAAGGTACTGTACGGAATGTCGTCGATTTTGGTGCATTCGTTGATATTGGTGTAAAACAAGATGGGCTTGTGCATATTTCCAAGTTGCAAAAAAAACGTATTAAGCATCCATTAGAGGTTGTGGCATTAGGTGATATTGTCACAGTATGGGTGGAACAAATAGAAGTAAACAAAGGCCGTATTTCATTAACGATGCTTCCTCCAGAAAAACAAATGGTTGAAGTGTAATAATTTCTTGCCACACTGTCTATACTGCGCAGTGTGGTATTCTTATTGTTAGAGGTGATGAAATTGAACAATGAGGAACTGCAACAGCTTGTAAGTCGAATTTCATTAGAAAGTTTTCATAAACCCTTTATGCATCGTGCATACTTTAATCCAAGGCTGCGTACAACAGGTGGGCGTTATCTTTTGCAATCCCACCATATTGAAATCAATCCAAAGGCGTTTGAAATGTATGGTGTTAGAGAGGTAGAGGGGATCATTCTTCATGAATTATGTCATTACCACTTACACCTTGAAGGAAAGGGCTATCAACATCGAGATAAAGATTTTCGAGAGTTGTTAAAAAAAGTGAATGCCCCTCGATTTTGTTCAGCGTTGCAAATACCTAAATCTCATAGCAAAAAACAGCGCCCTCACTATACATATGAATGTATACAATGTCACCAAAGGTATGTTAGAAAAATTAGATTCAATGTGAACAGATACTGTTGTGGCAAGTGTTCAGGGCAATTAATGATAGTTGAGTAAAAAAACTTTTTAAAAAAGGGTTGACGTTTATTCAGCTAATCCCTATAATAGTAAAAGTCGACAAGATAAAGCCGACAACACAATATGATTATTCCGAAGTAGCTCAGTTGGTAGTAGCACCTGACTGTTAATCAGGTTGTCGCAGGTTCGAGTCCTGCCTTCGGAGCCATGGCCCCTTGGTCAAGCGGTTAAGACACCGCCCTTTCACGGCGGTAACACGGGTTCGAATCCCGTAGGGGTCATTTTCATAAATAGATAATTGTAACATTGGTCCCGTGGTGTAGCGGTTAACATGCCTGCCTGTCACGCAGGAGATCGCCGGTTCGATCCCGGTCGGGACCGCCACTTATTGGGGTATAGCCAAGCGGTAAGGCAACGGATTTTGATTCCGTCATGCCTAGGTTCGAATCCTAGTACCCCAGCCATTCATTTCTTAATATGAGCCATTAGCTCAGTTGGTAGAGCATCTGACTTTTAATCAGAGGGTCGAAGGTTCGAGTCCTTCATGGCTCATCTTTTTTAAGAAAAAGGTTGAAAATTCGAATTATCATTGTATAATAAGAAGGTTCCTATTTTTTGAATGCGGTCGTGGCGGAACGGCAGACGCGCTAGGTTGAGGGCCTAGTGGGGGCAACCCCGTGGAGGTTCAAGTCCTCTCGGCCGCACCAAGTCAGTTCAGTTATTTAACACATGCGCCCGTAGCTCAATTGGATAGAGCGTCTGACTACGGATCAGAAGGTTGTGGGTTCGACTCCTGCCGGGCGCGCCATAATACATTTTAATAATTGCGGGTGTAGTTTAATGGTAAAACCTCAGCCTTCCAAGCTGATGTCGTGAGTTCGATTCTCATCACCCGCTCCAAAAAAAACATTTTAAAAAAAGGGTTGACATCATTAACGAAAGATGTTAAGATATAAAAGTTGCTGAAACAAACGGTAACAAAATGAACCTTGAAAACTGAACAAGCAAAACGTAATCAATATAGTTTTTACTAGCTAACTTTGTTAGTGAACGAAACAAAATTTTGGACATCAAAATTGATGCCAGCAAAACAATTTGAGCTAATCAAATTTCTTTTATGGAGAGTTTGATCCTGGCTCAGGACGAACGCTGGCGGCGTGCCTAATACATGCAAGTCGAGCGAACAGAGAAGGAGCTTGCTCCTTTGACGTTAGCGGCGGACGGGTGAGTAACACGTGGGCAACCTACCTTATAGTTTGGGATAACTCCGGGAAACCGGGGCTAATACCGAATAATCTATTGTTCCTCATGGGACAATACTGAAAGACGGTTTCGGCTGTCGCTATAGGATGGGCCCGCGGCGCATTAGCTAGTTGGTGAGGTAACGGCTCACCAAGGCGACGATGCGTAGCCGACCTGAGAGGGTGATCGGCCACACTGGGACTGAGACACGGCCCAGACTCCTACGGGAGGCAGCAGTAGGGAATCTTCCACAATGGGCGAAAGCCTGATGGAGCAACGCCGCGTGAGTGAAGAAGGATTTCGGTTCGTAAAACTCTGTTGTAAGGGAAGAACAAGTACAGTAGTAACTGGCTGTACCTTGACGGTACCTTATTAGAAAGCCACGGCTAACTACGTGCCAGCAGCCGCGGTAATACGTAGGTGGCAAGCGTTGTCCGGAATTATTGGGCGTAAAGCGCGCGCAGGTGGTTTCTTAAGTCTGATGTGAAAGCCCACGGCTCAACCGTGGAGGGTCATTGGAAACTGGGAGACTTGAGTGCAGAAGAGGATAGTGGAATTCCAAGTGTAGCGGTGAAATGCGTAGAGATTTGGAGGAACACCAGTGGCGAAGGCGACTATCTGGTCTGTAACTGACACTGAGGCGCGAAAGCGTGGGGAGCAAACAGGATTAGATACCCTGGTAGTCCACGCCGTAAACGATGAGTGCTAAGTGTTAGGGGGTTTCCGCCCCTTAGTGCTGCAGCTAACGCATTAAGCACTCCGCCTGGGGAGTACGGTCGCAAGACTGAAACTCAAAGGAATTGACGGGGGCCCGCACAAGCGGTGGAGCATGTGGTTTAATTCGAAGCAACGCGAAGAACCTTACCAGGTCTTGACATCCCGTTGACCACTGTAGAGATATGGTTTTCCCTTCGGGGACAACGGTGACAGGTGGTGCATGGTTGTCGTCAGCTCGTGTCGTGAGATGTTGGGTTAAGTCCCGCAACGAGCGCAACCCTTGATCTTAGTTGCCATCATTTAGTTGGGCACTCTAAGGTGACTGCCGGTGACAAACCGGAGGAAGGTGGGGATGACGTCAAATCATCATGCCCCTTATGACCTGGGCTACACACGTGCTACAATGGACGATACAAACGGTTGCCAACTCGCGAGAGGGAGCTAATCCGATAAAGTCGTTCTCAGTTCGGATTGTAGGCTGCAACTCGCCTACATGAAGCCGGAATCGCTAGTAATCGCGGATCAGCATGCCGCGGTGAATACGTTCCCGGGCCTTGTACACACCGCCCGTCACACCACGAGAGTTTGTAACACCCGAAGTCGGTGAGGTAACCTTTTGGAGCCAGCCGCCGAAGGTGGGATAGATGATTGGGGTGAAGTCGTAACAAGGTAGCCGTATCGGAAGGTGCGGCTGGATCACCTCCTTTCTAAGGATATTTTCGGAATACAAACCTTGGGTTTGTAAGATTACGTTTTGCGTTCAGTTTTGAAGGTTCATCATTACGATGAAATACTTCAAAACTTGTTCTTTGAAAACTGGATAAAACGACATTGAAATTGTAACAAACACATTTATTTTTTAAATTAAGTTTTTAGGCTTAATAACTAGGTTAAGTTATTAAGGGCGCACGGCGAATGCCTTGGCACTAGGAGCCGAAGAAGGACGGCACTAACACCGATATGCTTCGGGGAGCTGTAAGTGAGCTTTGATCCGGAGATTTCCGAATGGGGGAACCCACTACGTTTAATCGCGTAGTATCTTGACGTGAATACATAGCGTCTTGAAGGCAGACCCAGGGAACTGAAACATCTAAGTACCTGGAGGAAGAGAAAGAAAAATCGATTCCCTGAGTAGCGGCGAGCGAAACGGGAAGAGCCCAAACCAAGAGGCTTGCCTCTTGGGGTTGTAGGACACTCTATACGGAGTTACAAAGGAATGAGTTAGATGAAGCGACTTGGAAAGGTCCGCCAGAGCAGGTAAAAGCCCTGTAGTCGAAAGTTCATTCCCTCCAGAGTGGATCCTGAGTACGGCGGAACACGTGAAATTCCGTCGGAATCCGGGAGGACCATCTCCCAAGGCTAAATACTACCTAGTGACCGATAGTGAACCAGTACCGTGAGGGAAAGGTGAAAAGCACCCCGGGAGGGGAGTGAAAGAGATCCTGAAACCGTGTGCCTACAAGTAGTTAGAGCCCGTTAATGGGTGATAGCGTGCCTTTTGTAGAATGAACCGGCGAGTTACGATTACGTGCGAGGTTAAGCTTTAGAAGGCGGAGCCGCAGCGAAAGCGAGTCTGAATAGGGCGAATTAGTACGTGGTCGTAGACCCGAAACCAGGTGATCTACCCATGTCCAGGGTGAAGGTGAGGTAACACTTACTGGAGGCCCGAACCCACGCACGTTGAAAAGTGCGGGGATGAGGTGTGGGTAGCGGAGAAATTCCAATCGAACTTGGAGATAGCTGGTTCTCTCCGAAATAGCTTTAGGGCTAGCCTCGTGATGAGAATACTGGAGGTAGAGCACTGTTTGGACTAGGGGGCCATCCCGGTTTACCGAATTCAGACAAACTCCGAATGCCAGATATTTATACACGGGAGTCAGACTGCGAGTGATAAGATCCGTAGTCAAAAGGGAAACAGCCCAGACCACCAGCTAAGGTCCCAAAGTAATCGTTAAGTGGAAAAGGATGTGGCGTTGCACAGACAACCAGGATGTTGGCTTAGAAGCAGCCATCATTTAAAGAGTGCGTAATAGCTCACTGGTCGAGTGACGCTGCGCCGAAAATGTATCGGGGCTAAACGATTCACCGAAGCTGTGGATTGACATCTACGATGTCAGTGGTAGGAGAGCGTTCTAAGTGCGTTGAAGTCAGACCGGAAGGACTGGTGGAGCGCTTAGAAGTGAGAATGCCGGTATGAGTAGCGAAAGACGGGTGAGAATCCCGTCCACCGTATGACTAAGGTTTCCTGAGGAAGGCTCGTCCGCTCAGGGTTAGTCGGGACCTAAGCCGAGGCCGATAGGCGTAGGCGATGGACAACAGGTTGATATTCCTGTACCACCTCCTCACCGTTTGAGAAATGGGGGGACGCAGTAGGATAGGGTAAGCGCGCCGTTGGTTGTGCGCGTCCAAGCAGTAAGGCGTGTGTGTAGGCAAATCCGCACACTGTAACGTTGAGCTGTGATGGCGAGTCCGTATGGACGAAGTTCCTGATTTCACACTGCCAAGAAAAGCCTCTATCGAGGTGAGAGGTGCCCGTACCGCAAACCGACACAGGTAGTCGAGGAGAGAATCCTAAGGTGTGCGAGAGAACTCTCGTTAAGGAACTCGGCAAAATGACCCCGTAACTTCGGGAGAAGGGGTGCTCTTGAGCGTGCAAGCGCATGAGAGCCGCAGTGAATAGGCCCAGGCGACTGTTTAGCAAAAACACAGGTCTCTGCAAAACCGTAAGGTGACGTATAGGGGCTGACGCCTGCCCGGTGCTGGAAGGTTAAGAGGAGTGGTTAGCGCAAGCGAAGCTGCGAATTGAAGCCCCAGTAAACGGCGGCCGTAACTATAACGGTCCTAAGGTAGCGAAATTCCTTGTCGGGTAAGTTCCGACCCGCACGAAAGGCGTAACGATCTGGGCACTGTCTCAACGAGAGACTCGGTGAAATTATAGTACCTGTGAAGATGCAGGTTACCCGCGACAGGACGGAAAGACCCCGTGGAGCTTTACTGTAGCCTGATATTGAATTTTGGTACAACTTGTACAGGATAGGTAGGAGCCAGAGATCTCGGAGCGCCAGCTTCGAAGGAGGCGTCGGTGGGATACTACCCTGGTTGTATTGAAATTCTAACCCATGCCCCTTAGCGGGGCAGGAGACAGTGTCAGGCGGACAGTTTGACTGGGGCGGTCGCCTCCTAAAAGGTAACGGAGGCGCCCAAAGGTTCCCTCAGAATGGTTGGAAATCATTCGTAGAGTGTAAAGGCACAAGGGAGCTTGACTGCGAGACCTACAAGTCGAGCAGGGTCGAAAGACGGGCTTAGTGATCCGGTGGTTCCGCATGGAAGGGCCATCGCTCAACGGATAAAAGCTACCCCGGGGATAACAGGCTTATCTCCCCCAAGAGTCCACATCGACGGGGAGGTTTGGCACCTCGATGTCGGCTCATCGCATCCTGGGGCTGTAGTCGGTCCCAAGGGTTGGGCTGTTCGCCCATTAAAGCGGTACGCGAGCTGGGTTCAGAACGTCGTGAGACAGTTCGGTCCCTATCCGTCGTGGGCGTAGGAAATTTGAGAGGAGCTGTCCTTAGTACGAGAGGACCGGGATGGACACACCGCTGGTGTACCAGTTGTCTTGCCAAAGGCATCGCTGGGTAGCTATGTGTGGACGGGATAAGTGCTGAAAGCATCTAAGCATGAAGCCCCCCTCAAGATGAGATTTCCCATTACGCAAGTAAGTAAGATCCCTCAAAGACGATGAGGTAGATAGGTTCGAGGTGGAAGTGTGGTGACACATGGAGCTGACGAATACTAATCGATCGAGGACTTAACCAAAAAAGTTTGAAACATTCAATGTACCGTTTATCCAGTTTTGAAAGAATAATCTTTCAATTAAATACTGTCTAGTGATGATGGCAAAGAGGTCACACCCGTTCCCATACCGAACACGGAAGTTAAGCTCTTTAGCGCCGATGGTAGTTGGGGGCTTCCCCCTGTGAGAGTAGGACGTCGCTAGGCAATTCAAACAGTTAGCCGTGTGCTGGCTGTTTTTTTATTGCCATATTAGAGGTATTTTTTACTATTTTTTAATAAATAATAAAAATAATATTGTAGTTTTATATTTTTTGTGTTATATTAATAAATGTCTTAAAGAGGTCCCGTGGTGTAGCGGTTAACATGCCTGCCTGTCACGCAGGAGATCGCCGGTTCGATCCCGGTCGGGACCGCCATTTATATGAAATTACAGTTCTTATGATTATTATTAATCATAAGGACTTTTTTTATTTGCGTGCGTAGGAAATCGCCACTAGACTGAGAGAAAACGCCAATAGCCCAATGAAAATAGAGGATACTAAAAGATATGCACTAAATCGTTGTCCAGTGCATATGTATAGACAGTATGAGTTTTTGCAAGGACGGAGGTATGTTCATAGCTTTTCGTTTCGGTATCTATTGGTTAATCTTTATACTTAAGGTTGCTTGTGGAGTGCCCATTATTGATATTGAGGAATCAAATTCATATCATTGGCAAAAAAATATGAATGAACATGAATTTACGCAACTGAAACAAGGTATGACGTATATGGATGTAGTTGAAATTGCTGGTGGGGACGCTAGTGAGATGATTGAAAATGATTATTATCGTTGGAATGATGAAATTCTTATGACACAAGCATACATAGTTCAATTTAAAGATGATAAGTTAGTAAATAAAGAGGTTATTGCTGTAAAGGGATATTCAACAAGAGAGTAGGCACGTCTTCAATCAGGAAGACGTGTTTATTTTTTGAAAATCACTGGATGCTTTGAACATTTGCTTGTGTTTCGGTAAACTAGAAGTAATGAGCTAGGAGAGGACATAGAGATGATATTTGAAAAAATAATGAATTCACTAGAGGATACAGAGCGCTTTGCCATTAAGTTAGCAAATTTACTGATGGCTCAAGATACAATTACATTAGAAGGGGATTTAGGGGCTGGGAAAACCACCTTTACAAAAGCATTAGCAAAAGGGCTAGGAGTAACAAGAACGGTTAATAGCCCTACTTTTACTATTGTAAAACAATATGAGGGACGTTTACCTTTTAATCATTTAGATGTATATCGCTTGGCAGAGAGCGATGAGGACCTCGGCTGGGATGAGCTATTTTACGGTGATGCGGTATCTGTTGTTGAGTGGGCCCATTTAATTGAACAGGATTTACCAAAGGAACGTTTAGGAATTGAAATATATCGTATCGGTGAAAACGAAAGACGATTTGTGTTAATGCCTTATGGAAAGAGATACGAGGCACTATGTGAGGAGCTAATGAGATGATTTGGTTGGGAATTGAAACAGCTAATGCGCCACTTTCTGTTGCAGTTGTAAAGGACGGAAAAGTGATGGCCGAGGTTGTACAAAATATAAAATTAACGCATTCTGCAGGAGCCATGCCAGCAATTGAAACGATACTAGCAAATGTAGGTGTAAAGCCAAATGAACTAGATGCAATTGCTGTATCAGAAGGACCTGGATCTTATACAGGTGTGCGCATTGGTGTAACACTTGCTAAAACATTAGCGTGGACGCTTCAAAAGCCATTAGTCGGTGTTTCAAGTTTAAAAGTTTTAGCAGCAAATGCAGCACTTTTTGATGGACTAATTTGTCCTATCTTTGATGCACGTCGGGGAAATGTATATACAGCTGTTTATAAAGGGACAAAACTGGATGTTGTTATAGAAGACTATCATGATCATATAGAGGGACTGTTAGCCCGTTTGAAGGCTTTAAATGCGCCTATATTATTTGTAGGGACTGATGTCGATGTATTTTGGGATAAAATTGTTGAAGTACTTGGAGTAAATGCGCGTCGTGCAGCTCTTCATGAAGACTTGCCACGAGCTAGTGCAGCCATTCTTTTAGCGAGCGCTGAAGAGCTACCGAGTATTGAGGCAGTTCACCATTTTATACCGCAATATAAACGCATTGCTGAGGCTGAAGCGAATTGGTTAAAGGAGCAAAAGGAGAAGACACATGAGCAGTAACATCGTATATCGTAAAATGGTGTCAGAGGATGTTCCAGCAGTATATGCGATTGAGCTTGCTACATTCCCTACACCATGGACATTGGATTCTTTTTACTATGAGATGCATGAAAATCAATATGCACACTATGTTTTAGCAGTAGATGAAAACAATACTATAATTGGTTTTTGTGGCATGTGGATGGTTATAGATGCGGCGCAAATAACCAATGTGGCTGTGTTAGAGACGGCTCGTGGACAAGGAATCGGAGAAGGCTTAATGCGGGAAGCGATGCGTATTGCACGTGAGCATGGAATGGACGTGATGAGTCTAGAGGTACGTGAAACCAATACTGTGGCGCAAAACCTTTACCGCAAGCTTGCATTTCAAGATGGTGGCATACGCAAAGGATACTATACAGATAACGGGGAGGATGCCCTAGTCATGTGGGTGAATTTATAATGGAAAATCGAGTTATTTTAGCAATTGAATCGAGCTGTGATGAAACAGCAGCCGCGATTATTCGTAATGGTTCTGAAATTGTTTCAAATGTGGTAGCTTCACAAATTGAAAGTCATAAGCGATTTGGTGGTGTTGTACCGGAAATTGCATCACGCCATCATGTTGAACAAATTACTATTGTTATTGAAGAGGCGTTAAAACAAGCGAATATGAAACCCTCTGACTTAGATGCAGTAGCTGTTACAGAAGGGCCTGGTCTTGTAGGAGCACTTTTAATTGGCATTAATGCTGCAAAGGCGTTTGCCTTTGCCAATAATATACCGATTTTAGGTGTGCATCATATTGCTGGACATATTTATGCTAACGCACTTGTCCAACCGATGGAATTTCCACTTCTAGCCCTTGTTGTGTCAGGGGGACATACAGAGCTTGTTTATATGAAAGAGCATGGTTCATTTGAAGTGATTGGCGAAACGCGAGATGATGCAGCAGGTGAAGCATACGACAAAGTTGCACGCGTGCTAGGCTTACCATATCCTGGAGGACCTCGTATAGACCAGTTAGCACATGAAGGGCAAGAAGCCGTTGCTTTTCCTCGTGTATGGCTTGAAGAAGGCTCGTATGATTTTAGCTTTAGTGGTTTAAAATCGGCAGTTATTAACTATAAACACAATATGGATCAACGTGGTGAAGAAATATCTCCAACTGCAGTTGCAAAGGGCTTTCAGGAAAGTGTAGTGGAAGTTCTAACAGCTAAAACATTGCGTGCAGCGCGGGAGTATAATGTTAAACAAGTCATCGCAGCTGGTGGCGTAGCTGCGAATAAAGGACTGCGCACATCCCTTGAAACGGTTTTCGCAAAAGAGGGAATTCCATTTTTTGTACCGCCATTGAAATTGTGTACAGACAATGCAGCAATGATTGGAGCAGCCGCAACACCAATGTTTGAAGCTGGTATTCGTGGAAATATGATGATGAATGGTCGCCCAGGTATGGAATTAAAATCGTGGGTTGACTAAGAGATTGAAAAGAGGAGGCTCAAGTTATTATTCGGGCATCCTCTTTTTTTACGTATAAAATCTTGAATATTGTAAGAAAATATATACTTATAATAGAAAAAGAGTAATTGACAAATTTTTCAGAAAATTATCCACAGAACCTGTGAAAAAAACATGTGAAAAAACTGCGAACATTCGTACTTATGCACAAAATGTGGATAACTTGTGCATAAGTTGTGATTATTCTATATATAGTAGCGTATTTTACACAAAACTATGTGGATTAAATAATTTGAAATTGTGGACAGTGTGGAAAAGTCTGTTGATATGTTGATATTACTAGTTTTATAGTGTGTATAAAGTTGTGGGCATTTTTTGTCGAAAAATAGCACTTGACCAATATATATGAAAAATAAAGGCGAGTAAAGAAAAAAGCCATATGACAAGCATATGGCTAAAGGTGACAGGTACTAAAACAATTCTGAAAATTGTAAGGAAAAATCCACGAAGACTCCGCGGCTTACGTGTGTGCCCGCGGAAAGCAAAGTGGATTTTTATGATTTGGAGCGTATATTATGCAAGGTATTTATGTTTAGTGCCAAGTACTAAAAAGATTATACTGTTGCTTTACGATTTACAAAATAATATTTTCTAACTCTTCATTTAGCTCAAGCCATTCCATTCCAATGACTTCGTGCTGTTCTTTAACAGTAGCTAACTCATTTTGTAGTTGTGTAATTTTCTCATGGTCTGTGAAAATTTCAGAATCGCAAAGTGCTTCTTCTAAACGAGCAATTTCTATTGAAGCCTTTTGCATGGTAACTTCTAGCTCTTCAATAGTTCTTCTAATTTGGCGTTCACGTTTTTTTGCCTCTTTATCAATTGTTGAAGTAGAGGTCTTTTCAGATGCTGTTGATTGTAGTTGTGACTGAGAAGCTGCTTTCATTTGAGCAATTTCGTAAAGCTCCTGTTTTTTCTCAAGATAATAATCATAATCACCTAAATACTCAAAAGAACCTTCTCCAGATAGCTCAACAACTTTTGTAGCAATTCGGTTAATGAAATAACGGTCATGTGATACGAAAAGGAGTGTTCCAGGATAATCAATTAGGGCATTTTCTAGCACCTCTTTACTATCCAAATCTAAATGGTTGGTAGGCTCATCGAGAATTAAGAAATTCGCTTTTTGCATCATTAACTTTGCCAATGCCAGTCGAGCTTTCTCACCACCAGATAAAGAGTTTACCGTTTTATCCACATCTTCGCCGCTGAATAAAAAGCGACCAAGTACAGTGCGAATATCTTTTTCATTCATTAATGGCCATTCATCCCATAGTTCCTTTAAAACGCTTTTATTGCTAGATAGTTTCGCCTGTTCTTGATCGTAATAGCCAATTTGCACATTGGTACCATAGCGGATTTCCCCTGCAAGTGGGGACAAATCTTTTACTATGGTTTTTAATAATGTGGATTTGCCCACACCGTTTGGTCCGACTAATGCGATGCGGTCTTCACGAAAAGTTCGTAGTGTTATGCCACTAGAAATTTGTTTGTCACCGTAGCCAACAGCTAAGGCATCAATAGAAAGCACATCATTACCACTTTGGCGTTCAATTGTAAAACCGAAGCTAGCGGATTTTTCATCTCCTTCAGGGGAGTCCATCCATTCTGTGCGTTCAAGCATTTTGCGTCGGCTTTGTGCCATTTTGGTCGTTGAGGCACGGGCAATATTTTTTTGAATAAAATCCTCAAGCTTGGCTTTCTCATCTTGCTGACGTTCAAACATTTTCATATCGCGCTCATAGTTTTTTGCTTTCTCATCTAAATAGGCACTATAGTTGCCTGTATATTTTGTGACGCGATGGCGAGATACTTCATAGACAATAGAAACGACTTGATCTAAGAAGTAACGGTCATGGGAAACAATTAAAATAGCGCCTTCATAGCCTTTTAAATAATTTTCTAACCAAGATAGCGTTTCAATATCTAAATGGTTGGTAGGCTCATCGAGAATTAATAAATCGGGCTTGCTTAGTAGCAGCTTAGCAAGAGCTAGACGAGTTCGCTGGCCCCCTGACAAGGAGCTAATTGGTTTTTCATAATCCTCTGGGTAAAATTGCATACCATGAAGAACAGAGCGTGTATCAGACTCGTACTGATAGCCACCTGCATCTTTAAAATCATGTTGTAATTGGTCATATTCGGACATTATCTTTGAATACATGTCAGAGTTATCGTAAACGGCCGGATCAGCCATTTTTTGTTCAAGGGAACGTAATGCTTTTTCTTGTGAAAGAAGCGGTTCGAAAATTGTCATCATTTCGTCCCAAATTGATAACGTAGAATTTAGTCCAGCATGTTGTTCCAAATAGCCGACTTGTACACCTTTTGGAATGATAATATCGCCAGCATCATATGACAATTGACCGGCAATGATTTTTAGTAAAGTGGATTTACCAGCACCGTTACGTCCTACTAATGCGACACGATCACGGTGTTGAACTTCTAGTTTTACGCCACTTAAAATTTCATCGGCAATAAAGGATTTATATAGTTGATTGACTTGTAATACAATCATTCTTGACACCTCAATTCATTCTTAGTGTAAATGATGAGGGATTTGCTTGCAATGTCAGTGCTTTACTTATTCCAAGCTGTCATGTAAGAT
Source organism: Lysinibacillus sp. FSL M8-0337 (assembly GCF_038593855.1). NCBI lineage: Bacteria > Bacillati > Bacillota > Bacilli > Caryophanales > Bacillaceae > Lysinibacillus > Lysinibacillus sp. FSL M8-0337. The sequence continues at coordinate 4,094,465 of NZ_CP151996.1, read as the reverse complement.
TGAAACGATTTCTCTTTAGTTAGTGGCGTAAAAAACGCCGTTAACTAAAGGGAAATCCACCAGTGGATGTCACAGATTACCGCATAAGCTTGGAAAGAATCTGGACGCAATTACACTGCGGTGTAATTGATTTGTATAAGCATGTTTCAAAAGAATATTCAAATGCACTTCGGTGGATTTGATGTGTTTATAAGGAGGAAAAAGTTTGAAACAAGAAGTGAAAATTCCACAAGCCACAACTAAAAGACTTCCTCTTTACTATCGATTTATCCAAAACTTTGCACAAGAAGGAATGGAACGTATTTCATCGAAGGAATTGAGCGAAGCGATGAAAATCGACTCTGCAACGATTCGTCGTGATTTCTCTTATTTTGGTGCGCTTGGGAAAAAGGGATATGGCTACGATGTACAACATCTATTGACATTTTTTAGTCAAACACTAGATCAGCATGAAACAACAAAAGTAGCATTAATCGGTGTGGGGAACTTAGGTAATGCCTTTTTAAAGTATAATTTCCAGAAAAATCATAATACACACATTGTGGTGGCATTTGACTCGAAGGCGCCAAAGGAAGGGAAAATGATCAGCAATATTCCTGTGTATCATCCCGATTTACTAGAAGAAAAGTATGCTGAATACGGGGCAGACCTAGCTATTTTAACAGTATCTTCACGCTCTGCTCAGAAGATGGCGGATCGCTTAGCAGCAATGGACGCAAAAGGTATTTTAAACTTTACACCAGAGCGAATTACTGTACCCGATTCTATGAAATTATTAACAATAGATTTATCAGTTGAATTGCAAGCGCTTATATATTTAATAAGAAATAGCGATAAATAAGTGCATTCACAATTTTGTAAACAGTTACAATTGATGGCGTTCAAACTATCTAAATAAATTCGCCAAACCTAAAAATTTAAGTTAAAATGATATATATAAGAGGAGGTGGCTGTAATGGTTGTGCACTTAAGTGCTATTTCACCAGTTGGCCTAGTTATTATCGGTGTGGTTGCTATTTTAATTTTCGGACCAAAGAAATTACCAGAGCTAGGTAAAGCTATGGGTTCTACACTTCGCGAATTTAAAAATGCAACAAAAGGTCTAGCTGATGACGATGATGATGCAAAAAAGAAAGTAATTGAACATAAAGAAAATGATAACGTTAAGTAAGTTAAGGATGTCAATTTAATATGAATCCAAGAGAATTAACTGTTACAGAGCATTTAGTAGAACTTAGAAAACGGCTCTTAATTTGTGCTGTTTTCTTTGTTATTGCACTTATAGTTGGCTTTTATCTAGCCGAACCAATTATTAAATATATTCAATATAGTAAAGAAGCAGAGCAACTAACTTTAAACGCGTTTAAAGTGACCGATCCACTTGTTGTATACTTGCAAGTGACGGTTATTATAGCATTTGTTTTAAGTTCACCATTGCTTCTTCATCAAATCTGGCTGTTTATTACACCAGGTTTACATGAGACAGAACGTAAGGCTACTTTAAAATATATTCCATACTCGTTTATTCTATTTATAGCAGGTGCATCATTTTCTTATTATGTGCTATTCCCATATGTTATGCACTTTATGATGGGCTTATCTGCGGATTTAGAAATACAACAAACAATTGGTATTAACGAATATTTTTCATTTTTGTTTCGCCTAGTTATGCCTTTCGGAATCGTTTTTCAGTTACCTGTTGTAACGTTATTTTTAGCGCGTTTAGGTATATTAAATCCTGAATTAATGGTGAAATTCAGAAAATATGCATATTTCGTGTTAGTTGTGATAGCGGTATTTCTTGCACCACCCGACTTTATTTCAAACGTTATTGTAGCAATTCCGCTATTTTTAATTTATGAGATTAGTATTATTATAGCGCGCAGGGGCTATCGTAAATTTTTACAAGCCGAAGCAATGCAGTTAGAGGAAGAACGGATAGCAGCAGAACGTGAGCAAGTGGAGCGTTTGTTAGCTGAGCAAAAACGACAAATAGAAGAAATGAATGACTAATTTAAAAAGCTGGATGTGATGACCACATCCAGCTTTTTTATTGCATTTTTTGCAGTTCTTGTAAAAACTTTTGCAACGGTTCAGCATTTAATTGGACAAGTGTCAAAAAGCCATTTAGCATGATGTGCGCAATAATTGATGTCCATATCCGTTTTGTTTTGTGGTATAGGAAAGCAAAGATCAAACCACAAATGGTATACAACAGGATGTGTGAAAAATCAAAATGAATCAGTGCGAAGAAAATGGCACTAACAATGGCTGCCACCCAGAAATTCGTCGTTTGAACAAGTGAGCCGAAAATAACGCGACGGAAGACGAATTCCTCTAAAATTGGACCAAAGACAACAATCGCTAAAATGGCAATGGGTGCACCTTTAGCTATCGCTACGATATCAGCAGTGTTTTGTGAGCCCCCCTCGATTCCAAAAACGGCCATTTCAATAGCCGCTCCAATCATTTGTCCGAAGAATACAAGGAAGAAACCTAAAACGCCCCACATAATTGTAAGTGGGATAGACTCTTTTTTACCTTGATAGACATCCCAAAACGTTTTATCGCGAGTGGTTAAAATTAAACTTAAAATCAATGCAATCGCAAAGCTGAGTGCGATATACCAGCCTTGTGTGATAGGAGCTGCTTGTTCATGAGATAAGCCTGTTGTATTCATCACAAATTTATGGAACGGTAAAAGCAACCATCTACCTGATACTTGCATGATAATGTAAACGATTAAAACATACAGAGCAGTTTTTTTATGCTGAACGCTTTTTAGAGAATTATTCACAGTCAAAATCCTTTCCATTCATAAGCTTCCTTTCTATTGTAGAGGAATATGGAAAGAAAACAAAATTTTTCGAAGTTCTTGCTTGCAAAAAAAGAATTGATTGATTATCATAATAAATGTATTAGCACTCGTTGATATAGAGTGCTAATAAACTTTCAACTAATATTTAAATTAATAGGAGGTTGTTTTACTTGTTAAGACCACTAGGAGATCGTATTGTCATCGAACTAATCGAGGTAGAAGAAAAATCTGCATTTGGGATTGTACTACCAGACTCTGCAAAAGAAAAACCGCAAGAAGGTAAAGTAGTAGCAGTTGGGACAGGTCGTGTTTTAGAAAACGGACAACGTGTAGAGCTTGACGTTAAAGTTGACGACCACATTATTTTCTCTAAATACGCAGGTACAGAAGTTAAATATGAAGGCAATGAATACTTAATCTTACGCGAAAGCGATATTCTTGCAATTATTGGATAATTATTATTATATGAATCAAGCTTAACGAATATTCCATTTCAGGAGGGTAAATTCAAATGGCAAAAGATATTAAATTCTCAGAAGAAGCGCGTTCATTAATGCTTCAAGGTGTAGATAAATTAGCAAACGCAGTGAAAGTGACATTAGGTCCTAAAGGTCGTAATGTCGTGTTAGAAAAAAAATTCGGCTCACCATTAATTACAAATGATGGTGTAACAATTGCAAAAGAAATTGAACTTGAAAATCCATATGAAAATATGGGGGCAAAATTAGTTGCAGAAGTTGCTTCTAAAACAAATGAAATTGCTGGTGATGGTACAACGACTGCAACAGTTCTTGCACAAGCGATTATCCGTGAAGGTCTGAAAAACGTAACAGCTGGTGCAAACCCTGTAGGCATCCGTAAAGGGATTGATAAAGCGGTAGCAGCAGCACTGACAGAATTACATGCTATTTCTCGTCCGGTAAGCAACAAAGAAGAAATTGCACAAGTTGCGGCCATTTCAGCAGCAGACGACGAAGTAGGCCAACTAATTGCAGAAGCAATGGAACGTGTTGGTAATGATGGTGTTATCACAATCGAAGAATCTAAAGGATTCACAACGGAGTTAGATGTAGTGGAAGGTATGCAATTCGATCGTGGTTATGCATCACACTATATGGTAACAGATACAGATAAAATGGAAGCCGTTCTTGAGAACCCATACATTTTAATTACAGATAAGAAAATTACAAATATCCAAGAAGTTTTACCACTATTAGAACAAGTGGTACAACAAGGTCGTCCACTTTTAATGATCGCTGAAGACGTTGAAGGTGAAGCTCTTGCAACGCTTGTTGTAAACAAACTACGCGGTACATTCAACGCTGTAGCAGTAAAAGCGCCTGGTTTCGGTGACCGTCGTAAAGCAATGCTAGAAGATATTGCAATCTTAACAGGTGGTCAAGTAATTACAGAAGAATTAGGCTTAGACCTTAAAACAGCTGATATTACATCACTAGGCCGTGCAGCGAAAGTTGTTGTAACAAAAGACAATACAACAATCGTAGAAGGTGTTGGCGGCGCAGATGCAATCGAAAGTCGCGTAGGCCAAATCCGTGCACAACTTGCTGAAACAACTTCAGAGTTCGATAAAGAAAAATTACAAGAGCGCTTAGCGAAATTAGCTGGTGGTGTAGCAGTGATTAAAGTTGGTGCTGCAACAGAAACAGAACTAAAAGAGCGTAAACTTCGCATTGAAGATGCACTGAACTCAACACGTGCAGCAGTTGAAGAAGGTATTGTATCAGGTGGTGGTACGGCACTTCTAAACGTCTATGCAGCAGTTGAAAAAGCAGCTGACGCAGTTGATGGTGATGTGGCAACTGGTGTGAAAATCGTGCTTCGTGCGTTAGAAGAGCCAGTTCGTCAAATCGCAAACAATGCAGGCCTTGAAGGTTCTATCATTGTAGACCGTTTAAAACGCGAAGAAATCGGTGTTGGCTTCAACGCAGCAACAGGCGAATGGGTAAACATGATGGAAGCAGGCGTAGTAGACCCAGCGAAAGTAACACGTTCAGCACTACAAAACGCAGCATCTGTAGCAGCTTTATTCTTAACAACAGAAGCGGTTGTAGCAGATATTCCAGAACCAGCAGCACCAGGCATGCCTGATATGGGCGGTATGGGTGGCATGGGCGGCATGATGTAATAAGCCGTCAGCCCCTTGCTAGAAGGGTTTGTATAGGTGAAATGCTAGGATTTTAACGAAGCCTCTCATAAGTTCATGGAACTTGTGAGAGGCTTCTTTTTTTGTATGTCCATGAAAACAGTTCTGGACAATGATCGTACATAGGTAACAATAAGAAAATCTTAAGAATTGGTGCATGGGTTTGTTAAGATTTAGTTAGTATTATATTTTTATACGAATCCACTAGGAGTGATTACAGGAACCTAAAGAGATGGAGGATTGAATGTAGTTGAACATTTTGATTTGTGATGATGATAAAGAAATTGTAAGGGCAATAAGCGTTTATTTAGAAAATGAGGGATATAAAGTATTTAAAGCGTACAATGGTGTGGAGGCAATTGATCTTATTCAAGAGCAAGTGATTCACCTAATTATTATGGATATTATGATGCCAAAAATGGATGGCATTACAGCGACAATGAAGATTCGACAAGATAATATGATTCCATTAATTATGCTTTCTGCTAAGTCGGAGGATTATGATAAAATACTCGGCTTAAATATTGGTGCAGATGATTATATGGCAAAGCCGTTTAATCCATTAGAACTTGTCGCTCGAGTGAAATCACAGTTAAGAAGGTATACGGCATTTGGCAGTCTGGAAGTAAGTAGCCATATTTTCCAAACGGGTGGTCTTATGATTGATGATGAAAAGAAAGTCATTACGGTTGATAAACAAGCTGTTCATTTGACCCCAGTACAGTATAAAATTTTAAAGCTACTTACAGCCAATACTGGAAGAGTATTTACGATTGAAGAGATTTATGAAAAGGTGTGGAATGAAAGCGCCGTTAACCCAGAAAATACGGTGGCAGTCCATATTCGGAAAATTCGAGAAAAAATTGAAATTAATCCAAAAGAGCCGAAGTATTTAAAAGTTGTGTGGGGAGTTGGGTATAAAGTTGAGAAATATTAGTCATGCACTGATTACAAAAGTGATTGTGTTTCTAATTGCTATCGCTTGTTTAACGGGTACAGCGAAGGCTATTATGGGCATGGAATTAAATGATGTTCATCTTAGTAGTATCAATGAAGATAATTACTTTGAAAGTCAATTATTCGCTGATGAAAGTTATAGCATTATAGCTTCGTTAGCGCAATTAATCGGACAATATAAAAGTGAAGAATATATTTTAAGTGGTAAGGCACTAACAAAAGAAGATAGAAGAGCAATTGAAGAAGAGTTATATTATGATTTCCAATATTCATATAAATACAATGGGAATATGAGTGAGTTGGAAAATAGACGCATATATGAAAAAGAGTATGCAGATGACATCAAAAGCAAAAAAGAAGAAAGTACGAAGGAACAAGTACGGGTTTTTTATCGTTTACTCAACACTTTAGAAGCATCTGAAGGAATCGTCTATTATGCAAGTGACGGTGAACATATCTTCTCCAATAGTGAACTAAATAAAAAAGAACAATTTACATCATTTGGCGCCTATATGCTATTTGATGATTATCAACAGAAGCTGTATCCAACAGAAGTAGGAAAAAGTAAGTACGTAGATTATGTTACACAAGAAGTGGAACAGTTAAATCCACAAACAGATGTTATTTATGTGGCGTTTGAAGAATCTTTCTTACAGCAAAAAATGCAGGAATGGCAAAAAGATAAAGCAATTGCCAAACGTTTACTGAACGAGTTTATGTTATATCTAGCAGGATTTATTGTATCTTTTGTTTATTTAATAATTGTTATTGGCAGAACGTCTTTCAAAGATAAAGCACTGCATTTACATGTTATGGACAAATTATATAATGATTTAAATATTGTGATCGTCGTATGTTTAATCTCTATGTGGATGGCTATGATTATTGAAGTGTTACGTAAGATGAACTTGCTTCTGACGGTGCCTATTTTTATAATTGCTTTGCTGCTAGTCTTATCACTCGTAAAGCATATTAAAAATCGAACATTACTGCAGCATACACTTATCTATCAAATTATTAAAAAATGTTTTATTGTGGTGAAAAACATATTTGATAATGGGAGTACAGCGGTAAAAATTGTGTTACTTGTTATCGGCTATCCTTTAGTAGTAGTGGCTACGTTTTTTATGTTTCCTATTACACTAGGCGTAGCAGCCTGGTTGGCAATGAAAAAGGTGAAATCGTTTAATCTCATTAAAGAGGGCGTAGAGCAAATTAAAAATGGTGACCTTCATCATCGAATTGAAGTAGATGGAAAAGGGGAGTTTAGCCAACTTGCCATGAATATTAATAGCATTACCGATGGTTTAAAAAAGTCGGTGGATAGTGAAATCAAGAGTGAGCGTTTAAAAACAGAGCTTATTACGAATGTTTCACACGATATCAGAACGCCATTAACGTCTATTATTACGTATGTCGATTTATTAAGAATCGAAAAAGACCCGGAATTAATTGCTGAATATATTGATGTATTAGATCAAAAATCGAAAAGGCTTAAGCTTTTAACGGACGATTTGTTTGAAGCGGCTAAAGCGTCGAGTGGCAGTATGCCTGTTCAATTAGAACAGATTGATATCGTTTCGTTACTAAAACAAGGTATAGGGGAGATGGATGAGAAAATCGAAGCGGCATCCTTAGATTTTAAGTTAGCCCACCCAACGGAAAAAGTCTATGTGAAGGCTGATGGTAAACTTCTATGGCGCGCCATTGAAAACTTATTTTCGAATATTTTTAAATACGCACTGCCTGCATCCAGAGTATATATTGATGTTGAAGACTTAGGTAATGAACTACTAGTAACATTTAAAAATATTTCAGCGTATGAATTAAATATTTCAGTCGATGAGCTTATGGAACGTTTTACACGCGGGGATGAATCTAGATCGAGTCAAGGTAGCGGATTAGGGTTATCCATAGCTGAAAGCCTTATTCAAATCCAAGATGGAAAGTTCTTCATTCAAGTAGATGGCGATTTATTTAAAGCGATGATTTACCTACCGAAATTTCAAAATGAATTGAAATAGTGAAGGAATAGGATGCATAAAGTGTGTCCTATTCTTTTGCAGTTGTTCTCCAATAACAACTGTAATAATTTTTTCTTGTTCTTGAAATCTTTGACTTCTGTTAATAAGTTCGTTATAATTCGTGATGTATTATAAAATGCGTAAAGGAGGACTATTAAATATGACACTACGATTCCAAACTTTGAACCAATAATTGAATATGGTCAAAGGCTCTGTTTGTGTATGCAGAGTAAACGGAATTAGTCTGTCTTTTTTTAATATACCTCATTTCATATTTGTGAAAATACAATTCCATCAGTTTATGGATCTTTCCCATATATCACACTTCGAAATATAGGAACGATTGTTTAACCGATGGGAAAATATGCAATGTTAGAAAGGCGACTTTGTTCAACCTTTCTTTTATTTTTGTCTAATTACACCTTTTTTGATGGTATCAAAGTAGGTGTTTTATGCCCTATGGCTAACTTCATAAAATTAGGACGGTTTTTTTCCTTTACTTTTGAGATCACAGGCAGATGTTTGTGATCTTTTTGTTTTCTACAGTGGGTATTAAGGGAAATGCTCTGACTCTATACAAGGTGGTGAATTCCCCAATGGTATATGAACTAGGAATGATTGGGTAGGATTTGTTTTGAATATACAAATTTTTAAGCATAGGTTACTTATCATAATGAAATCTATGAAGCATTTTTTAATATGACTATTCGTAAGGAGTAAATAAATGAATCAAAATCAAACGGTGAAATATGAATTCCTATCACAGGATCCCAATGTTAAAACATTACCAATCATGCTGTCATTAATAATCGGTGCGTTCTTTGCTGTTTTAAACGAAACATTGTTAAACATAGCCTTAACTACATTAATGCATGAATTCCATATTACGTTACCAACCGTTCAGTGGATGGCAACAGGGTTTATGCTTGTCATGGGTATAGTCATTCCAATCTCTGCTTTGATGTTGCAGTGGTTTACAACAAGGCAATTATTTCTTGGTGTGATGGTCACGTTCACAATTGGTACGATTATTTGTGCAATTGCACCTAGTTTTCCGGTTTTATTGGTAGGACGTTTAATACAAGCAGTTGGAACTGGGTTGTTAATGCCTATTATATTTAATGTTTTCCTTTTATTATATCCACCAGAAAAACGCGGGAAAGTTATGGGCATTGTAGGTTTAACGTTTACGTTTGCACCGGCAATTGGACCAACTTTATCCGGGGTTATCGTAGAATATTTAGGCTGGCGCTATCTATTTATTATTGTTATTCCTTTTGCCATATTTTCAATTGTTTTTGCCTTTAAGTATTTAACAAATGTTTCGGAAGTAACAAAACCTAAAATAGATTTTCTATCATTGCTTTTTTCAACGATTGGGTTTGGAGCAATTATTTACGGGTTTAGTGCTGCTGGTGAAAAAGGTTTCCTTAGTTCTAGCGTTTTTCTGACGATTATCATTGGAATCATAGGTGTTGTGTTGTTCTCTTTAAGACAATTTAAGCTAAAAGAGCCTGTTATGGATTTACGGGTGTTCAAATATCCAATGTATACACACGCTGTATTTATGTTTGTGATTATTATTATGGCGATGTTTGCATCAGAAATTATATTACCTATATTTATGCAGGGACCATTAGCTTTGACGGCTGCAACAGCGGGACTCGTATTACTACCAGGGAGTTTACTCAATGGGCTCATGTCTCCAATTATGGGGCAAATGTTCGATAAATTTGGTCCTCGTATATTAATGATTCCAGCAACACTTGTTTTAAGCGGAACAGTATTTACTTTGAGCAGGTTAACGGCTGAAACGCCCATTTGGATAATTGTAGTATGCTATATTTTATTAATGCTAAGTGTCTCGGCTATTATGATGCCAGCTCAGACAAATGGTTTAAACCAACTGCCTAAATCTTTATATCCACATGGAACGGCAGTGATGACTACTTTACAGCCTGTTGTAGGCGCTATTGGTGTTGCTGTTTTTATTAGTATTATGAATGCCAAACAAAATCATTTTTTACAAAAGGCAACAAATCCGAGTGATCCGGCTACAATTAGTCACGCAATGGTTGCTGGTGTGGAACTTGTTTATCTCATTGCTTTTATTATCACGATAGTAGCGATTATATTGGCATTTACTGTTTATCGTGCGGTGCCCAAAGAAATAGTAGAAACACAATCTGAAACGAAATCTTAGCATAGTACCGGATGCAATACCGAGAAATACTATAGCTAACGTTAAAAATAAAAGCTTCTCATCAGTTGCATCAACTTTTTGAGAAGCTTTTCATTTACGCTAATTAAAGAGAAAACGGTAATCTAGCAATCATTTTTCTAGTTTATTGTGATGCTGAAGTATCGGCTAAAGACAGCTAGTTATTGACCTTCAACTTTTAAAACTTCATATTGGAAACCCCGATAAATATAATGTTGTTTTTGATACATGTCTCTCGGTGTATCTTCACCATCTGCTACTAAAATAACGGTTTTTTGCTGAAAATGTTGCATTACATATTGCTGAAGTTGCGTACCTATTCCTTTCCGTTGAAAAGCCTCTAGTACAAATAAATTATCAATTTCAACTGTCGTATCTTCTTCAATTAGCTCTGTAGAACCAACTGGGATGCCTTCATAGTAAGCAAGGAGTTGATGTTTCTTCGAATCATGAAAACGATGTTTTAGTAAAGCTTGTTTTTCAGTGGCAAAAGTTTCACCATATCTTAAATCTTCTTTGTACTGCAGTGTTAAAAATGCCTCTAAATTGTCGTCAGTCACAGGTCGAACTTCAACATGCTCGTTTACCTTTGCAGGGAAATGGCTAGGTTCAATTGTATATAACTCTAAAAATCCAATATCATAGTTTTCATCCGTTAAATAACTGTGAATATCGCTCGGAATTTTTTCGTTAGACGGGAAAATAAATTTTAAATGTTGCTGATTATGTTGTTGATGATAGGAGCGTAGTAAATGCTCCAATTTCTTAAATGTCGTTAATGCAGGCATTGTTTTAAATAAAATAAAATTACTATCATAACGGCTTAGCATTTCTGGATAATGCACATGCCGATACATTTCGTCTTCATAAATGATATGGCCAATTTTTTCTATATGCTCAAAAGTAATATCGTTCATTGTAAATCTCCTTATTATAGAATGACTTGAGAATGGGTAACAATTGAAACTTTGTTGCTATTAGTGTGAATGCTATGGCACTTGATAGCAAGGGAATTCTAAATGATGCACACCTTCGCTCCAAGCTAAGTGACTGGCATCTAAAAAAGTCAAAAGGCATCAAGAGAGAAAAAATCTTGATGCCTTTTGCCGTAGGTTTACGCAAAAGTATAGCTGTTGCTATCTTTATTAAATTCCTACGTTATCGTACTGTAACGAGCGTTGGCTCAGGGAAATACCCTAATTGAATGCCATGGGCAATCATTGTACGGATAAAGGCTGGATTAGGCTCTGCACATGTAATATCCGTATGCTTTAAAAAGTTCTGTGTTTTTTCACTATTTATGATAAATGGTGAATCGCTTGGGCCATCACCGTCAAGCTGTGCAATGGCTAATGATAAATAATCTTGTAGTTCTTCTGGATGCTCCGAATGTAATAGCCAATCTTCGTATTCATTTGTCGTAACAATTTCTAGCGCATATCCCATGTCTTTGATGGCCTCAACAAAATCGAGATAGAGTAGCGGTACTGGGTTACATAGATGGAATATGTGCCCATTTGATTTTGGCTGACGGGCTAGTGCTACAAGTGCTTGGCTTGCATAATTAATTGGCGTAAAATCGACATGCCAATGAGCTGACGGTGTTTTTCCTAAATAAAGCATTGATTTTATCATACGATAAAAAGCATTATCATCTATATTGCGTTGGAATTTCCCTGTCTGCGAATGACATGTTAAATTGCCAACACGGTAAATTGAAACAGGAATATTATCATTCACTGCATTTCTAACAAGATTTTCAGCATCTAACTTACTTTGGTTATAGACATTAGAAAGTGCAACATTGTAATCGAAATCACCCTGTGCTTGAGTGTCTCCCCATTGCGTTGTCGCTAGCTCCTCGGGGATACCTATTGTTGAAACATAATGGAAATGTACACCCACTTTACATTTAGCAAGCTCTAGCAAATATCTAGTACCTTGCACATTGACATCGTTAAAATGACTTGCTGCTCCGAAATGTCTTACATCTGCACCGCAATGAATAATTGCGTCGATTTTTTCAGTAAGAAGCGCGTGGTCTTTAACAGATAAATCAAGTTTTGCCTTACTTAAATCGCCTTGGATGACCGTCACTCGTTTTTGCAGCATCGGGATAATAGCATGTCCAAAATAAAATAACATACTATCTTTTAATTTATCATCAGGCGTTGTCTGTGCACTTTGTCTAATTAAACAATAGACATGTGCGTTCGTATTCATTAAAAGCTCATATAACACATGACTACCTAAATAACCTGTTGCCCCAGTTAACAGCACCGTTTTCATCGCTAAAGGTGTGACATTATGAGCGGTGGTAAGACGGCTTGGCTCCATTAAATCTTTCCGTACAAAGTCAGTTGTTTGCTGGGATATCTCATTTGTTTCAGGCTGATACGTACTAATATAATTATCCAATTCAGCAATCGTATGGTATTGGAAAAAGTCTTGAATTTTTAAAAATGGAATATGCTTTTTCACATGTACTAAAATCTCAAGTACTTTTAAAGAATGTCCACCGATATGAAAGAAGTTATCGTGAATGCCAACACGTTCAACATCTAGTACTTGCTCCCAAGCACTGGCTAGTAGCTGCTGTATTGTGTTTTCAGGTGCGTCATAATGACTTGGTAGCGGTGTTGTTACCTCAAGTGTCGCTAATTGCTTTCGATCAATTTTACCGGTAGGAGATAATGGCATTTCCTGCACTTCAATTAAACGTTCAGGCACCATATAGTCTGGTAAAAGACCTGCTAAATAATGTCGAAGTGCTTCCTGTTCTACCTTCATACCACCGAATACCGTGTAATAGGCAAACAAGCTAGTATTACCATTATCCCTTTTTTTGGCAAGTATTACGGCTTCTTGGATGTTAGGGTGATTACTTAACACCGTTTCAATTTCCCCAAGCTCAATGCGGAACCCTCGCACTTTAATTTGAGAATCTTTGCGTCCCACAAATTCAATTACACCATTTGGCAATAAACGAGCTAAATCACCTGTTCGATACATCAACTTCCCACATTCATTTGACAGATGTGGGACAAACGCTTCAGCAGTTTTTTCAGGCTTATTTAAATAGCCAGCAGCTAGTCCTGCACCAGCTATATAAAGTTCACCTGCTTCATTGGCAGGACATAGCTGCCCGTCGTTATTAATAATATACATCTCGTAATTGGCAATCGGTCTGCCAATGGGAATACTTGCATGATGCTCGATGATAGTATCCGGCACTCTGTAATACGAAGACAGCACTGTACATTCTGTCGGTCCATATACATTAATAATTGCAGTTGTTGTTCCGAATTTTTCACGCCACTTTTGTATAACCGCAGGCATAAGGGCTTCTCCACCTACAGACAAATATTTAAGAGATGATAATTGATATTGGTAATCGCTGGAGAGATGCGTTGCAAGCTGCGTAAAGAATGCATTTGGAATAGTGGCTGTTGTCACTTTTTCCCTTGCAATCATCTCAGCGAAAGCTTCAATCGATATGCGCTCAATACTTGTGAGCATATGTAATCGAGCGCCAGAAAAGAAAGCAGTAAATGTTTCTGTGACGGATGGATCAAAACTATAGGAGATAAATTGCGAAAAGACATCATATTTACTTACTTGGTAGATTCTTTGATTATCAGTAATTAAGTTAATCACAGATTCATGCTTTAGCATTACGCCTTTTGGCTTGCCTGTCGAGCCAGATGTATAAATAATATAGGCTAAATCGGCAGGGCTGAGATCGATATAAACATTGTCTTTTGGAAACGTGATTTCCATGCAATTCAGTGTAAACACTGTACGACATTGAGAATTGCTATGTAATAAATTGGTAAGTACCGCTGTATGTTCTTCTTTTATTAAAATGAATGGTGCACCTGAATCATTTAAAAGGTACTGACAGCGTTCTTTTGGATAGCTCGGATCTATTGGAACGTAAATACCTCCTGCTTTTAGAACGCCAAGTAAACTGATAATAGTTTCCTGACTACGTTCCATAACAATTGCTACTTTGTCGCCTTTTTGGAGACCATTCTCTAGTAACATATGGGCAACTTGATTGGAGCGTTCATTGAGCTGACGATAGGTGATCCGATCATCATTAAAAGACAGGGCAATTCTTTCAGCGAATCGTTCCGCTGATTGATAAAATACACTAGGGATTGTTTGATCTTTCGCATAAAAGGCTTTTGTTTGATTTAAAGCTTGATATAATACTTTATCCTGTTCTGTTAACAGTTGTGTACAATTGGTTGGTAACGTCTGTTGTTCTTGGGTGTTTGTTTGATAATGTGCTGTAAATAAATCAAGGTCTCGTTTTAAATTCAATCATAACAACTCCTATTTTTGAAAGTAGGGGACTGTGCCCCTTTAGTGCAATTAGAAGTAACTTTATTATTGATAGGATTAGACATTGCTACTTTTTCTTAACAAACAGCCTTGCCGATGTTTTCGCATCGACAAGGTTGTAGGATTACTTGCTCTTTATTTATTTTCGCCGTGCTTTAGTACATCATTATTTTACAATAAATGTATTTACAACAGTTAATAATTCACTTGATAAATCAGATAGTACTTGTGCTTCCTCTGAAACTCTTTGCACGGTATTCAGCTGACTAGCCGATGTTTCGGCTACTGCTCTTGTGTTGTCTCGAGAACTTACTGAGAAGTGTTCCATATCTTGAACAGCTGAAGTAACTTCTTCCATACCTGCTGCCATTTCTTCAATCGTTGCTGATAGTTCTTGAATTTGCCCTGTAACATGGTGAATTGAAGTTAAAATTTGGCTAAATGATTTTTCGGAATCATTAATCATAATTAAGCCATTGTCCACTTCTTCTACAGCATGGATCATGACCTTTACAGATTCATTTGTATCCTGTTGAATACGAGTAATAAGCGTAGAAATTTCTCTTGCCGAAGCTTCTGATTGTTCGGCTAGCTTCCGCACTTCATCGGCAACAACAGCAAAGCCACTTCCTGCTTCGCCTGCGCGAGCAGCTTCAATCGCAGCATTTAATGCAAGCAGATTTGTTTGGGAAGCAATCCCTGTGATAATGCCGACGATTTCTTCGATTTTGCCGGAATGTTCACCGAGCATTTTTACAGATGATGCGGAATGATTAACTGCCTTACTAATTGCATTCATTTGTGCAACAGATTTGCTTGTTGAATCATTACCTTTTTCAGCTTCTTCCGATGCTAAAATAGAAGATTCAGAAATTTGATTGGATGTCATAGCAATGCGTTGAATACCAATACTCATTTCCTCAATTGTAATAGAACTTTCTTTAGCCTTTTGCACTTGTAAATCAGCACCACTAGCTATTTCTTGCATTGACGACGCTACATTATTGTATGAATCTGTTGCTTCTTGCATATTGCTTGATAAAACTTGTGCAGAGTTTGAAACACGTGAAGAAACATTTGTTGCACTTTTAATAACTGTTTTTAAGCTGTCAATCATAACATTGAAATTAGTTGTTAGTACGCCAATTTCATCATTTGAGTGAACAGGTAACGCTTCAAGCTCTAGGTTACCTTCCGCAACTTTTTTAGATTGTAAAGATAGCTGTTGGATAGGTGTTAGCTTCTTTCTTAATAGTGTATAAACCACGATGGAAGAACCAATTAGGAATAGTACAGTAATTAAAAGAATCCATAATGCTTCTGATAATGCTTTGGCATTTACCATAGATACATCATAATCGATGGCGTAAGCAGCTACAACGGAACCATCTTTATCTAAAATAGGCGTAAGACCTGTTTTATAGCTTCCAAACTCATCTTTATAAATATCTGTAGCTGTTGCTTCTTTTGTTTCAAATACTTCCTTTATTCTTGCAAGAAAATCTGGGGAAAGTCCCATGGCAACCATATCTTGGTTATATTCTGCACCTACTTCAAGTACGCTTGTTGAAAGAACCGGTGCGTTAATATTTTCACCATCTACTGTAATAAGAAAGAGATTGGTAATAATGTCTGATTCCTCGTTAATGGCATCCATTTCTTTCGTTAAATGTAGGACATCATTATTGTCAGCATTTGGGCTTTCTAGTACGGATTTTAATGTCTTTTGGTCTATTGTCTTAGATAAAATCATCCCTTTATCATAAAGAGATTGGTCCATATCTTTTAAATTACTATTTTTCACTATATAATAGGCAAATCCCATAGTCACTAGCCCAAATAATAGTAAAATACTAACCATGATGACGGTTAATTTCTTGCTAATCGACATTTGCTGTTTCTTATTTTTCTTCATATCTCTTCCTCCTAAAATTGTATACAAGACATATTTCAAGCGAAAAAGGGACGGCCGATAATGCGAAAGTCAAGTGTAATGGGAATAGTACAATGTTACAATTGACTGTTATGATATTCAAATATATGGAATTACCTTATACTTTTTTATCATTATTTCTTTGATTGTAAAATAATCCATTCATCCCCTAACATTAATCAACTATACTGCCAAAAAATACGATTCACAACCCAAAAATCCTCCTATTTAAAGTGTGAAATTTCGGTGAGCGTAATAATATATAGTGTTTTTGTATCAATGATTATTGGTGTATATGCACATAATTAATAGAAAACGCGCTAATAATAGTATATTTTGTTTCTGGGACTAGCTATTATAATAAAGTGTTTATTATTCTGGACAAATATTATACGCAACCCAAGGGACAAATTGCTGTTGGTCGTTGCTATGTAGAAAAAATAAAGGCTTTCCATTTGTTCATTACTGAACGGATGGAAAGCCTTTTTTTATCTTGGATTACCAAATATGCCAGGTAAAATATCGGAAATACCTGGAGGTGTTAAACGAGGGAATCCTGGTAATTGCCCGCCTGGATATGGAGGAGGTGGGAATGGCTGCGGTGGATATGGACGTGGTGGATATGGTTGTGGCGGATGTGGATATGGTGGATATGGTTGCGGTGGGTACGGTTGTGGTGGATGTGGACGAGGCGGATATGGTGGAGGGTAAGGGGATGGATAAGGAGGTGGATATGGTGGAGGGTAAGGAGGTGGATATGAGCCAGGAGGCAAACCTGTCCCTGCTGCGGCAATTTGATTAACATCAACTGTTATAATTTGTCCAGAATCTAGTTGAATTTCTGCAGTTCTTCCGTCTTTTCCAAATGTTCGAATTAATGTACCGGAATAAGTACCAGTAGGAAGCGTGACCCATATTTTCATACCAGGTCGGAATTGCTGATTAAAATCTTCAGGGGCTAATCTTGGATAGACCAATAGAACACACCTTTCTTCATTTTTCTTTTCTAACATATGTCCCATATTATATTTGTCATAGGCATATGGCATAAGAGAAATAAGAAAGAACAGGTATTATCGTTATATTTGTTATAAAATATAGCGATTTTAATTATAATAGGAAGAAATGACTGAAAAGGATGTTTGAAATGGCCATTATCAAAATAAAAAAAATAAAGATCCAAAATCTAAGAAATGTTCGAAATGGTGAGCTCACATTAGCCGTGAATTTTGCTTCGCTTATGACAGCAAATGTTGTGGGTGTGTATGGGCAAAATGGTTCAGGGAAAACAACTATTGTCGACGCATTTAGTTTGTTGAAGACAATTATTTCTGGTTGGATTGCTGAAGTAAAATTGCCATCACAAGATAAACGCTTAATTATGGCAGGAGAAAAAACCGCTAGTTTGGTTTTTGAATTTCTAGTGGACAACCAATTCGGAACATTTTTTGTCAACTATTCTGTAACATTGCAAGAAGATGAAAAACGACTGTTCATAATTGCGGAGCGATTGACTTACAGGGAAGATGAAAAAGGAAAACGCTCAAAAGTGTTAGTAAGTGTCGCAGATGAGGATGTTCAAATTCGAAAAAGCTCTTTACGAGATATGAGTGAAAAGATACGTATAAAGACGCTTGTTATTCAACAATTAGCACGAAAACAATATATGTCTTTTGTCTTCCATAAAGATTTAAAGCCGTTGCTACAAGAAAAGCTATCAGAATTAGAAATGGAATTGCTTCGTAATATAGCAGTCGACTTTAATCGGGACTTACATGTTATTAATAACCAAAATATTGCACCTTTATTTGAAGAGCGTATTATGCCTTTTAGTATTCATTTAGAAAAAACGCGAGGCTCGATTCCTTACGATTTGAAAGGACCAGCATTATTGCCAGAGAATGCTTTCAATGTATTATGTGAAGTCATTGAGCAAAGCAACCAAGTATTGTCGACCATTATTCCAGGGCTAACGATTAAAATTCACGTTATTACAGAGCAATTATTAGATAACGGTGAAAAAGGCATACGTTTTGAGTTCTTATCGAAACGCGGTGAGCGGGAATTACCGTTACGAACTGAATCGGAAGGAATTTTGAAAATCATTGCTGTGCTTAGCGTTCTAATAGCTGTTTATAATAATCCGACTGCATGTGTCGTAATCGATGAATTAGATTCTGGTGTATTTGAATATTTGTTGGGTGAGTTGTTAACAGTGATTGATGAGGGCGGAAAAGGCCAGCTTATTTTTACGTCCCATAATTTACGGGTGTTAGAGGTGCTTGCGATTAAAAACTTATGGTTTACAACAACAAATGAGAATGATCGATATATGCAGCTAAAGGGCATCAAAGAAGTCAATAATGCGCGAGATGTCTATTTGCGTGCGATACAGCTTGGCGGACAGGACGAGGAAGTGTATAAAGAAACGAAAACGTTCAAAATTAAACGTGCTTTTAGAAAAGCTGGTGTGCAACATGACTAGAAAAGTACTATTAGTTATTGTTGAAGGTCAAACAGAGCAAATTATTTTAGAAGATTTTTTGGATGAACATTTTACTGATTCGACGATTCGCTTTGATGTACAACGAGAGGATATTTTGACGAAGTGGGATGCAAAAAAGAGAATCCCCAATATTAAAAATAGTGTTAGCCGAGTCATTCATAACTATCTTGAAAAGTATAAGTTTTTAGCAAAAGATTTAACGGCAGTTATTCATATTACAGATGCAGATGGTTGTTTTATCGCCCCGGAGTTTGTCAAAATCAAATCAGATATGGAACAAAATTTATTTTACACAGAAGATGCCATATTTGTAAAAACAGAGAGGCGTAAAGAGCAAATCGAACAGCGAAATGAAATGAAAGCGAATAACGTTAAGATTTTGCTTGCCAATGACCATTTTAGTATTGAGCGTTTAAAAGTCCCGTATCAACTTTTTTATTTTGCTACGAATTTAGAGCATGTGTTATGGAATGAGCGCAATGAAGTCGCAACAGAAAAAGTGCAAAAAGCAGATGAATTTATGGATAATTTATCGGGCTCTATTAAAGAATATCTTGCGGAGTTTTTGCCCGTTGATGGAACACTAACTTATAGGGAAAAGATGAAAGAAAGCTGGACGCACTTAACGAAGGGCTGTAACTCATTGCAACGCGGTACAAATGTACCGTTATTATTTGAAATGATTACGTCCAATGTGGGTAAATAATGGACAACAACCTCTCATAGAAAATGGAGAGGTTTTTTTAATGATATAAAATTTTTATAAAATGTGTAACAAATATTGGATACTAACGACTTATTGAGGAATGTAGAAAGCGGGGTGAAGTTTTGCATAAAAATCAATTACAGATTGAGCAACTGTATGATGCCTATCATCGTGATGTCTACCATTTTGCCCTTTATTATACAAATAGCAAACAAGAAGCGG
The DNA here is from genome assembly GCF_038593855.1 of Lysinibacillus sp. FSL M8-0337. Lineage (NCBI taxonomy): Bacteria > Bacillati > Bacillota > Bacilli > Caryophanales > Bacillaceae > Lysinibacillus > Lysinibacillus sp. FSL M8-0337. The sequence continues at coordinate 4,074,564 of NZ_CP151996.1, read as the reverse complement.
AAGATATCACGCAAGAAACTTTTTTAAAAGTACTTAAACAATTACACCATTTAAAGGATGGAGAGAAGGTAAAAACGTGGATTTTAACGATTGCACGGAATACAGCAGTAGATATACATAGAAAACAAAAGATTAAGCGTTTATTGACAGAGAAACTGATTAAACAACCTATTTTAACAGAAGGCATAGAACCTCCTACTATAGTTGAAAAAAACGAGCAATGGCAAATGGTACAGCAAGCATTAATGACATTAAAGTCACATGATCGGACAATCATAATATGTCGTATGTTAAAGGACTACACAATTCAAGAAACAGCAGCTATTCTTGGTATTTCTGAAGTGAAGGTACGCGTTGACTTTCATCGTGCAATGGCAAGACTTCGTAAAAAAGTAGGGAGGAAAAATTGATGGAAGACCGTAAGTTATTTGATACATTAAAAAATCGTCCCGATATTGAACCAGAGCAAGCATTTTCAAGCAGCCTACGTCGAAAGTTAGGAAACAATCCGGAATTAAAAACAAAAAAAATAACTGTCGCAACACTTCTTACTGTCCCTATGACCATAGCTATTTTTGTTTTTTTATGGATGATTACCACAGGTCAATCTTTAGATATAAGGAGTGCGGCATTACCTATTATCAATCAAGAGAAAACAATGTTTTTGACAGGAGGGTTATTTGTATTGCTCTTTCTAGTGCTATTTATTGTTTTTGTGTTTAGCAAAGGTTATACAAAAGGGAAACTTGTCTTTATGACATTTGCCTTGTCATTGGGAGTATGGGTGGGGAACCTCGTGTACGCTAATTGGCAGCGTGTAGCTGAACCGATTGTGATGCCGTCTCAACATGATACTTATTTTTCCAGTACGAGTAAATTTTTAGAAGGGGACAGCGAGCTATTGCTATCACTTTTTAATCGAGATTTAGAACAATTGCGGGAGGGGAATGTTGATGAAAGATCCTTACAGTAATTTATATAATGGATTATGTTTTATTTTTTTAGATTTAAAATTTTTTGGACTACCTGACATTTTTCCTGATTTCTTTGGTTATATGTTTTTTGCTTATGGCATTCATCTATTGCCAACATTTCGTAAATTAAAGTATTGGACGAGGAACTTTGCAATAGTTTTAACTGTATTGTCTTTTGTTGTGGAACTGGACCAATGGACGGGGACATTGCTGTTGGGACAAATTGGAGTACAGTTGCTTCAATTTTTATTGATACTTTTTATGTATTTTCTATTTCAACTATTATTGCATATTCATGAAAATAAAGCTTTCGAGGCGAAAACATTTAGAACGTATCAAATATATATGACGCTTATGCTATGGGGTTTTGTTATACAATCATTTGCTATTAACTTAGATGCCAATATGCAAGAGGTGGCGCTTACTACAAGTATCCTACTACAGCTTATAGCTTTTATACTGTTCATCTTTTATTGCCGTTCAGGTACTAAATACTTTAAAAGCAACCTAGCACGATAACAAATTGTGTGAGAATTGTTTGCGTGCCTGACACTCTAAAATGACATGTTTTCTTGTTTTATATCATAAGCTTTATAGCTATGGTTTCATTACGTAAAAAGGAGGCAAATCGCATTCAAATACATGTTGTACGGGCAGGGGAGTCCTTATATGGCATTGCACAGGCATATGGTACAACTGTTCAAAGTATAGTAGATGCCAACCAAATTCCAGATCCCAATCGATTAGTTGTTGGGCAAGCGCTCGTCATTCCAATCGTAGGTAGCTTTTATTATGTACAGCCTGGGGATAGCTTATGGTCGATAGGGCAACGCTTTGGCATCAATTATTTAACACTTGCTCAGGTCAATGGTATTCATCCCAACCAAATTTTATCAGTTGGTTTGCGTCTTTATATTCCGCCAGCACCGAAAACAAAAGCAGAGACATTGGCATATTTAGAGCCAAGAGGAACAGCGGTAAGTGAGGCGCTATTAAGCCAAGCAAGAGAAGCATCGCCATATTTAACGTATCTTGCATTATTTAGCTATGAGGTACAGAGGGACGGAACACTAAAGAAACCACCGATAAATGGTGTGACTGAAATTGCAAATGATACAGGTGCAGCTCTGGCTATGGTTGTATCTAACTTAGAGAACTTTCAATTTAGCGGAGACCTAGCAAGGGATATTTTCCAAAGTACCGCTGTGCAAGATGTACTTTTTGACAACATTCTTAATGAAGCGAAGCGCGTAGGAAGCATTAAAGATATACATTTTGATTTTGAGAACTTACCAGCCGATCAACGAGAAGCGTATAACAATTTTTTAAGACGAGCAGTCAAGCAGTTCCATGCCGAGGGATATACGGTGTCGACAGCGCTAGCCCCGAAAACAAGTGCTAATCAGCGAGGTCCTTGGATTGAGGCACATGATTACAAAGCGCATGGTGAGATTGTGGACTTTGTTTTGCTGATGACCTATGAGTGGGGCTATTCCGCTGGTCCTCCAATGGCTGTTTCACCAATTAGGGAAGTGGAAGCTGTTGTGAAGTATGCTGTATCGGAAATGCCAGCAAGTAAAATATTGCTCGGGCAAAACCTATATGGCTACGATTGGACATTGCCGTTTGTACAGGGTGGTCCGTATGCAGAGGCCGTCAGTCCGCAGAGGGCTATTGAGATTGCAAAAAAATATAATGCAGCGATTCAGTATGATTGGAATGCACAAGCACCTTTCTTTGACTATTACGACGAGCAAGGAAGAGCGCATGTAGTCTGGTTTGAAGATGCGCGATCGATTCAAGCAAAATTCAATTTAATTAAGCAGTACAAGCTTAGAGGTATAGGCTATTGGAAATTAGGGCTACCGTTCCCGCAAAATTGGCTATTGATAGGTTCGAATTTTGATGTGGTGAAAAAATGACAATGATAGGGATAAGGTTATACCTAATCTATTTCTCACCTAATTGGAAATAATCTGTAAATACTATTCCCTAATTTGGTAATATGATATATAATTATGGTAAATTGTAATTTAGGAGGGATATTTTGGGTAAATTTAAAAAGTTAGGAATTATCTTAACGTCTACTGCATTTTCTGTCGGAGTTCTTTCTCCAATGGCACAAGCTTCTGCTAATGTTAAGGATGCTCCAGAGAGAATTGAGATTCAAGTAGCCTCTACTGAAACAAAAGTAACAAAAAGCACACTTATTAAAAAATTACGTGAGCTTTTCCCAGAAAAGTTCAATTTTTTAACAGACAATGATTTTTATACTGGAAGTGGTCATTATTATAACGATGATAAAACTGTTCGTTATGAATTGAGCTTCCATAAAACGGTGAATGGTAAAGATATCTATGGTAGCATCACATTTAAGGGCGATAATTTAGAGCTAGAAAACTTCTATTACCAGCCAGCGAATGTTGCAGATGCGCTCTATCCTGCAAAATATTCAAAAGAAGATGCACAAAAAATTGCACAGGATTTCTTAAAGAAATTCCCGAATACAGCAAATTATAAGTTGCAAGAAGATGAATATGATTATCTTTACGGTTATAATTTCACTCGTCCATTATCAGAACCAATTACTTATTCCTATACGTATGCACCAACACAAAACGGTGTGGCAATTAGTGACCATTTCATTTCTATCGGCGTGCTTGCTAATGGAGAAGTTGTACAAGTATATCGCAATTCAGATGTATCTTCTAAAGCAACATTCGATAGCTTAGAAAAGAAAAAGAGTGAGCAAGATGTGCTTGCACAAATTCGTGAGAACTTTGCTGTTGAGCTACGTTATTATGTAGACTATAATTTCCAATCTGAAAAACGTAATGTCAAACTAGTGTATGTGCCAACATCAAGCTTCTCTGGTGTAAATGCATTAACTGGTCAATGGCAAACAGCGAATGGTTTCGTATCGCAAGCACCAAAAGCTAAGGGTGTTGAAAAGCTTTCTTCAGAACAACTTGCTCCGAGAAAAAGCGGCATGACAATTGAAGAAGTTGAGGAATTTGCAAAGTCCTTCTTAAAAGTGGACCCTGAAAAGGCGAAATTGCAAATTGAGATGATTGATGAAAGAGAAAATGAAAACGGTGACACACTCTACTCTGTAAACTATATGTATAATTATGATAGTGGTGGCACTGGTGCGTCACTTGAAATTAACAAAGCAACTGGTGAAATTACGCAATTCTATGACGTACGTAGAGACTTCATGGTATCAGATAAAAAAGCAGAAACAATTACTAAAGATGCTGCGATGGCAAAAGCAATCGACTACTTAAAAGAGTGGGCTCCGTCTTATATTCATAACTATGCAAAACCTTTAGATGATTTTGCTTATGATAGTTATGGCAAGCAATATAGCTTCTCTTTCCCACGCGTAGTCAATGGAATTGCTGTTGTTGGCGATGAAATTTATGTAAGCATCGGATCAGACGGTTCATTGCGCTCATTATCAATTAACCAACAAAAAATTGATAACTGGCCGGCTGTAAGTAAGGCTGTACCAGCAGATAAAGTGAAGGAAACATTTAGTAATGCATTAAAACTAAAACTACAGTATACAAAGCAAGATAAAGAGGATAATAATCACTATGATTTAGTGTATGCACCGACTTATGAAGGTAGCCTTTTCAATCAAATTGATGCAACTACTGGCAAATGGGTGAATAGTGTAGATGATTCAAATAGTAAACCTCAAATTTCACACCCAACGGCTGGACAGGAACTAAATTACTTATTAGCTCAAAATGTGTTGGAAGTAAAAGATCCAGCAAGCTTTAATGCTGATACATCTGTGACAAAAGGTGAGGCATTGAAAATTATGCTTAAATCATTAACATATGGATATTTCGAAACATATGGAAATGAAGATGAAGCGCCTCAATCCTTTAGTAATATTGATGCGAAACATCCGTTATACGGAGTGGTTGAGCAAGCTGTAAGATTGGGTGTATTACAACCAGCAAATGAATTTGCTGTCGATGCGAAATTGACTCGTCAGGAACTTGCTGAATGGTATATCCGAGTATTACGTTTAGAAAGTGCTGCTAAGCATAGCGATATTTATAAATTAAACTTCGCAGATGCAAGCACTATCGATCCAGCATATACAGGATATGTTGCATTAGCAAGCGCGATGGGGTTAATTGATGCACAACAAAATAACTTTAATGCCACTGCAGAAGTAAGTTATGCTGACTTAGCTGTGTCAACACTTCGCTTAGCTCGTGCTATTCATGAAAATAATGCTAGTCGTAATTTCTACTAGGACAATTTGAATGAATTCTTCCATCTGTTTAGGATGGAGGAAAAGGGTATCTCTTGACTTAAAGAGATACCTTTTTGCCGTTTAATTGGAGCGGTTTTAGGGAAGAATACATGCAAGAAAAGGAGTGAAAATAATGCGAATTTATAAAAACTTATTAGTATTCTCATTAGCGACAGGTTTACTTTATGGTTGTAATAAAGATGAGGTAAAAGACGTACCTGCAAATGCTCCAACTGAGCAAAATACAAATCAACAAGCTGGCGAAAATGTCACTGACCAAGTACCTTTTAACTTTTTGGAATTTGCATTGGATGTCGATTATTCGCCAACAGAATCTTATGAAATTGAATATGAAAATAAGAAGACCGGTTTAGAGGTTAAATTAAAAGATGATCGCAACAATGAAAGAATACAAGGTGATGAGGCTTATACGAAGGTCGAACCATTATTGAAGCAGCTAACGTTTGATTCAACAACACCGAATGATGAAGTAATTGAGCAGGTTATTAAAGTATTTAATATTAAAGATGATTACCAATCCATTGAGGTAGAAGTGGAATTTGCGGATGGAACAGAAAAAGAGTTTAAACGATTGAAGTAATAGACGTGCCTTATACGGTAATATGTATAGGGCATTTTCTATGTTTTGCAACGCCTTTTATACTCAATTGGAGTCCAGTGTAAATGCCACAGGAAGAATTTTAGACAAAAGGATTGCTGTCAGGATATTTTTATGATATTATTATCTCGAATTAAAGATATTTAATTTCGAGGTAATTAGGAGCGTGCATCTTATGAAGGAAGAAAATCGGTATTTAAAAGCTTTTACGATTATGTTCCGCGCTTATCAATCTGTTCAGGATGCAACCAAAAAAGATTTGCTTCAGTACGATTTAAACCAAACGGAATTTGGGGTACTAGATTTTTTATATCATAATGGCGAACAGCCTATTCAAGTAATTGGTAAGAAAATTTTAGTTGCAAGTAGTAGTATTACGTATGTGATTGATAAGCTGGAGCAAAAAGATTTTGTTTGTCGACGAGCTTGTGCTAATGACCGACGTGTCACGTATGCAGTGTTAACAGATGAGGGACAGGTTTTAATGGATAGAATTTTCCCGCTCCATGAACAGAAGATAAATGAAATTTTTCAAGTATTGGACCAGCAGGAGTTGGAAATAATGAATATGGCTTTAAAAAAGGTCGGTCTTAATGCTATTAATAAATAAAATTTTTTACACATATATCTCGATTTCGAGATAAATAGGAGGCTTTTAATTATGAATCATTTAAAAGGGATTCACCATGTAACAGCGATAACAAGTAGTGCTGAAGAAAATTATAAATTTTTCACGTATGTACTAGGAATGCGTCTAGTAAAAAAAACAGTCAATCAAGACGATATACAAACATATCACCTATTTTTTGCAGATGATAAGGGTAGTGCAGGTACAGATATGACATTCTTTGACTTCCCGAACATACCAAAAGGTGTACATGGAACAAATGAAATTTCCAAAACATCATTTCGAGTACCAACGGATGCAGCATTAGTTTATTGGGTAAAGCGATTTGATCGCTTAAATATCAAACATACAGGCATTAAAGAACAGTTTGGTAAGCAGACCGTATCGTTTGTTGATTTTGACGATCAACAGTATCAACTTATATCTGATGAAAACAACGAAGGCGTTGCCGCAGGTACACCTTGGCAAGATGGTCCTATCCCCCTTGAATATGCTATTACTGGATTAGGGCCAATATTTGTGCGTGTTGCGAATTTTACTTATTTTAAAGAAATGTTAGAAAAAGTAATGCTCTTCACAGAAATAGCAGCAGAAGGAGACTTCCACTTATTTGAGGTAGGAGAGGGAGGGAACGGTGCACAAATTATTGTAGAATATAACACAATCTTACCAGTAGCCCGTCAAGGGTTTGGTACAGTGCACCATGCAGCATTCCGTGTAGCAGATCGAGCTGTTCTAGATGAATGGACAGAACGTTTAGAAGGCTTTGGCTTTAATACGTCTGGTTACGTTAACCGTCATTTCTTTGAATCGCTCTATGCACGTGTAGCACCTCAAATTTTATTTGAATGGGCGACAGATGGACCTGGCTTTATGGGAGATGAACCTTATGAAACATTGGGTGAAAAATTATCATTACCACCTTTCCTAGAGCCTAAGCGTGCACAAATAGAAGAACTTGTTCGACCAATTGATACTGTTAGAAGTACGATACCATTCGAGAAAGAATATGAATAATAACTTTCCTCTGTGCATTAAGCAATTGGAAAGTAAATGCTAGTCAGGTCTTGATTATGAATGTACACAGTACTACCGAAGCAAAATGAATGACTGGAGGACGTCAGAATGGAGTTTACAAAGTTAATAGATAAACGTCGATCGGCAAATAATTTTATAGAGGGAATTACAATGACGGAGGAGGATATCCGTCCCATTTTAGAAGATGTAAAGCTTGCACCTTCAGCATTCAACTTGCAACACGCGGAATATATTGTTGTGTTAAATCAAGAATTAAAAGAAAAAGTACGTGAGGCTGCATATGGGCAATATAAAGTACATTCAGCGTCCGGTGTGATTTTAGTATTAGGAGATAGAGAAGCTTACAAGCAAACGGCTCATATTAGTCAAGGTATGGTTGATTTAGGTATTATTACAAACTGTGAGCTTGACAATCTTATAGACGATAATACGAAATTTTACGAAGAACGTGGCGAAGCGTTTATGAAGGAGGATGCCATTCGTAATGCATCACTTTCGGCTATGCTCTTTATGTTAGCAGCTAAAAATCGCGGCTGGGATACATGTCCGATGATTGGCTTCGATCAACAACAAATGCGTGCACTATTCAATGTGCCAGCAACACATGAAATTGTACTGATGATGACAATCGGTAAGGAAAAGGAAAGCAGTCAGAGTTTAAGAGGGTATCGTAAACCAGTTGAAGAGTTTACTACTTATTATTAGTGCAGTATAAAATATAAATGCTTAACCAATATTAAAAACAGTAACCATTTAGGAGGAAATATCGTGAAAGTAGTAGCAATCGTAGGTAGTATCCGTAAAGAATCTTATAATATGCAATTAGCAAAGTTTATACAAAAACGTTATACAGAAAAGTTTGAACTAGAAGTATTAAGCTTACGAGATTTACCAATGTACGATCAAGATATTGAAAATGAAGCACCACAAACGGTCTTGGATTTCAAAGCCAAAGTAAAAGCGGCAGACGCGGTACTGTGGATCACACCAGAATATAACGGAACGGTGCCAGGGGTTATGGTAAACGCGATAGATTGGCTATCACGTGTGGATAAAGTAATGATTGGCAAACCTTCCTTTATGATGGGTGCATCTATGGGGAACTTAGGAACGGTTAAAGCACAATTACATTTACGAGATATTTTATTCTCTCCTGGCATTAATTCACCATTATTAAGTGGTAATGATGTTTATATTGGCGCTGTTCATACAAAATTTGATACAGAAGGTAATTTAACAGATGAAGGAACTGTGAAATTCCTTGATTCAGTATTTGAAAACTTTTTAAATTGGGTTAAAAATTATATTTAATAAAAAAGAATGCGGCTGGGACAAAAGAGAAGAAGTGTTAGATTGATTGCCATCAATCTAACACTTTTTGCTATGCCGTTGTTGTCCGCTACGGCGGTGCTTTCCGCTCAGCACAGTAAGCCGCAACCCTCGCTAACGCGCGGAATGCCAGCGTCTAACATTATGTGCTGTTCTGAGCTGGAGTCACCGCCTTCGCTACCAACAACTAGTGAACACTTCTAATTTTTTTAATTGCAAAAGCAAGAATAGCTAAGGTCTCCATATAGCAAAAAATTATGAACACCTTTCGTCTGTTTCTTAAATTTTTTTAGTTATGTCCAGCCCCATTCTTTTTTAGGGTTGTTGGCATTGTACAGGCTCTAAAGTGTCATGCTTTTCCAGCAGGAGTCGAGCAAAACGTACCTCCTATATATTTCTAATATATGGCTCATTCTTATTTGCATTAGGTACTACATAGGGTGAAAAATCAATGAGCATGTAGTTTTTATTTTATACTATTTAATAGAAGTATCTTTCTTCTGCATAAAATCTTCACATTTACACGTTATCATTTTGAACTATAGGTGGTTAAAGGATGAAAAAACTTTCACTAAAGCTTGGTACTATCTTTTTTATCACATTATTTTGCATAGAAACGTTTATGATGTTATTTTTGCATCTTTCTTTGACGAATTCGAGAGTTGATGAAGAATTAACAAACTTGCAGACAACGGGTAATTCGCATCGAAAGATATTGGAGCAAAATTTCGAAAAGGAAACGTTATCACATATATTATTAATGGAATCCCGAGATAATACAGACGTTGTCATAACAGATCGTGCTGGCAAAATTTTAGCTACTTCTTCGCAACACCTTGATATAAAAGCATATTTACAGAAGCTTGGAGCAAGCGTACCTTATGATGGTCGGGTGCTAGAGAACAATTGGCAAGATGAAAAGTATATAGCGACCGTTAGTCCAATTCAAAAACAGCAAAAGACCATTGGCTATGTTTTTATGTTCCAAAATACAGATTCTATCCATGCCTTAATGGAGCGATTAAATAAACACTTTCTAATTGTTGGGCTTGTGTCGGGATTGGTGACCATTGTAGTGATTATTGTGTTATCTAGAAAGCTAGCTCGTCCATTAATTGAAATGAAAGAAGCAACATTAAAAATGAGTAATGGGGATTTTACAGTAGACCTTTCAACAAATGGTCAAGATGAATTAAGTGATCTTGCGAATGCTATTCAACTTTTATCTGATGACTTAAATCATTTACGAGAGGAAAGGAAGGAATTTTTATCGAGTATTGCTCATGAGCTGCGAACACCGATTACGTTTATAAAAGGTTATACAGATATTCTTTATAAACGAGATTTATCGGAACGAGATCGTCAAAAGTATTTACGTATTATTATTGAGGAAACGAATCGATTATCACGGTTAATAAAAGAATTATTTGATTTAGCAAAAATGGATGAAAACGCATTTGTTATAAACAAAGAATGTCTTCATCTGGATGACTTTGTGGCAAGTATTGAGGCAAAGTTAAGACCTGCTTTTCATGAAAAACACATTGACCTTTTTGTGCAATGTGAAGCGGGCCTAACTTTATTGGCTGATACAATAAGATTGGAGCAAATTATTTTGAATTTGTTAAATAATGCGCTGACTTATTGTTCCTCAGGCGATTCGACTTTCTTACAAGTGGAAAGAAACAATCATTGCGTATCAATCATTATAAAAGATACCGGAAAAGGAATTCCACAGAAGGATTTACCTTATATTTTTGAACGTTTTTATAGGGTAGATAAATCTCGTACGCGTGCCAATGGCGGTTTAGGATTAGGACTTGCCATTGTAAAGGAGCTCGTTCAAGCACATGGAGGGGAAATTACCGTTGTTAGTGAGGAAAACAAAGGGACTACTTTTAAATTATTGTTTAAGGAGTAGGAACAAATGAAAACATTATTATTAATTGACGATGAACCAAGGATGTTAGAGTTACTGACCCTGTATCTTGAACCTTCTTTTCATTGCATTGCTAGGTCGTCTGTGAGAGATGCTTTAGAATATTTAGAAGAACATCATATCGATTTAGTGCTGTTAGACATAATGATGCCTGATATGGATGGCTGGCAAGTATGCCAGGAAATAAGGAAGTTTTGGGACGTGCCGGTGATTATGCTTACGGCAAAAGGGGAACAGGCTGATATTATAAAAGGGTTAAATCTTGGAGCTGACGACTATATTTTAAAGCCTTTCGATGAGGAAGAATTGTTAGCGCGTATACAGGCTGTTTTAAGAAGAACAAAGGCTGAAGAAATCGTTATTAATTTCGAAGGGCTACGCTTAAATAAAGAATCCTTTGAGTTATCTTTTCACCAAGAGATGATTTCTTTAACGCCAAAAGAATTTTCGATGTTAGCCTTATTTCTTGATTATCAAAATAAAGTTTTCTCAAGAGAACATTTAATCAACACTGTATGGGGATATAATGTAGCAATTGAAGACCGAACGATTGATTCACATGTCCGCAATTTACGGGATAAGCTTCGAAAAAGTGGCTTTCCAGTGGATGATTATTTACAGACAGTGTGGGGAATCGGCTATAAATGGCATAAAAGCGGTGACAAAAAGGTTTTAGAATGAGGCTGGGACATAACTAAAAAAATTTAAGGAACAGAGGAAAGGTGTTCATAAATTTTTGCTATATGGAGAACTTATCTTTTCTTGCTTTTGCAATAAATAAAAAATTAGAAGTGTTCACTAGTTGTTGGTAGCGGAAGCGGTGACTCCTGCTCAGAACAGCACACAATGTAAGACGTAACAGACCGCGCGTTAGCGAGGGTTGCGGCTTACGGTGTGCCCGCGGAAAGCACCGCCGTAGCGGACAACAACGGCGTAGCAAAAAAGGTGTTAGATTGACTGCCATCAATCTAACACCTTTTCTCTTTTGTCCCAACCTCATTATTTTGTCGCTAGCTCGCTATCAGTCACCCATTTATGATTTTTCATTTCTTCACCAGTAGTTGTTAAAGCAAAATCGACCATATAGACAGTAGTTTGTACGGCATCATCAATGCGTACAGTCGCATTTTCCATGCCTGTCATATGGGTAGCATCAGTTTTTACTTCTGTTCCTGGTGATAAAGGTGCTTCACCTGGGTCGATTAATTCCTCATGAATCACCCATTTATGATTTTCAATTGTCTTACCACCAGTAGTAGGCTCAAATGAAATAATATATGCTGTCGTATCGTAAGCGCCGACAATTGTCGCTTCGGCTCCTGTCATTCCTGACATATGGCCATCTGTAAGAATAGCCTTACTGCCGACAGGGAATTTTGGATTTTCGGCTGTTTTTAAAGTGGCTGGAACTTCACCAGAGCTTGAATGATTCATCATGGAATGATCCATTTCATCCCCATGATCCATCTCTTCGCCGTGGTCTGTTTTGTCGCTATGAGCAGATTCTGATTTCGCTGTATTATCAGCACAAGCTGAAAGTATTAGTAAAGCAATTGCTGCCACTATCATTAGGAGCCGATTTTTATTTACCACCATATGAATTTCCTCCTTCGATTTGATGTGTCTTTAATGTAACAAGTAAATGTGCAGAAATAATGGATTTAGTTTGAAAAGAGGAAAGTTAGATTCCTAAATGAAGGAAATAATAGACTACGATAATGATGTATGATAGAATCGTCATAATTTTAAAATTTCAGATACTAATGGTGTGACGCTTGTAAATACGAGCATCACTTAAAAGGGAAGTCGGTGTAAATCCGACGCTGTCCCGCAACTGTAACGAGGAGTTCTATGATATTGTAGCCACTGTTTTTAAATGGGAAGGCAATCGTAGATACGATGAATCGAAGCCAGGAGACCTGCCAGTTAGTTCATACCTGTAATGCCCACGAGGATGCAAGCAATTACGGACAATTGATGGATATTTCTCCTAATTTGTTTAGCTAAGGGTATTTCTATGCATGTATGCGTAGAATGCCCTTTTTTATTGCTTCGTCTTTATCATGATTGATAAGGAGTTCATAACCAAATGAATAAAAAATTTATGTTATTTTCTTTGACCCTTTTTCTAGCGCTTATTGCGTCTATGACAGTGGCCATTATGATTGGGTCTGTGTCAGTTACGCCGTTACATGTATGGAAGGTAATTCTTTCAAAAATGCCATTTTTTTCTAGTTCTGTAGAGGCGGATTGGAGTCGCTCGCAAGAGATTATTATATGGCAAATCCGTGTTCCTCGCGTTATCCTAGCGGCTGTTGTTGGTGCAGGCTTAGCGGTTGCTGGTGCTGCTGTTCAAGCACTAGTCCGTAATTCGATAGCCGATCCGTATATTTTAGGTATTTCTTCGGGAGCAACAGTGGGCGCAACGGCTGTCATTATTTTAGGGGCGTTTTCATTTTTAGGCATCTACGCCCTTTCAGTCTCAGCTTTTTTAGGTTCTTTTATGGCAATTGTCTTGGTATTTTTGTTGTCGCGTGTAGGAGGCCGTATTTCGATTTTTCGCCTTTTACTAGCGGGGATGGCGGTGTCCTTTATCTTATCCGCTACTTCGAATTTTATGTTAATGATGTCTAAGGAAGAAGGCGGTATGAAGGCCGTTATGTATTGGATGTTAGGCAGTCTCGCAGGAGCAAAATGGAGTAATTTATTAATTCCAGTCATTGTCTTTTTTAGCGTATTTGGGTTGTTGTGGCTATACTATCGAAATCTGAATTTATTACTACTTGGGGAAGAAGCGGCCGTCACGTTAGGGGTGAATCTTCAACAGTTTCGCATACAGCTAATAGTACTCGTATCTTTACTGACAGGTGTGCTCGTTGCAGTAAGTGGTTCCATCGGGTTTGTTGGTTTAATTATTCCGCATATCGTACGCTTGCTAGTTGGCTCTAATTATAAACATGTTATCCCCATAAGTGCATTGTTAGGGGGGATTTTTCTAGTTTGGGCTGATGCGTTAGCGCGTGTATTGATAGCCCCAGAAGAAATGCCGATTGGTATTATTACTGCTTTTTGTGGAGGACCATTTTTAATTTGGCTATTACGTCGAAACAATTATTCATTTGGTGAAGGAGATTAAAGGTTATGACATTAGAAGCAAAGGATGTATCATTCTCCATTCATGATCAATGCATATTAGAGAAAGTAAGTATACAAATAAAAGATAAGCAGTTTGTTGGGTTAATTGGTCCTAATGGAAGTGGAAAGTCTACATTGCTAAAAAATATGTATCGTTTATTAAAGCCAGAAAACGGTACAGTGCTATTAAATGAGCAAGATATTTTTAAGCAATCGAGTAAAGTCATTGCAAAGAAATTAGCAGTTGTCAGTCAAGAAACGCCTGTGTTGTTCGACTTTTTAGTAAAAGATTTAGTGAGTATGGGAAGAACGCCGCATAAAAAGCTTTTTGAGCTGGACAATAAGGATGACTTTAATATTGTAAAAGAAGCCTTGTCTCAAACAGGTATTGCCCATTTAGAAACACGTAGTTTTAGTTCCCTTTCTGGAGGGGAAAAAAAGAGAGTAATGGTTGCGCGTGCACTTGCACAGCAAGCACAGATACTTATTTTAGATGAGCCGACAAATCATTTAGATATCCAGCATCAATTACAACTAATGGATTTAATTCAAACACTGCATTTGACGGTTGTCGCCGCCTTACATGATTTAAATATGGCAGCAATGTACTGCGACTACATTTATGTTTTACAACAAGGACGTATCGTTCAATATGGTACGCCAGAAGAAGTGTTAACGCCTAAGCTACTGCGTGATGTTTTTGGAGTATGCGCTGATATTCGAACACACCCACTAACAGGCAAACCCTATTTAACCTATTTAAGTGCCAGTCACTCAAACAATTTTTGAACAATTTCCACGTAGCATAAGGGTACGAAGACTGTGGACTTTTCCGCTGTAGAATGCTTTTTTAGTATGTACATACTAGGCAATATAATTAAAGGAATTACCAATGGTCGTTTGTATAGTTGTGAGATATTCGGGGAACGTTATTTTTGAAAGGATGCGTGATGAATATGGAAGAAGTAAAATTTGCACAATTAGATCACACACAGCTTGAAAAAATTAATGAACTCGAAAAGAAAATTGGCGTTACATTAGTTGCTTATGATGCAGCGGCAATGCCAAACCAAGGTTCAGGTTCGTACGAGACTGATAAAGGCGCACATCAAAACCATCCATCCTAATGCATGAAAATGCCTTGCAGCAATGTAAGGTTTTTTCATTTTATAATAAAACAAAAGGAGATGTGTACATTGTTTCATGACTATTATGCAGATTTACATATTCATATTGGACGAACAATGAGTGGGCGCGCAGTGAAAATTACTGGGAGTAAAACGTTAACATTAGCACGGATTTTAGAGATGGCTAGCGCCAAAAAAGGGCTTGATATTATCGGCATTATTGATTGTCATTCACCAGAAGTCATTGCTGAAATGAATATAATGTTACAACAAGGCGAACTAAAGGAGTTATCGCAAGGTGGACTCCGGTTTCAAGGAACAACGCTTATTCCAGGTTCTGAAATCGAAATATATGATAGCTCCTGCTATGGACCAATTCATGTGCTAGCTTATTTCCCTACTATTCAAGTGATGGAGAATTTTTCGAATTGGATGAGCCAGTATATGAAAAATATTCATTTAAGTTCACAACGTATTTATTGTGAAGGTCGAGCTGTACAACAAAAAGTGCGGGAATTAGGAGGCCTTTTTATTCCAGCACATGTTTTTACGCCATTTAAAAGTTTATTTGGAAAAGGTGTTCATGTAAGCTTAACAGAAGTATTCAATCCACAGCTTATAGATGCTATAGAGCTTGGTTTAAGTTCTGATACTAATATGGTCAAAAACATAAAAGAACTTCAAGCCTATACATTTGTTACAAACTCTGATGCACATTCGCTTGGGAAAATGGCTCGTGAATATCAAAAACTAAAATTAATGGCGGCTAATTTTAGCGAATTAAAGATGGCGCTCCATGAACAGGACGGGCGGGCAGTAGTGGCGAATTATGGGTTAAATCCATTGCTCGGCAAATATTATCAAACTGTTTGTGCTAATTGTGGTAAACAGTTAAGTGCAGATGATACCCTTTGTCCATCCTGTGCAAGTACGAAAATTATTAAAGGTGTTGCGACACGTATTAAGGAACTATCAGAGCCGTATGTTGATGAACGTGAGAGACCACCTTACATCCATCAAGTTCCACTCGATTTTATACCAGGTTTAGGTCCGAAAATGATGGAAAGACTATTACATGCATTTGGGACTGAAATGACTATTTTACACCGTATCACGACCGAGCAACTCGAGGAAATTGTGCCACATAAAATAGCTACAATGATTGATTTAGCGAGAACGGGACAATTACATATCGAGGTTGGTGGTGGAGGTGTCTATGGAAAGGTACAGCATAAATAGAGCAGGAAAAGAATGCAAGCCAAAGTATTTACAATATAATGCACCCACTTTTATCCTTAATCTAGTAAACTAGTAATTAGTAGATGAGCAGGAGGAGTGGGTATATGCAATTTTCAAAAAAATTTCGTTTTTTAGCTGCTAGCATGCTAGCTTTACAATTAACAATACCTGTAGGTGCGAATGCGGAAAATAAAGAAGATCACATAGCGCCAAGCTGGGTTGTACAGGCTGATTACATAGCGTTAGGTGATTCATTAGCACATGGTATGAATGAAGTAGGCGTCATTGGCTTAGGCTATACAGATTTTGTAGCACAAGCATTACAACAAGAAGGTTTACTTACATCCTATAATAAAGGGTTTGCCTATTCAGGGTATACAACTAAAAATGTGTTAGCAGACTTACAAAATGATGTAGAAAAACCAGTGACGGGATTTGGTTATACAAACGACCGTGCAAAGCTTAGAACTTCAATTCAAGAAGCAGAGCTGATTACGTTAACTGCTGGTGCTAATGATTTATTGCCAATTTTAAAACAATCGTCAACAACTGGTATTGATACAGCCGCCATTATAAAGGTATCCCAAGAAGCTATAAATAATATAGGGGCAATAATCAATGAAATAAAAAAGTTAAATCCACAGGTACAAATTTATGTGATGGGCTATTATAATTCTTTCCCTTATTATAGCGAAGACTTGCAAACACAGTTTAAAATGCTTTTAGGTATCATGAATGCCTCTATTAAAACAACTGCTGAAAAAGCAGGGGCAATATTTGTGCCAACATATGACGTAGTAGCGAAAGATGTACCTAACTTTTTGCCAAATCCAGAAAACATTCATTTAAGTGAAGCAGGTTATTTAGCGGTAGCAAAGCAGGCATTTTTACCAGCTATAAAAGCAAGTGCACTATGGGATGCATCTTCAGCAATCCAAGTCAATGTCAATAGTAGTACAGCGGCGACTGTAAAATGGCTGGCGGCGACTGATAATGAAGGTGTTACGAACTATCATGTGTATTTGAATAATAAGCTCTATTCTACGGTCGATGCCAATCAAACTGCTATCACACTTGATAGTTTAGCAGAAAATACTGCATATACTGTTGCTATAAAAGCGTTAGATGCGGCTGGTAATGAAAGTGTTCAAAGTCCAACAGCAAGTTTTACAACAGGCAGTAAAGTCCAATTTTTAGATATAGAAAATCATTGGGCAAGGGAGTTCATTCACAAAGCGGCTGAAAGAGGCATTATGAAGGGCTATGTTGATGGTACTTTTAGACCTGAACAAAATATTACACGCGCTCAAGCAGCAGCCATGCTTGTTAGAAGCTTAGGTTTAACAACAACTAGCAAAGCGCCTTTCACAGATATAGCGAGCTATGATGCCGAAACGCAGTCAGAAATTGCCGCTGCTTATGCACATGGTCTTGTGAAGGGCATTGATGGCAAGTTTAATCCAAGCCAGCCTATTACGCGCGCGCAATTAGCATTAATGATGAATCGTGCTTATGAAAAACAGTTTAACCAAACATATGTGGTGAAAGATCAAACACCGTTTACCGATATAACTAGCTACAATGAGGAAACGAAAAATGCGATCACAATGCTGTATGAGCTTGGTATTGTTGCAGGAAGTGAAGGAAGATTTTCTCCTGAAGCCTCAACAAAGAGAAGCCATGCTGCTAAAATATTAGTGAACTTTAGTGAACGTTTGAAATAAACCTTATCAGGAACTTCTTGAAAGCGAATCTATCAGAGGTCATTACGGTTAAGCTAACTATTAAAAAAAGCCGTTCAATAAATCCATTAAGAAGATTTATTGAACGGCTATTTGTTTTCATAGTGAGTAGAGGTACTCTACTTCAATAAGTCAGGGATAAGTGTCAAATCAACGCTGAACTATGAGTGGTCTTTCACTAGATGGCACAGATTAATGCTTGCATAATCTGGACAAACTCAAAAGACCTAATGGTTTAGACACTATGATAGTTTGGCAATAATGCCTTCTTCATCATCTAATATAAGCTCAATACCAGTTGAGAAAGGATCGCCGTGTAGAACATCTTTAATCCATACACGTAATGCGCCAATCATAGCAGCGGTATTCAATACTTCGATTTGACCGTTTATTTCGACTTCCGCGCCGAAGCCAGTCTCATCTTCGTAAGTTAGCTCAACAAGTACGTCTTCAGGGCGAACATTTTTATGATAAGCCTGTGAAAGACAAATTGCATTAATAATATCTTGCTCGTTAATTATTTGTGCCATTGTGTAGCTTCCTGTTCTTTACGTTTTTTATCTTTAAACATATTGATAATTTTAACGACAAGCATCACAATTACAGCAATAGCAGCGATATTAATTAATAAGCCTAAAATATTACCAAGCATACCAAGACTACTAAATAGACTACCGAATAGTAAACCTGCTAAACCACCTAGCATTAAGCCCTTCATAAGGCCGCCGGAGAAAAAGCCACCTTTTTTTACAGTAGTTGAATCTGTTTTGTTTGTAGACGTCGTATTATTTTTATTTGTTGTAGCATTATTTTGGTCTTTAGAATTATCCTGAGATTTTTGGATATTTGAGCTATTGTTGTTGTTTGAGAAGCCTTTTTTACCTGACTTATATGATTTCGCTTCTGCAGTTGGTGTGTCTGATATTAATAGTGTTGCGCCAACTGATGCAAACATTAGTGTCGCTGCAAAAAGAGCAGCAAGAATTTTTTTCATTACTTACATTCCTCCAAAATCTTTTTTTGTTTTGTCATAAACTAGTTCTTAATAGTAATTTTACATGAACTATAGTGAAAAATAAAATATTCACTACCTGTCATTTAGGAAATTTGCAATATATGAACAAGTAGTGTCAGCATACTGCTGAATGGGAATAGAAAGGAAGGAAAGGAGTAAATGCAGTGCTTCCAACAATGACATTATTAATTTCTGTATTTTTAATGCTATTTATTACGGAAAAAAGGCGTTTTATTAACGCTGTCGTTCTAGGCTTAATAGGGTTGAATGTATTTGTAGGTATGACAACACATAATGATTTATTGATTAACGAACAAGGTATTGTGTCCAAAATGGGCATCATGACGTTGTTCGGTATTATACCAGGTATCATGTTATTACTATCCATTGCGATGTTTTTCAATAGTAAAATCTTGCTTGAAAAAGAAGGACGAAGATTTCGAAATTTACTATTAGCTGTGTTTGGATTGGCTTTCTTGGCAATGATGATTGGCTATGTTTTCGTATTCTTTACGAATATTGAAAATCCTCTTTGGCATATTCTTTTCTTTTATGCGTTTTTGATTTTTGCTTATCCGGTATTTTTATATACAAGTGTGATGGTTTACGCTATCATTTATCATTTTGCACCGATAACATATGAACCTGATTATATTCTTGTGCTGGGATCTGGCCTTATTGGTGATAAAGTTCCTCCTCTTTTAGCGAGCCGTTTAGATGAGGCAGCCAAGCAATATAAAAAATATGGAGAGCGACCTTTCATTATCGTCTCGGGTGGGCAAGGGCGTGATGAACAAGTTTCAGAAGCGTTGGCGATGGAAACATATATGATAGATAAACACCAAATACCGAATCGGAAAATATTGATGGAAGATCGGTCGACAAATACAGAGCAAAATATGGCTTTCTCTAAAGCAATCATGGATGCGCACGCACAAGGGAAAAAGTACCGTTCACTTTTTGTTACGAATAATTTTCATGTGTTTCGAGCAAGTATTTATGCAAGAAGGGCAAAGCTTGATGCACAAGGTGTAGGCTCTAAAACGGCTTTATATTATATACCTAACGCTTTTACTCGTGAATTTATCGGTTTGTTAGAAATGTATAAATGGGGACATATAACGCTCTTTTTCATCATTACGTTATTTGTAGGACTAATGTTAAGAGCATATGTGTAACCATTCTTGAACTGCCTTCCATATAATAATAGCAAGGCAGTTTATTTACATAGTGTGCAAGGGGGGAAATGAAATGTATGGGCAATTTTTAGCAAAGCAAAATAAGGAGCGAACGCAGTCCTTACAACAATTAACAAATATACAGAATACATGGTTTGCGCAAAACCTCACTTTACTCGTATTGGATGAAGTACAACTGACAACCTTGCAAAAGATGCTCTATCAAGTTATTCAGGGATTGCTAAGAAAAAAACAACAGCGACACTTACAAATTGTACATCCGGAGCAAACACAAACAGTGCAAGACAATGTACTAACGCTGCTAGCAGAATATGATGATGTATTGCGTGAGGCAATTCCACTTCCAATATATATTTTAATATGGCAAATTACTTCCTTAGAGAAGTTAGCTTATACAACGGAGGTTGTTGATGATGTCCTCGATGTACTGGAATGGTATTTTACACAACAGGACGAAGCAGTTGCTGTTTTTGAAGAAGAAGATTTAGACCATGAAGAAATCATTGATTTATACAAAGCTGCGATTGAAGAACAAGATGCAGATGCCCAATTTGAACTTGGAGAATATTATAGTGCAAATGAGGATACATTTTTCCAACCGAAAAAGTCGATGAAGTGGTTTGAATTAGCGGCAAAACAAGATAATGCCAATGCCCAATATGCTCTTGGTAACTATTATTTTGAAGGAATTTGTGTAGAAGAGAGTTATGATCGTGCCTTTAAGTTATACGAAGCTGCAGCGCAACAAGGGCATGCAGATGCGGCAAATAACTTAGCGGATATGTATTTTAATGGTGAGAGTGTACCCGAAAATATGTCACTTGCTAAACATTGGTTCGAGATTGCTGCCGCACTAGGGGTAGCAGAGGCAATGTTTACATTAGGTATTATGCACGAACAAGGATTAGGTGTTGTGATAGATGAAGAGAAAGCATTTGCCTTTTATAAAAATGCGGCTGAGGCAGGTTATGTTGAAGCGCAATACAGACTAGGTGGAATTTATTTAGAAGGTCACTTAGGGCAAGCTCGGGACATCAATCGTGGCTTATATTGGTTTGAAAGAGCTGCTGAACAATATCATGTAGATGCATTTTATGATTTGGGCTTTATTTGGAGCAAGGGTTTAACGGGGATTCGTAATATTGAAAAAGGGATTCATTGGTTCAAGCAAGCCGCACTCCAAGGAGACCCTGAAGCAAAATTGCAGCTTGGCCATATTTATAACAAAGGTGAGGGAATACCGCGTAATATAAAAGAGGCCAAAAAATGGTATGGACTTGCAGCAGAATCAGGTATAGAAGAGGCAACCGTTTTACTTGAAGAATTAGAAAAGCTTTAAATTTTAAATTTTATGATACTGAAATTTACCCGTAATGGTTAGCTATGAACTAGCCGTTGCGGTTTTTTATTGTAGTGGAAGGGCAAATAGCGATCATACATCTATACATAGAAAAATGATATGGGATAGAGTCTATTTTTACAGGGGGGCTATTAGTAAAATAGTTATTTTATGCTATTTATTAACAAAATTTACAATGGTTAATTTTATTCATTTTTAAATAAAAAAACAGGATAAAGGACTCTTAATAAATGGTCGAAGGGGAGATATTGAAATTACAGATACTTAATATTACATGTAGTGTTGCAGACGGAATACGTAAATTCTAATAAATACCGTAGAAATAGCTACTGAAAAAAATTGTGACAGCGTTTTAATGCAATTTAACAGATGAAAACCATTTAGTTTACGTTTAAATTGTATGTTATTAAATGGTAAAATATAGGATATAATAAATTGACAATTATATTAAAAATGTATAATGTATATGAGTGATTTTAATAATGAAAAATGATGAATTACTGATTATTATGATGTTATTTTGTTATATTATTTTCTTGTAAATTTATTAATAGTTGTGGTATCTTTTCATAGATTTGTCAATATATTTGGGTAAACGGAATGGGATTTTTGCTCAGCTTTTCAAAAGAACACGTAATGAAAGAGGGAAAAGTGTGATTTTTCAAAAACAGAAAAAGGCAATGACGTTAGATTTACAGCAATACTCGGTGACAATGGATGTTCCGAACTCTCGAACACTGGTTAAGCAAATTGAAATGCTAAATTTGACAATAGAAGATTTACAATATTTAAAAGCTTTTAAACCATTTGTTGAGGACAACATAAATCACATCGTTGACCGGTTTTATGAAATGATTGGAACTGAGCATAGTTTAGTAGATATTATTAATAAACATAGTTCTGTGGATAAATTGAAGGTCACATTGCGTCGTCATATTATTGAAATGTTTAACGGTACAATTGATGATGAATTTTATAAAAGACGAGTAAGTATTGCAAAAGTGCACGTACATATCGGACTGAGAACACAATGGTATATTTGTGCTTTCCAAGATTTAACCATGTCATTTATTGATTTAGTTGAAGAACATGTAGTGCATCCGAAAGACCAATTGAATACAATACGAGCAATTTCTAAAATTTCTAATTTCGAGCAACAACTTGTATTAGAAGCGTTTGAAAGTACAATTGAGCAACTGAAGGAAAACGTTGAACGTGAGAAAGAAGCGGTTGAAAAAAAAATTGTGGAATCGTCAGAAGGATTAGCGACCATTTCACAAGAAACAAATGCCTCTTTCCATCTATTAAATAATCAATCACATGAAATTAAGCAATTGGCGAAAAAATCGCTTCAGGTGAGTACGTTAGCAGAAAGTCAAGCAATAGAAGGTCGCGAATGCTTACAACATCAATCTCAAAATATGTGTAACATTATTCAATCAGTGGATGACATTACGGATAATATTAAACAATTGACGGATATGTCGAAAGAAATGGAAGCGATTATGAATGTTGTAACGAACATTGCCAATCAAACAAATCTGCTTGCTTTAAATGCGGCTATTGAAGCAGCCCGCGCTGGAGAGGCGGGGAAAGGCTTTAGTGTTGTTGCGGAGGAAGTACGTAAATTGTCTAGTCAAACAAAAGAATCTGTTACATCCGTTGCAAAATTATTAGAAAAAACAACAGAGCGAACGTCTAAACTGGCATATTCGCTTAGTAATATTCAGACAGAGGTTGCTTCAGGTGAGGAGAATATGGCTCAAACTGAAGGACAGTTTAACAAAATATTAGATGCGATGACAGAAGCTAAGTGTCAAAATGACCTTATGGAAAAAGAGGTTCAGGCCGTTGTTCAGGTCCTTCATGAGCTTGGGCAAGCATTTAATGAGGTAACAAATTCAGCTGACAAATTAGCAAATGTCGCACAAAACTTAAACTAGGTGTCAGGCACTCAAACAATTTGAAATTGTTTGAGTGCCTGACACTTTATAGTGTTGCTAAATTTGTAATGGGTTGAACGTAATTGTTTGTGAAAAAAGTTTATACTAATAAGGAGAGAAATAACGAATTAGGGGCGATACTTCATGAAAACAATAGTTGTATTAGGTGGCGGCATTACTGGTTTATGTACGATGCATTATTTACAGCGCCAAGTATTGCAGAAAAACATAGATGTCAAACTAGTGCTTGTTGAGAAAAATCCATACTTAGGCGGTAAGTTACATTCCGCTTATGAGCAAGGCTTCATTATGGAAACGGGTGCTGACTCAATTGTGGCTCGTCATAAAGGGGTCATGGAGCTGGTGCAGGAGCTTAATTTTGAACAGGAGCTAGTGTACAACGAAACAGGGATATCTTATATCTATACAAACGACGAATTACATGCAATACCCGCTGATTCAACATTCGGTATTCCAATGAGTTTAGCGTCTCTTGAAGCAAGTACGCTAGTATCAGAAGCTGGTAAACAAATAGCATTGCAAGATTTAACAATGCCGAATAAAAGCTTTACTAAGGACAGCTCAATCGGTGAGTTTTTAACATATTACTTAGGGGAAGAACTTGTACAAAATCAAATTGCACCAGTATTAGCTGGGGTATACTCGGGTGACCTCCATCAACTGTCGATAGCTTCTACCTTACCGTACATAATCGACTATAAAAATGAGTACGGTAGTATTATTAAAGGTTTTGAGGCAAATCGCGAACAATTCGTGAAAGCTTCCAACAAAAAGTTTATTTCGTTTAAACAGGGCTTATCGTCACTTATCAATCGTCTTGAAGAAACGTTAACAAATGTAGAAATTATTAAAGGCGTAGCAACAACCAATGTAAAAAAACAGGAAAAACATTATACAATCACATTAGCAGATGGGAGGAAGTTTGAGGCTGAGCACGTAGTATTAGCACTGCCAAATGAAGCCGTACAGAGCTTATTACAGGACCCATCTTTGAATCGCTATTTTAAAGAATTTACTACAGCCTCTGCCATCACCATATACTTAGGCTTTGATGTACCGGATGCAGTGCTACCAGCAGATGGGACAGGCTTTATTGTGTCACATAACTCGAATGTACAATGCAATGCCGCAACATGGACAAGCCGAAAATGGAAACATACATCTGCTAATAGTAAATTGCTTGTGCGCCTCTTTTATAAAAGCATTAACCCTGCATACGAAACATTACGTATGATGACAGATGAAGAATTGACAGCTGTAGCATTAGAGGATGTAAAGAAAAGCTTAGGCATTGATGAAAAACCAATGGTTGTAAATGTAGCCAAGTGGATCGATCAAATGCCAAAATACGATTTGGCACATCATGAGGCGTTGAAAGGCTTAACAGCGGAGCTTGCAGAACGGTATCCCAACTTATCGATAGCAGGTTGCTCATATTTCGGGGTAGGTATTGGTGCTTGTATTCAAAATGGTAAAAAAATAGGCGAAGCGCTTGCGGAAAAACTAGAATAACAGTGAAGTTAAAACTAAAATAATATTTTTTTCGGGAGAAATCTCCTTTGTTAAGTGAAATAGTCTTGACTCTATCGTCTGTAAACGATATGATTCTTTTAATTATTTGAAAAATTCATACTACATTCTTATCAAGAGAAGCAGAGGGACTGGCCCTATGAAGCTTCAGCAACCAACTTATGTCAGGTGCTAAATCCAGAAGACCTTTTTGGTCGAAGATGAGAAGGAACAACAATTGCGATTCGTTAAAGCCTTCTTTTTTGTAAAAGAAGGCTTTTTATATTTTGGATACAAGGAAAGAGAGGGCTACGATTTATGGGATTGCTAGAAAAGTTAAAAACACATGTGCTTACCGCGGATGGAGCCATTGGTACTGTATTATATGGCTACGGCTTAGAGTACTGTCATGAGGAAATGAATGTACAGAGACCGGAGTTAATTGAAAAAATTCATAGAGAATATATAGCTGCTGGTGCAGATGTCATTCAGACCAATACTTACGGTGCAAATGCGATTAAATTAGCACGTTACGGCTTAGAATCACGGGTTCAACAATTTAATGAAGCGGCAATCACGATTGCAAAACGAGCGGCAGCTGATGGCGGGCAATTTGTTTTAGGGACAATTGGGGGCATCCGTGGCATTCGTAAAAGTGATGCTACATTAGAGGAAATATTATTGACTGTTGAAGAACAAGCAAATGTGTTACTTGCAGGCAATCCTGATGGTCTTTTACTTGAAACGTATTATGATTTTGAAGAGTTAAGTGCAACATTAAAAATGTTACGTGGTAAAACAGAGCTACCAATTATTGCACAAGTATCCATGCATGAGCCGGGTGTGTTGCAAAATGGAATGACGTTAAATCAAGCATTACATGAGTTACAAGCTCTTGGTGCAGATGTAGTAGGCGTCAATTGCCGTTTAGGTCCCCATCATACAATTCAAGCATTTGAAGGTGTGGAGATTCCTGATAAAGCATTTATGTCAGCATATCCAAATGCGTCGCTACTAGATTTAGAGGATGGGCGTGTCGTGTATGAGTCAGAAGCTGATTATTTTGGACGTGCAGCAGTTGCATTGCGTGACCAAGGTGTTCGTTTAATCGGTGGATGTTGTGGTACAACACCTAAGCATATAGCAGCTGCGAAGAAATATTTAGAAGAGTTAACGCCTGTTGAAGCAAAGTATACGAAACCTGAAAAAGTAGAGATTGTACGGGAAGCGGAACCTGCGACATATGAACCGCTACATGAAAAGGTGAAGCGCGAACGCTCGGTTATCGTAGAGTTAGATACTCCGAGACATCTAGAAATTGATGGTTTTATTCAAGGGGCAAAAAAATTATACGACGCAGGCGCAGATGTCGTGATGATGGCTGATAATTCGCTTGCATCTCCCCGCATTAGTAATGTCGCTATGGGTGCGCTATTAAAGGAAACACATGGTGTACGACCGTTGACGCATATTACGTGCCGTGACCGTAACTTAATTGGCCTACAGTCCCATTTAATGGGGTTAAATGCACTTGGCATTCATGATGTTTTAGCGGTTACTGGAGATCCCACAAAGGTAGGAGACTTCCCAGGTGCCACAAGTGTTTATGATGTTTCATCCATGGAGCTTATTCAATTAATTAAACAGTTAAATGAGGGGATATCATTTTCTGGTAAGCCACTTCGTAAGAAAGCAAACTTTTCTGTTGCGGCAGCATTTAACCCGAATGTTCGTGTATTAGATCGGGCAGTAGCTCGCTTAGAGAAAAAAATCGAACATGGTGCAGATTACTTTATTTCACAACCTGTTTATACAAAAGAGAAAATTGTAGAAATTTATGAGGCAACAAAGCATTTAGATGCTCCAATTTATATCGGTATTATGCCAGTAACGAGCTATAAGAGCGCCGAGTTTTTACACCATGAAGTACCAGGGATTAAATTATCAGACGATGCACTATCACGTATGAAGGCGTGTGGTGAAGATAAAGAACGTTCAACATTAGAAGGGATTGCAATTGCCAAAGAGTTAGTAGAAGTAGCGGCAGAATATTTCAATGGTATTTATTTAATTACACCGTTTTTACGCTATGATATGACGCTTGAATTAATGAAATTTATCGGACAATTGGATGAACAGAAAAAAGGAGTAAGTATAGATGGCTAAGCACTTGATTGAAGAGCAACTAGAGAAACGAATTTTAATTCTGGATGGCGCAATGGGTACAATGCTTCAAAATGAAAACTTATCAGCAGAAGATTTTGGTGGTGAGGAGCTTGATGGTTGTAACGAGAATCTTGTATTAACGAGACCCGATGTGCTTGAAAAGGTTCATCGAAAATATTTAGAAGCTGGTGCGGATATCATTTGTACAAATACGTTTGGCGGTACACCTCTCGTATTAAACGAATATAATCTTGGGGCTAAGGCAGAAGAGATTAATAAACGTGCTGTGGAAATTGCACGCAAAGTAGTAGATGAGTTTTCTACTCCAGAATGGCCACGTTTCGTTGCGGGAGCGATGGGTCCAACAACGAAAACATTATCAGTCACTGGCGGTATTACCTTTGATGAACTAGAAGAAAACTTTTATGTACAGGCAAAGGCTTTAATTGAAGCGGGTTCAGATGTACTGCTACTTGAAACGAGTCAGGATATGCTCAATGTAAAAGCAGGGACACTAGGGGTGTCACGTGCGTTTGAAGAGACGGGCAAAGAATTGCCTGTTATGATTTCCGGGACGATTGAACCGATGGGTACAACATTAGCAGGGCAAACTATTGATGCTTTTTACATATCAATCGAACATATTAAGCCACTTTCAGTCGGTTTAAACTGTGCAACTGGTCCAGAATTTATGACTGACCATATTCGTTCATTAGCGGAGCTTTCTACTGGTTATATTAGCTGTTATCCAAATGCTGGTTTGCCAGATGAGGAAGGTTGCTATCATGAATCACCCGAATCCTTATCACTAAAATTAAAAGGTTTTGCTGAAAAAGGCTGGCTGAATATTGTCGGTGGTTGTTGTGGGACAACACCAGCCCATATTGCAGCAATTAGAGAAGTACTGAAGGACGAAAAGCCACGTCAATTGCCTGAAGCTACACATGGTCATGTCGTATCTGGTATTGAACCTTTAGTGTACGATGATTCAATGCGTCCATTATTTATTGGGGAACGAACAAATGTTATTGGCTCTCGAAAATTTAAAAATTTAATCATTGATGGTAAATATGAGGAAGCGGCGGAAATTGCACGTGCGCAAGTGAAAAATGGTGCACATGTTATCGATATTTGTTTAGCGAACCCTGACCGAGATGAATTGGCGGATATGCGTGGCTTTATGCAGGAAGTTGTGAAAAAAGTTAAGGTTCCACTCGTTATTGACTCCACAGATGAAAAAGTAATTGAGGAAGCTTTGAAATTTTCTCAAGGGAAAGCCATCATTAACTCTATTAACCTAGAGGATGGAGAAGAACGTTTTGACGCCGTAATGCCATTAGTGAAAAAATATGGTGCTTCTTTAGTTGTTGGTACGATTGATGAGCAGGGGATGGCAGTAGATCGTCATCGTAAATTAGAAATTGCTGAGCGTTCTTACCAATTATTAACGGAGAAATGGGGCTTAGCGCCAGAAGATATTATTTTTGACCCGTTAATGTTCCCGGTAGGTACTGGAGATGAACAATATATTGGATCAGCACTTGAAACAATCGAGGGCATTCGTCTTATCAAAGAAAAAATGCCACGTACGTTAACGGTACTCGGTGTCAGTAATATTTCTTTCGGCTTACCACCAGTTGGTCGGGAAGTTCTTAACGCTGTTTATTTATATCACTGTACACAGGCGGGCTTGGATTACGCGATTGTAAACACAGAGAAATTAGAGCGCTATGCATCAATTCCTGAAGCGGAAATTAAGCTAGCAAATGATCTATTGTTTAATACAAATGATGAAACATTAGCGGTTTTCACTGATTTCTATCGTGATAAAAAGAAAGAGAAAACAGAAGCGGATATTCCGAAAACGGTGGAAGGACGCTTAGCTTACTATATTTTAGAAGGAACAAAAGAGGGGCTTATTGAAGACTTAGATGCCGCTCGTGAAATTTTTGAGGCGCCGCTGGATATTATTAATGGGCCGCTGATGGAAGGGATGGCTGAGGTTGGTCGTTTATTTAACGATAATCAGCTTATCGTCGCAGAAGTATTACAATCAGCGGGTGTTATGAAGGCTGCTGTAGCACATCTTGAGCAATTTATGGAGAAAAATGAGGACAGTGCCGGCAAAGGTAAAATGGTGCTTGCCACTGTAAAAGGTGATGTCCATGATATTGGCAAAAACTTAGTAGATATTATTTTAAGTAATAATGGCTACAAAGTCGTTGATTTAGGTATTAAAGTCACGCCAGCTCAGTTAATTGAAACGATTCGTAAAGAAAAACCTGATTTCATCGGACTATCTGGCTTACTCGTTAAATCCGCTCAGCAGATGGTCATTACCGCACAAGACTTTAAGGCTGCTGGCATTGATGTGCCGATTCTAGTAGGAGGCGCAGCATTGTCTCGACGCTTTACAGAAACGAAAATTGCCAATGAATATGAAGGACCTGTTATTTACTCTAAAGATGCGATGCAAGGGCTAGAGCAAGTGAATCTGTTAATGGGTACAGAGACGCGAGAAAACTTTTTAGCTGAAATAGCGGAGTCCCGCCAAAAACGATTAGAAGCAGATGAGAAACGTGCAGCACGACCTGCGAAAGAAATTACAGTGAAGCCTGTACGTACTGTGAAAGATGCACCGGTGTTCCTGCCAGCGGATGTTCGCCGTCATGTGAAAAAGGATTACTCGGTGTCGCATCTATATCCATATGTCAATATGCGAACATTACTAGGTCATCACTTAGGACTAAAAGGACAAGTGCAACAATTACTAGATGCAGGGGATGCGCGAGCAACAGAATTAAAAGCATTGGTGGATGATTATTTACAAAGTGATCTATTAAAACCTTCAGGCTTGTATCAATTCTTCCCAGCACAAGCTGATGGAGATGATGTCATCGTTTATGATCCTGCCGATAGTAAAACGGAAATTGAACGCTTTACTTTCCCTCGCCAACAGGTGGAACCATTTATGTGTTTAGCAGATTTCTTGAAAACTGTAGAAAGTGGAGAAATGGACTATATTGCATTGATGGTTGTCACAGCTGGTCAAGGTGTAATGGCGACAGCTCGTCAATTAAAAGAAGAAGGGAAGTTCCTTGAAAGTCATGCCCTTCAATCAACGGCTCTTGAGCTTGCCGAGGGCTTTGCGGAACGTATGCACCAAGAAATTCGTGATCAATGGGGCTTCCCTGACAACACAGATTTCACGATGCGTGACCGTTTTGCTGCGAAATATCAAGGGCAACGTTTCTCATTTGGCTATCCTGCATGTCCAAATTTGGAGGACCAAGAGAAATTATTTGGTTTGCTCAAACCAGAAGATATCGGGGTTCAATTAACAGAAGGCTTTATGATGGAGCCAGAAGCTTCCGTATCTGCAATAGTTTTCGCGCACCCAGATGCGAGATATTTTAACGTGTAATTTTGCTAAAAATGCTTTATCTTTATGAAGAACGCTTTAACGGTCAACGATTAAAGTACATGTGAGCAACGGATATTACGGATTTTGAACGGGCAATATCCAAGCCTGCTCAAAATCCGTGTTTCCTTTGTGGCTTGTCGAATGGACTATTTGTGCAATGCATACCCTGCTGTTATCGGTGGGGTTCTATTTCTTTTTAGGTGAGGACGTGAACTGGATGATTCGATTTATGGAAGAAAAAGATTTACCTGAGGTTTTAGCTATTTATAACGATATTATTTTAACGAGTAAAGCGGTATATAGGTATGAAATACAATCGCTAGATGAAAAAAAGCAATGGTTTCATGCGCAACAAGCAGCGGGTAACCCGTTGTTAGTTTTTGAGGAAGATGGAGTAGTGGCGGGTTTTGCAAATTACAGTCAGTTCCGCCCTTATCCAGGTTATAAGCATACGATGGAGCATTCGGTATACGTACACAAGGACCATTATCAGAAAGGCATTGCCAGTAAGTTAATGCATCAATTGATTGATATCGCAGAGAAACAGGGTGTGAAGACTTTGGTTGCCGGTATCGATGGCGAAAATATTGCCAGTATTAAGGCGCATGAGAAGCTAGGCTTTGAATATGCAGGGACAATTAAAAATGCGGGATACAAATTTGAAGAGTGGTTGGATTTAGTATTTTATCAATTGCATTTAACGGGACCTAAAAAGTAATAAGGCAGCGCTAATCAAGTAACATCAGCATCGCTAACGTGCTGAAATAACCTTAGCGGAGAGCGAAATTTTATAGAGTTGTCTTTTAAGTATGACAAATGTCATATGCTTTTTATGATGTTTGCGTCTGTTGCTCGCTATACTCTTGTTTTATGATGAGATCATAAGCAAAAGGAAACGAGGGAAAAAGGAATGGCAATAGATAAAGAAAAAACGAAAAAATTGCGCCAAGATGTAGCGCCATTTGCGAAATCGGACACAGGTAAAAGTGTTTTTCAAATGGTTAACACAATAGCGCCGTTAATCGTCCTATGGATTGCTGGTTATATGTTAGTGGATGTTTCGCCATGGTTAACTGCAGGTTTAAGTGTTATTTCTGCTGGTTTTGTCGTAAGAACATTTATCATTTTCCATGATTGTACCCACGGTTCATTTTTCAAAAGTAAAAAGGCAAACGACTGGGTTGGCTTATTAACTGGGGTAATAACATCGTTCCCTTATGAAAAATGGAAGCGTGAGCATACAATTCACCATGCAACAAGCTCGAACTTAGATAAGCGCGGTATTGGTGATATTGATATGATGACAGTAGAAGAATATTTACAATCTTCTAAAGGTCAACGATTATGGTATCGTTTTTATCGTAATCCACTTGTAATGTTCGGCTTAGGTCCTTTATATATGGTATTAGTTTTAAATCGTTTTAACCGAAAAGATGCGAAGCAAAAAGAGCGTATGAATACGCATTTAACAAATATTATTATTGCTGGCATTTGTGCAGGACTCATTTACTCTATGGGTTGGCAAGCGTTTTTATTAGTTCAGGGTGTTACTTTATTTATTGCTGGTGCATTAGGAATTTGGTTATTCTATATCCAACATACGTACGAAGATTCTTATTTCGAGCATGACTCTGAATGGGATTATGTGAAAGCCGCAGTAGAAGGTAGTTCTTACTACAAATTACCGAAGTTATTACAATGGATAACAGGTAATATCGGCTTCCACCATGTGCACCATTTAGCTCCGCGTGTACCGAACTATAATCTTGAAAAAGCGCATAAAGAAACGCCACCATTACACACGGCTACTACAATTACGTTACGTACAAGCTTAGAATCGTTACGCTATAAATTATACGATGAAGAACTTGGCAAATTTGTCTCTTTTAAAGAAGTCAATGAAATTATAAAACGAAAAACGAAAGGCAGTATTGCTGCTTAGTCGTAAACAGCCATCTCTTCTTAGGAGGTGGCTGTTTTACATAAATAAGGATAGGCTCGTATGAAAGTCACTGTATGGCAATGGACGGGCGCAAATATGCTTTTCTTGATATAATATAGGGAAAAGTAGGAAAGAGCGTGAGATTATGATGAGGAAACGGCATAGTATCATTCCGAATAGTCCTATGCTCAGCGTTTATTTATGGATTATTTTTTGTTTTCTCCCGTTTTTCTTTATATTTAGAAAATCATCGTATATTGAAATATCAATAGGCATTACTTTTTTAATGCTCTATTTTATTTTTTACCGATTTTCTGTGAACGCTAAAAACGGGCTTGTCTATATGTGGATTAGCTTTGAGATGGTCATTAATATTACGTTGACTATATTGTTCGGCTATGTGTATTTATCGATTTTTACAGCCTTTTTCATTGGAAATATCCGTAGACCTGTTGGCTTTTACATAATGTATGGGCTTCATATCGGTTTTACTGTGATATCTACAGGATTTGGTTTCTTTGTTGAGCTACATTTATTTTTATCACAGCTTCCATTTGTCGTTTTAACGATTTTGGCAGTGGTGCTTCTACCGTTAACAATTTATTCGAAAAATAAGCGTGAAAATTTAGAAGGGCAATTAGAAACTGCAAACGAACGAATTGCCGAATTAATTGTCTTTGAGGAACGGCAACGTATAGCAAGAGATTTACATGATACGCTCGGTCAAAAATTATCCATGATTGGCTTAAAAAGCGATTTAGCTTCTAGACTTATTGCACGTGATCCTCAGCAAGCATTAATCGAGATAAAAGATATTCGTCAAACAGCTAGTATTGCTTTAAAAGAGGTACGAGAATTAGTATCGGATATGCGGACAAATAAATTTGAAGATGAGCTTATGCGTATTTCTCAAATTTTAAAAGCGGCTGAAATGGAATTTGTTTTTGAGGGGGATAAGGACTCCTTACGTGTCCCACCACTTGTAGAGAATGTGTTGTCTATGTGTTTGAAGGAAGCCGTAACGAATATTGTCAAACATAGCGGCGCAACCAAATGTGAAATAGCCTTCCACCAAAACTTTAAAGAAGTACACTTGATTGTTCGTGATAATGGACAAGGCATTACGAAAAAACAGGCATTGAAAACAGGTAACGGCTTAAAAGGGATGCGCGAACGTTTAGAGTTTATTAATGGCACATTTAAAATAGAAAGTGAAAATGGCACTACTTTAACGGTATCGATTCCAGTGACCATTACACATCAAAAGGTTGCAGAAAATCTGAAGAACCTATAGAAAAGAGGGTTATGACATGATACGAATTGTAATCGCTGAAGATCAGGGGATGCTGTTAGGCGCACTTCGTTCCTTACTTAGTATGGAGGAAGATATGGAAGTTGTCGGTTTAGCCAAAAATGGTGAGGAAGCATTGGTGCTTGTAGCAGAGCACCAGCCGGATATTTGTATTATGGATATTGAAATGCCGGTGAAAACTGGGCTTGATGCGGCTGAAGAATTACATGGTTCTGACTGTAAAGTTATTATATTAACAACCTTTGCAAGACCTGGCTACTTTGAACGAGCAAGAAAAGCAGGTGTACGAGGTTACTTACTAAAGGATAGTCCTATCGAAGAATTGGTTAGTGCCATTCGAACAATTGTCGATGGCAAACGCATTTACGCACCCGAGCTGGTTGACTTTGTCTATGAGGATGATAGTGAGAATCCGTTAACTGAGCGCGAAAGTCAAGTGTTGACACTTGTGGCAGAAGGTAAAACGACGAAGGAAATTGCGGCTGAGTTATTTTTATCGGCAGGAACTGTACGTAACTATATTTCCACCATTTTAGAGAAGCTTCATGTGGGCAATCGGATTGAAGCGATTGCACGCTTTAAGGAAAAAGGATGGAATAAATAAGTCTTCTGAATGTACTTTTCAAGGATGAATAGGTATGCTAAACAACAGAGATTTTTCTATCACTACTTATAAGGGAGCAAGATATATGCAAACGATTACTGGTAAAACAGCTTTAATAACTGGTGCAGGTCGTGGTATTGGCCGTGCAACAGCCATCGCCTTTGCGAAAGAGGGCATTAATGTTGGGCTTGTAGGACGCACATTAGAAAATTTACAACAGGTTGCTGACTTATTAAAGGCGTATGATGTCAAGGTGGCACTAGCTACAGCGGATGTAGCGAATTTACAATCTATCACAACAGCAGTAGAAAGTATTCGTGCTGAGTTAGGACCAATCGATATTTTAGTAAATAATGCGGGTATTTCAAAATTCGGTAAGTTTTTAGATCTTTCACCTGAAGATTGGACTAATATTGTAGATGTAAATGTCAAAGGTGTATATTACACAACACGTGCCGTCCTACCTGAAATGATTGAGCGTTCTTCCGGAGATATTATTAATATTTCATCTACCGCTGGTCAAAAGGGTGCTCCAATTACGAGTGCGTATAGTGCTTCGAAAGCGGCTGTTATTGGTATGAGTGAATCGCTGATGTTAGAAGTTCGCAAACATAACATTCGTGTTGTGACATTAACGCCAAGTACGGTTGCAACGGATATGGCAGTGGAATTACAATTAACTGATGGTAATCCGGAAAAGGTTATGCAAGCGGAAGATTTAGCAGACTTAATGGTCGCTCAATTAAAATTACATCCACGTGTTGTGTTAAAACATGCAGGCCTTTGGTCAACAAATCCTTAAAAAGTTGTTGTCCATCAAATGAAAAAAAGAGTTACCAAAAATGGTGACAAGATTAAAGGCATCAAGATTTCACTCTTGATGCCTCTTGTTATTTTTATAGTTAAGAAATGTTATTTGATACTAAGTTAAATGCATTTATTAGTTGATTGGAGCGGAGGGTGGGCGACTCCTGCGGGACAGCACAAAACGTAAGACGCAACAACCTGCGCGATAGCGAGGGTTGCGGCTTACGGTGTGCCCGCGGAAAGCGTCCGCCCGTAGCGGAAATCAACGGCAATAGTTAGCGCTATAAGTTTTTCTACAAGATTTTTTATTACTTTTTACGCTTTGTTAAACGTCCAAGTACGAATGCACCAGCTGCTACGGCAAGAACGGTATTCGTTTTTTTCGTAAATACTTGTTTTGTAACAAGGTTAAGGTTTTGCGGACGTTCCGCTAAACGACGCATAAAGTAACCGTACCAATCTTCGCCAAATGGTACGTAAACACAGAAGTTATAGCCTTCTTTCGCCAGCTCTTTTTGCATATCTGTGCGGAAGCCGTACAACATTTGGAATTCAAATTTATCGAGTGGAATATTATTATCTGCAACAAAGCGTTTAACATGCGCAATGACGTTATGGTCATGTGTCGCAATCGATGTGAATTTGCCGTGTAATAAATGATATTCAATCAATTCGATAAAGTTTAAATCAATATCTAGCTTATCTTGGAAAGCTACATCAGCAGGCTCTTTATATGCACCCTTTACGATCCGTAAGCGGTAGTTTTTGAATTTTTCGATATCGTCTTTAGCTCGGTAAAAGTATGATTGGATTACCGTTCCAACATTATTGAATGTTTTTGAAAGTTCTTCCACCATATCAAATGATGTTTGTAGACGACCGTAATTTTCCATATCAAAGTTAACAAAAATATCATAAGCTGCTGCTTTTTCTACAATCTCATATAGATTGTCATAGCAAAAATCAACATCAATGTCTAAACCTAATTGAGATGGTTTTAACGAAATATGCGCATCCACACCATTTTCATGAATGGCTTCAATGACAGCGAGGATTTGTTCCTTAGCTTTTGTCGCTTCTTCTTCATTGGCAACAAATTCCCCTAGATTATCCACTGTGCAAGAGATATTATGTGCGTTTAAATCTTTGATGCTTGCAATTGTTTCTTCTATATTAGTACCAGCTACCACACTTTGGGCACCTAATTTTAAGCCGTATTTTTTAGCAGTACTATTTAATAGTTGGTTTTCAGATAATTGGATGAAAAAATCGCGTAATAACATGGGTCATTCTCCTCAC
The DNA here is from genome assembly GCF_038593855.1 of Lysinibacillus sp. FSL M8-0337. Classification (NCBI taxonomy): domain Bacteria; kingdom Bacillati; phylum Bacillota; class Bacilli; order Caryophanales; family Bacillaceae; genus Lysinibacillus; species Lysinibacillus sp. FSL M8-0337. Next base: position 4,037,917 of record NZ_CP151996.1, on the reverse strand, counting down.
TGCATTTTTCTTACTAGTATAACATATTTATAGTAATTGTCATGATATCACGAAAACAATTATTCAACTTCCAACAATTGTAACCTTTCATTAAAAAGCGCAGGATAGCTTAAAAAACCTATCATTATGCTCGATAATGTTGCTGTTGTTAACAGGGCGAAAATAATTAATAATTGAAATTGTACTGCCTGTATAGGGTCTGCACCACCAATTATTTGGCCACTCATCATACCTGGTAATTGAACAAGCCCAATCGTTTTTTGGCTTTCGATGGTAGGGATCATGCTCGCTTTAATAGCATTGATTAATTGGCGATGAATGGCTTGCTTAGGTGTACCTCCTAGCGATAAGATGAGCTCAATTTCATTTTCGTGACTTGTAATTTCCGCAGTAAAGCGATTTAAAAATAAAATAGATAGTACCATGGAGTTGCCAATTAGCATTCCGCTAATAGGAATAATATACTGTGCAGTTGTAGGAACAATATCGAAACCGAGTAAAACGCCTTGTGTGACAATTTCCACCATTACAAGCGTAAACACTATTTTCCATGTAATACCCTTAATACCTTTTCCCTTTTTTCGGGCATTTAAAGTGGCAGCCACAATCATCAATGCCACCATTAGAAAAATATATATAATACTCCCTACATCGAAGACGAAATTTAAAATATAGCCGACTGCAAGCAATTGAATAATTGAGCGAATCGTTGCAATAATTGTGTCTTTTTCAAGCCCTAGCTTAAAAGTCTTTGATAGTACTAGCGGGATTAAAACAAAAATTAATGTTAGCGAAAGTGAAGTATAAGTCATGCGTTTACCCCCTGTATAAATTCAGCGACTCTTGGGTTAGTAGGGGCTTTCAATAACGAGCTTTCACCTGTTTCAATAAGCACTCCATCCATCATGACCCATGTGTAATGGCCGATCGAGAGCGCTTGCTGTAAATTGTGGGTAATCCAGATGATCGTAACATTATAATTTTTGTTTAATGATACGATAAGTGCCTCAATATCCTGTACAGATTGACGATCCAATGCAGAAGTAATCTCATCTAACAATAATATAGAAGATTGGTTAATGAGGGTACGTGCAATGGATACCTTTTGACGTTGTCCACCAGATAATTCATTAGTGGCACGGTGTAAAAAACTAGCATCGAGCCCGACATCTAGTAAATATTGAATGGCATCTTGTTGTGTGAGCTTTTTACCTTGTAGAGTGAGTGGAAGAGCCAAATTGTCAAATACAGTCCCAGCAATCATAGGTGCTGCTTGAAGGGCAATTCCGACATGCTTTCTTAATGTAGTTGGCTCATAGGTAGTGATTGTTTGATTGTCAATGAGTATAAGCCCGTCAGTTGGTGACAATAGTCCGTTACACATTTTTAATAAGGTTGTTTTGCCAGCGCCAGATGGGCCAACGAGCGTCGTAATTTTCCCTTTAGGAAATGAACCGGTAATTGACTTTAAAATAGCCTTATCTTTTACTGAAAAGCTCACTTGTTGAAGATGGATAGCGGGCTCGTATATCGTAGTCATGTAGTTGAAACTCCTTTATGCTAATAGGTAAAATAACTGTAGCATGAAATATTTGTTAACTACAGTTATTTTACCTTTTTGCAGTATACTGCTAATCATTATGTGTAAGGAGAATTTTATAATGACTATTTTATATGTAGATACACTAACATTCGCACAAGGCGAGATGTATATTATTGCGGCGAATGAAGGGCTTGTCTATCTTGGCACACCCAATACAGCATTTGATGAGGTGGAAAAGTGGGCTCAAAAGCACTTTAAAGGCTACAGTTTTGAAGAAAACAGTGAAAAGCTTAAGCCTTATGTTAAGCAATTCACAGCCTATTTTAATCGAGAGCTGACTGAGTTTAATTTACCGATACATGTGAAAGGAACAGCATTTCAACTAGCTGTCTGGGATGCACTCAAAGAACTTCCTTATGGAACAACTACAACATATGCTGCTATTGCAGAGCGAATAGGCAATCCAAAGGCTGTGAGGGCTGTTGGAAGTGCAATTGGTGCGAACCCGATATTAGCGATTATTCCGTGCCACCGTGTAATTGGGAAGAACGGTAAGCTAACAGGCTTTCGCAGTGGGTTAACGATGAAACAGTTCTTACTTGATTTAGAGAGAGAATAAATATAACAAAAAGAAACTGCTAGAGATCCGCGCAAATTGATACGGATAGCTAACAGTTTCTAGTGCCTTTTAATGGATAACGTATCTATTTTTTAGACATGTTTTTCGGTCACGTTTGTTTGTGTTTTGCCGATATGAGTTAAACGTTGTGCAAATGTTTCACCTTGTATAGCGGAGCTTTTAAAAATCTCTTGGTATTCATAAGCAGGTGTACCATGTTCGATCACATCTAGACCTGTAATTTCTTCTTCTGCTGATACACGTAAAGGGACAAATGCTTTAATGATATATAAGCCTGCTGTGACAGTAACGCTAACCCAAGCAATTGTAGCAATCACACCTATAGCCTGAATACCTAGTAAGCTAATGCCACCACCGTAGAACAGACCTTGACCACCAACATCAAATAGCCCAACTGCAAGTGTACCCCAAATACCACAAATACCGTGAACAGCAATTGCACCTACAGGATCATCTACTTTTAACTTCCATTCAATAAAACGGACACCTTCTACTAATAATGGTGCTGCGATTAAACCAATAATAAGTGAACCAACAATGCTGACGTTTGCAGCACCAGCAGTAATGCCTACGAGACCTGCTAATGCACCGTTAAGAGTTAAGGAGCCATCAATGTGACCGTAGCGGAAATTTGTATAGAATGCAGTGGCAACAACGCCAGCCGCTGCTGAGAAAAATGTATTGGCAATTACTGTTGGAACAAGTGCAGGGTCTGCTGCTAACGTAGAGGCACCATTAAAGCCGAACCAACCGAACCAAAGTAAGAATACACCTAATGCGCCGATAGGAATACTATGACCAGTAATAACGTTAACACGTCCATTTTCGTATTTACCTAGACGTGGTCCAACCATTATGGCTGCTATAAACGCAGCTACTGCACCAGTTAAATGGACAACAGTAGAACCAGCAAAATCGATAAAGCCGAGGTCAGTTAACCAACCTTGACCGCTCCATACCCAATGTCCTACTACAGGATAAACAAGTATTGTCATCAGTATAATGACACCGATATAAGCAAAAATATTTGTACGTTCTGCTACTGCACCAGATAAGATAGTCGCTCCTGTGGCAGCAAACATTGTTTGGAAAATAAAGAAGGAGAGGTCATCTACACCATTTAAAGCGAAACCACTTGTTCCGAAGAAGCCTCCTGCTGTGTCGCCAAACATAATGGCATATCCACATAGGAAATAAACAATCCCACCAAGCGATATGGTTAAGAAATTTTTCATAATAATGTTAACTGCATTTTTAGAACGAGTAAAACCTGCCTCGACCATTGCAAAACCTGCATGCATAAAGAATACTAAAATTGTACCAAGCATAATCCAAACTAAATTTACAGATAATATAACGTCATCCATAACTATCTCCCCCTTATTCTACAGCAATTGATCCGACTTCTTTAGTACGGATACGAATTGCCTGTTCTACTGGATAAATGAAAATTTTCCCGTCTCCAACTTTACCAGTTGCAGCATCGCGCAATAAAACTTCCACAATAGCATCAACTTTTTCATCATCGATGATCATTTCTAATTTCAATTTTGGTAAAAACTCAATTTCATAGGCATTGCCTCGAAACAAACCTGTATGACCTAATTGACGACCGCAGCCAGCGATTTCAGAAATACTTAAACCTGCAATGCCTACTTTTGCAAGTCCGTCTCGTACAGCCCCAAAAACTTCCGGACGAATAATGGCCTCTATTTTTTTCACTCACAACAGCTCCTTGCGTAAATTTAATTTACATATTATAGCGAGTCGATAAATGGCGCAATTGTTTTTTTTATTACTATGTTAGGTTATATTACATGATATATTTCGTCTTTCGTAGTAGTTTACTAAAAAGCTATATATAAAAGGAATGAAAGCGGTGCTAAAATTTGTGTCTAAAATGTGAACTGTTCAAAATTTTCTGACTATATATGTTAGGAAACCTAACATAGGTACGGAAAAGTGTAAAACGCAAGATTTTGGGTATATAGTGTATACTAGGACTAATTATGAAAGTGGAAGAAGGGATTCCTATGAGATCGAACTATGCTGACGACAGCTTAGCGCTACACACAGACTTGTATCAAATTAATATGGCAGAGTCTTATTGGGCTGATGGCATACATAATAGAAAAGCGATTTTTGAATTATATTTTAGAAAATTACCATTTGGAAATGGCTTTGCCGTATTTGCTGGATTGGAACGCATGCTTGAGTATTTACGAGATTTTCGCTTTAGTGAGTCAGATATCGCGTATTTACGTGAAGAGGTTGGATATAAAGAAGACTTCATTGACTATTTAAAAAATATTCGCTTTACAGGCGATATGTATTCAATGGTGGAAGGGGAGCTCGTTTTTGCCAATGAGCCAATTGTACGCATTGAGGCACCTTTAGTTGAAGCACAACTAATTGAGACGGCGCTATTGAATATTGTCAATTACCAAACACTAATTGCCACTAAAGCAAGTCGTATTAAGCAAATCGTTAAAGATGAAATGGCGATGGAGTTTGGTACACGTCGAGCGCAAGAAATGGATGCGGCTATTTGGGGAACTCGTGCAGCCTTTATAGGAGGGTTTGCTTCAACTAGTAATGTGCGTGCAGGAAAACTATTTAACATTCCGGTAGCTGGTACTCATGCTCATGCACTTGTGCAGGCTTACAAAAATGATTATGATGCATTTCACGCTTATGCGAAACGTCATCGCAACTGCGTATTTTTAGTGGACACCTATAACACGCTGAAATCTGGAGTGCCGAATGCGATAAAAGTGGCAAAAGAACTTGGTGATAAAATTAATTTTATTGGTATTCGTTTAGATAGTGGCGATATTGCTTTCTTGTCAAAAGAGGCACGTCGTATGTTAGATGAAGCAGGCTTCCATGATGCCAAAATTGTTGTCTCTAATGATTTAGATGAATATACGATTTTAAACTTGAAAGCGCAAGGTGCCCGCGTAGATATGTGGGGAATTGGTACAAAATTAATTACAGCTTACGATCAGCCTGCATTAGGGGCTGTCTATAAAATGGTCGCTATTGAAAATGATGAAGGCCAGCTAGAGGACACGATTAAAATTTCTGCTAATGCTGAAAAAGTTTCAACTCCTGGTTTGAAAAGTGTTTATCGTATTATTGACCGTAAAAACGGTAAAGCAGAGGGTGATTACATTACGATGTATGACGAAGACCCTCAATCCGAAGAGCGAATAAAGATGTTCCACCCTGTTCATACATTCGTATCAAAATTTGTCACGAATTTTGAGGCGAAAAATTTGCATCAGCATGTCATTAATAATGGGGACGTAATTTATGACAATCCAACGTTAGAAGAGATGCGTAATTATGCAGCTGACAATTTAGAATTGCTATGGGATGAATATAAACGTGCTATGAATCCAGAGGAATATCCAGTCGATTTAAGCCAAAAATGCTGGGATAATAAAATGCGAAATATTGAAGAAGTACGAGAAATGGTCGATCGAATTGTAAAAGACTAAGGAGTGGAAGAGGTTATGGCATTACAACAGCAAATTATTACCGAATTAAAAGTTTTGCCAACAATTGATGCACAGGAAGAAATTCGTAAATCCATTGATTTTTTGAAGGTATATGCACAAAAATATAGCTTTGTAAAAGGGTTTGTACTTGGTATATCAGGTGGTCAAGACTCTACGTTAACCGGTAAATTAGCTCAACTAGCAGTTAATGAGTTAAATGAGGAAGCGGGCGAGCAAAAGTATTCGTTTTGGGCAGTGCGTTTACCATATGGTATCCAAAAGGATGAACAAGACTGTCAGGACGCTATTGATTTTATTAAGCCTACGACTACTTACACGGTCAATATTAAGGAAGCGGTTGATGCTAGTGTTCGTGCTTTAGCTGATGCTGGAGTTGTGCTTAGTGATTTTGTAAAAGGTAATGAAAAAGCAAGGGAACGCATGAAAGTACAATTTTCTATCGCTGCTATGAATAGTGCTGTTGTGTTAGGAACAGACCACGCGGCGGAGGCAATTACAGGTTTCTTTACAAAATATGGTGACGGTGGAGCCGATTTAATGCCTATTTTCCGTCTGAACAAGCGTCAGGGGAAACAATTATTAGCGGCGCTTGATTGTCCAGAGCATCTGTATTTAAAAGTTCCGACTGCTGACTTGGAAGAACATCGTCCATCATTGCCAGATGAAGTGGCGCTTGGAGTAACTTATGAGCAAATTGATGATTATTTAGAAGGGAAGCAAATTCCTGACGATGCTCGTGAACGATTAGAGCAACATTATTTACGCTCTCAACATAAACGCCATATGCCAATTACAATTTTTGATAATTTTTGGAAGTAACGCTTACGAGAATAGAGTTGTTCAAAAGTGATAGATACTTTTTGAATAATTCTATTCTTTTTTATATATTTGGTTCTGTTTGCTTAATTTCTTGCATATAATGTCGATATAAATACCTATAAAGTAAGTAAAATGAAAAGGAGGGTAACTAATTATGAGGACTTCTAGAGTAAATGCGACGACAGGTAGCACTTTTCGTAATGAACAACAGTATTTACATGCTGGTGATATTAGTCATAACTTTAGCCACCATACACAGCAACAATTTAAAAAAAGTTTGCAAAAAAATAAAGAACAAAAGCAATCAAGTAATAAGAGGCCAATGCAGCAACAACGTTTTAATCAGCTAGAACCGATTTTTGCGGAAAGCGGAGGCAATGTTCAAATTCACAATGAACTAAATGAAACAGCTGGAAAACTGAGTCGTCTTAGTAAGCTAAAGAAGCGCCACAATAGTTACCGTACCTCTATATAGCAAAACAAGTTCGAGAACATGGGTTGTTGATTGTGGCGACTTTACTAAAGAACACCAACCAATCGCCAGTAAAAGTCAGTGAATCAAAGACCCGCCCGTAGCGGACAACAACGGCAAGTGTTAGATTGATTGCAGTCAATCTAACACTTTTTCTCTTTTGTCCTCGCTTTTTTAATCGTTTTAGTTTGTAAGAGAATACTTTGACTTCAAGACGTTCGCAAAGTAGTCATATAGATTTTTCCGAATCTTCACAGAGGTTTTCATCTTATTTCACATCTGATCTGTAAAATACTAGGTAGTAACAGAAAAGAATTGGGGGAGCAATAGTGAAGAAATTATGGTTACCAGTACTAGCTACGTTACTAATATTGACAGCGTGTGGTACTGAAAAGGCAGAAGTGAAGGAAGAAAAAGCGAATTCAGAAGTTGCATCGAAAGAGTCTGAAGTGAAAGATGAATCAGTGCAAGTTGCTTCTTTAGTAGATCCACGATTACAAGAACCACAAGAAGATACAGTTTGCGAAATGTGTAATATGAAGGTTTATATGAAAGACCATGAAATGGGTGTATTTTCTGCTCAAGCGATTAAAGCAGATGGTACAATTGCGTTTTATGATGACATTGGCTGTTTAGTCAATGCAGAGGTAGCGAATAACGAGAAAAATGATAAGTTTGTACGTGATTATAATACAAAAGATTGGGCGAAGGTCGAAGATGTCACAATCGTGAAAACAGATTTAAAATCACCAATGAACTGGGGATATATCTATTTCATTAACAAAGCGGATGCAGACAAGTATTTAGCTGAAAATCCAAAAGCGCATGTAGAAGAATTACAAAAAATTAAAGACGATGCATTAGAGCGCCGTAAAAAGAAAATGCAAGAAAACGCTGAAAAGGAAGCTAATGGAGAATCCGATAAAATGAATATGGAAGAGATGAATCATGAAAGTGATGACCATAATCATTAATACAGAAGGGCTAGGGGAATTTCCTCTAGTCTTTTCTTACTGAACTTGGAGGTACTAAAGGTGAAAAAAATAGGATGTGTCTTATTGTTTTTGCTATGTATAAGTTCGACTGCCTATGCAAAATTTGATATACAGGAGGCAATCGACAGAGCGGAACCTGGGGCAGTCGTCAACATTCCAGCAGGTCATTATAAAGGGAATTTAATTGTGACAAAAAACATTACATTGCGTGGAGAAAAAGGCACAGAGATTGCAGCCGTTGGGGAAGAACCAGCAATTCGTATTGAAGGTGCAGACGCAGTAATGATTGACAATATGACGCTATCGGGAAAAAAGGGAATTGTTGCTAGTAAGGTGGAAGGTCTTGTGCTACGACAATTGAAAATTAACGACGTGCATAGTGCTATGCATATTCAACACGGCGAAAATGTCCACATCCAACATGTTGAAATAGTTGGCACTTTGGCGCATTATTCGAAAAAGGGTAATGGTATAGCTATTTATCAAAGCGAGAAGATAGTGGTTGAAGATAGTAATATTAAACAAGTGCAAGATGGTATTTACGTAGAAGAGGTTGACGGCATTGTTGTTCAACGCAATACAGTAGAGAATAGCCGTTATGGTACGCATTTTATGTATACTGAAAATGCTAAAGCTCTAAACAATACGTATGCGAGCAATGTAACAGGATTGATGGTGATGATGACCAGCGGCATTACGATTAAGGACAATCTAGTCATCAATCATAACGATATGAATGGCAGCGGAGCATTGCTATATGATGTGCAACGTGCAGACCTTGCTTATAATACGATGAAGAACAATCGAACGGCCATTGCATTACAAAAAAGTGCAGAGGTTCAAATTATGCATAATCATTTTCAAATGAATCAAACGGCCATTGAAGGAACAAAGGTAGATGACCAAACAGTTGTGCAAAATAATCAGTTTACTGGCAATATATTAACCGCTCGCTCCGATCAACAAGGCTTTCAGTTAGCGAGTAATTATTATGATGATTATGTTGGAACGGATTTAAAAAATGACGGTACTGGCGATGTTCCATATGTCGCTGTATCTAGCTTTGGACAATGGATGGTCAGACAGCCAGTGTATCAATATTTTGTAGCGTCACCAAGTGTTGTTTTACTAACTTCACTGGATCAGCAAATCAATAAAAGTGCGAGGACGGTGCTTGTTGATGAAACGCCGAAACTGGTGAAAGACCAAAGTGTAAAAAAAGCAGATATGGATATAGCACAGTTTTTGCTAGGTCTATTTTTTATTTTAAGTAGTGTATGGCTATGGAAAAGAGGTTTGATGGAATGAAAAAGTGGATACTAATAATTTGCGTTAGTTGTTTACTGGCTGTAGGGTGTAGCGAAAAAACGTTTAAACCACGTGACATTGTCAATGAAACCGATGTTTGTAAAGTTTGTAATATGTCAATTGTGCATAACGAGTATGCCGGACAAATTGCCTTGAAAAATGGTGACTATGAAATGTTTGATGATATTGGGTGTTTAATTGAGTATATTGCGACAAATGGGGACGAAGAGGTTGGAGCTGCATTCATTAAGGATGCAAAAGAGAATAAATGGATTGATGTTTCGAAGGCGACGTTTGTCTACAACAAAGATTATTGGACGCCGATGAATTATGGTGTACTTGCTTTCGAAACGCAAGAAGCTGCGCAATCGTGGATGGCTACTGAAGGTAAGGGACAAGTGCTTACTTATGAGGATTTAAGCGATTTTAATTGGGGGATTCATCAGTGATGTACAGCATGCTCATCAAACTTGAATTGAAACAAATGTTGCGCAGTCGGTGGATGCAATTAGTTGGCTTACTCTTCACTTTTGTTTTTACATCGATTATAGTTATCCAGCAAATGGCACTGCCTGATGTAGAAGGTTTTACTCGTCAAACCGCTTCGTTTTTAAATGTCCTTTTATTTTTATTGCCTCTATTTATTTTGACAATTGGCAGTATGAGTATTGCTGGTGATATAGAGACAGGGTGGTTTTCTTTATTAAAAACTTATCCGATGACGCGTAAACAATATATTTTTGGAAAGTATTTAGCTACTGTTATTGCCTTTTTATTAATCGTGATGGTGGCGTTTGGTGTTGTTTTAGCACTTGGCGGATTACTTGGTGGCGTACGTTTGCCGTTTATTTTTATAAGTCTAACATTATTATGCATTGCTATTTTTACTTCCTTAGCGCTAGCTATTGGGGCGGTAGCGAAAACGAGATTATTTGCGCTATCGCTGTCGTTAGTTTTATGGTCATTTTTCTTATTGCTTCTGTCGTATGCCTTAATGGCAATTGGCACAGTAGTTGCAGGGCATCTTTTACAAAAGCTAACGATTATTGTTATGCATATTAATCCTGTAGAATGGTTGCGCTTTGGTTACTTTATATTTACAAAACAGGCCAGTGTGCTTGGTCCATCTTTTTATAGTGTGACAGCATTTTATGCATCACCATTGGGCTATGTGGTATATGGATTGGTAACATGTTTGTGGGTAGCTTTACCGCTTGCCTTTACTGCAAGGAGACTAAAGAAAGGGGAGAAGCGGTAGTGTTACTAGAGGCGAATCATCTATCGAATGTCTATGAAAATAATAGAGGGCTTAAAGACGTATCCTTTACTGTGCAAAAAGGGCGTATTTTAGCGTTAGCAGGTGGTAATGGAGCAGGGAAAAGTACGCTTATTCGCCTGTTAACTGGACAGGAGAAACCGATGTCAGGGGAGCTGAAATGGCAGGAGAGTCAGGCGATTCGTTATATGCCAGATGATGTAGATTTTCCCTCAATGTTAACGGCAGCAGAAGTTTTGCAGTTACTGTCCTCTTTGAAAAGAATAGATAAAAAAGAGCAAGAGCAAGTATTGAAACGTGTTGGCTTGTGGGACGTTAGAAAGCAAAGGGTTCAACAGTTTTCGAAGGGAATGCGGCAACGGTTAAATCTTGCACAAAGTTTACTAGGTGCGGGGTCGCTCCTTATTTTAGATGAACCAACGAATGGACTAGACCCATTTTGGATTGCAGAGCTGAAAAAAATGATGCTGGAACAAAAGGAAATGGGCAATACAGTGATATTTTCTACACATTTACTAGGATTTGTAGAGGAAGTAGCGGACGATGTGTTAGTGTTACATGAAGGGAATATATTACTTTCAGGAGACTTAAAAGAAATTTTGAGAAATGAAAATGTTGCTACACTAGAGAGTTTATGGTTGAAAAAATTAAATCTGTAACATTTTTGTAAATGAAACGTTATACTATTAGGTAGGTTTGTTTGATAAGAAACATCAAACAAACCTCTTTTTATAGAGGCATATAAAATATGTTAATTTATGATTTTAACTGGATAATGGCACATTAATTGTGTTACGAAACAGTTTTCGATATGCTTGAACTAAATTATCGTGCAATTCAAATAATTAGTTAGCGAAAATGGGAGGTTTTTTGTTTTATGAATTTACAAATCCAAATGGTATTAGAAAATATAGAGAAAGTAATGATAGGAAAGAGAGAGGTAGCAGAACTTAGCATTGTAGCCTTGCTTGCAAGGGGACACGTATTACTTGAGGATGTGCCAGGAGTTGGTAAGACCATGATGGTACGTGCGCTTGCTAAATCCTTCGATGCCCAATTCAAACGTATTCAATTTACTCCCGATTTACTGCCCTCAGACGTTGTAGGCGTTTCAATCTATAACCCAAAAACAATGGAATTTGAATTTCGTCCAGGGCCGATTATGGGCGATGTAGTTTTGGCTGATGAAATTAATAGAACGTCACCGAAAACACAATCGGCATTACTTGAAGCGATGGAGGAGGCGTCTGTTACTATTGATGGCAATACACTTATGATTAATCAGCCATTTTTCGTTATGGCGACGCAAAACCCTATCGAACACGAGGGTACGTATCCTTTACCAGAGGCGCAGCTAGATCGCTTTTTACTAAAAATAAAAATGGGCTATCCAACGAGAGGGCAAGAAGTAGAAATACTGCGTCGTGCTGAAAATGGCAAGTCTATTGAAAAAATTGATGCTGTGCTTTCGGTCGCACAATTAATTGAATTACAGCAACTTGTGCAAGGTGTTTATGTGGAGGACTCCGTTAAAAATTATATGGTTGAACTGGCTTCTCAAACGAGAGAAAATAGCTACGTGTATTTAGGGGTTAGTCCTCGAGCGACTATTGCTTTGATGAAAGCATCTCAGGCATATGCATTTATGAAAGGTCGCAGCTATGTGATACCGGACGATGTTCAATATTTAGCGCCCTATGTCTTTAGCCATCGATTAGTGCTCAAGCCAGATGCGCGTTATGATGATGTAACAGCAGAAGAAATTATTGAACGTATTATTGCGAAAACGCCTGTACCGACGAAGAGGTTAGCAGAGCAATGAAGAAATGGCGAGCCCTTTTTGAAAAAAGTAAACATTTTCTATTAGTGAGCTTTCTGATACTTATTACGTTTTGTTATGCTATGTTTCAAGGTGGATTTGTCAGCTGGTTTGTCTTTTTTACGGTAAGTCCATTTTTGTTGTATGCTTTTATATTCCAACTTGTGCGGGAGGAAATATACAGTGTAGAGCGCAAAATTGAACCTTCTCATGTAGAAAGCGGACAATCGGTTCAGGTGACAATAAGTGTAGAAAGAAAAACGCGTTTTCCATTTGCGTATATGCTGATGGAAGAACTTGTTGGTAGCGAGATGCTAGTGAAGTCAAAGGTTCAAGAGAAAGACGCCATAAAATTCGTTGGTTTAAAAAAAACGTTTACTTGGCGTTACACACTTGAAAGCTTGTCACGTGGTGAGCATCGTTATTTAGGTGCGCAAATCATCTTCCATGATTTTTTCGGATGGGCAAAGAAGCGCATTTTGGTAGAAAAAGAACAAATCGTTCTAGTTTATCCGAGAGTGCATGATATAAAATATGCTACATTACAAACAAAATTAGATGTTGGGTCCATGATGACCCCTTATTCCATTGTGAAGGACACATCAATGGCTATAGGTTTACGCGAATATGTACCAGGTGACCGCTTTTCGTGGATTCATTGGAAGTCTTTTGCAAAAACACAAACACTTCAGTCAAAGGAATTTGAAGATCGTCAATCACAGGAATTGATGTTAATGCTCGATGTAGGTCCTTCTCCGTTATTTGAAGAGAAGGTGGAGTTGGTCGCTTCAATGCTTAGTGCGATTGTACGAGGGCGTGGGGATATTTCCTTTGTTTCAACAGGTGTAAAAACAAAAGTGTTTTCTTCCATCCAAGGTGAAAAGCAATTAGATCGAGTGATGCATCATTTAGCTTGTGTCAAACCTGTTGAAAATGCCAAATATCAATTGCGTGATACCCAAGTCCTTCAGCGTGTGGCAACGCTTCTATATGTTACGAGTGATATATCAGATGAATTACTACATACTTTAGGTAATACGGTGAAAAGTTGTATTTGTTTTGTAGTATCTCAAGAGACACAGGCACGTTCTGATGTAACAAAGCGTTATAAACATATTCAAGTCGTACATGTAAACCAAACAGATTATTACCACTTGTTCACGGAGGTGATGAAGCCGTGAAAAAATCACTAGAACATTTTATTGAGCTAGCTTTCGCGTACGTCATTATTTTCTTTATATTACGTGAGTGGCTAACACCAGTTATGCAATTAACCAATACAGGTTTAAGTCAGTTGTTTCTAGTTTTTATCGGCTTAGCACTAGTGCTTTCTTTATTTAAAGTTCGACCGTTATTGTCCGGGCTTATAAAGTTAGGTTATATTACATGGTTTGTTATATTTGTTTATAGCGAGAATCCGTTTTTTTCAGGACACACCATTCCATTTTTAGTGAATGAAGTGACGTGGAACATGGTGAATATTTTTTCAGGGAATTTTGGACAAGTATCAGATGCATTTAGAACAGTATTGTTTTTAGCGTTGATTTGGATGTTAATCTATTTAATTCACCACTGGATTACAGTGCATCATAATATTTTCTACTTCTTCGTACTAACCGTATTTTTCATCGCGACACTTGATACGTTTAGCGAATATAATGGAAAGCTAGCTATTATTAAAGTAATTGTGCTTGGTCTAATTATGACGGGTGTACTTTTTTTAAAACGTTTAAGACTTCAGCTCGATGCACCGAGTGATATGCTTAGAAAGTGGAAAATTGTTTTACCAATGCTTATTTCGGTGGCACTTGTCAGTATGGTGGCATTCTATTTACCAAAAGCAGGACCTACATGGGCTGATCCAGTACCGTTTATCAAAAGCGTTACAGGGCAAGATGGTGTAGGAGATGGACAAAGAACAGTTGGCTATAGTGATGATGACAGTAGGTTAGGTGGGCCGTATAAAGGAGATAATACATTAATTTTTACGGCAACCTCACGTGATCGCCATTATTGGCGTATTGATACTAAAGATACGTATACATCGAAAGGCTGGGTGTTATCAGGTGAATATATGGGGGAAGCTGTTTTTGAAAACGATACCCCAATTTATACATCCTTACAGGTTGGGCCACGAGAAAATGAGCGGCAAATTCAAATGGATATGGCTGTCCCTATGCCATTTTTAATTCAAACATATGGCATGTTATCCGTTTCGGCAGAGGACCCTACCTTGTATATTCAAGATGGACAAACCGAAAAAATAGTAACAAAACAACCGAGTGGCGAATTGGTGACGACGGATAATGGTAGTAATAAATTACTGTCTAATTATACGATCACTTATAGTGAGCCAAACTATAGTTTGCAACAGCTTCAAATGTCTGAACCAGCTATGTTAGAAACATTAGATCCTTCTTATAATCGTTTTTTACAATTACCTGACACACTTCCACAGCGTGTACAAGATTTAACGCTCGATATAACGCGTGATAAAGCCTCTGTATACGAAAAAATAAAGGCAGTGGAAGGCTATTTTTCAAAGGGAAACTATAGATACGATAAAAAAGCAGCAGCTATTCCTGCTGAAAAACAAGATTATGTAGATCAATTTTTATTCGATACAAAAGTAGGTTACTGTGATAACTTTTCTACATCCATGGTTGTTATGCTCCGTTCTATCGGCATTCCCGCTCGCTGGGTGAAAGGTTTTGCACCAGGTGATGCAGGGGCGTTATCAAATGGTCTGCGTGAATATAAAGTGACGAATGACAATGCCCACTCTTGGGTAGAGGCATATGTTCCAGGCACAGGGTGGATAGAGTTTGAACCGACAATTGGCTTTTCTGGTACAGTGAATATTGATTATGATTTACAGCAAAATCAACCTCAGCAAGAAGAAGTACTACAACCAGAAGAAAAACCAGCGCAACAGCAAAAGAAAGAGCAACCAACAGAGCAAACAGCTAACAATTCAGCTTTTAGCTTAGACCGTGTATGGGCTTGGGTGAAATCGTTAAAATATGTTTGGTTCACGCTAATGGCTTTACTCATTATTATTGGTGTGGCTTTATTTGTACAACGAAAAACATGGATTCCTAAAATGCAGGTGCGTGTCTATCGCAAAAAAGAAGCGGATTGGTCAAGTTTTGATGCTTCCTATCAAGCATTAACGAAGCAGTTAGGGCGCATTGGTTTAAAACGAAAACATGGCGAAACATTGCGAGCGTTTGCTGAACGGGTAGATGCATCGTTAGAGACAGAAGAGATGCAAAAGTTAACGGCCGTATACGAGCAACATATTTATGGCAAGAATGCACAAGATGTTGACTTCGTTAAACTGCGGGAAAGTTGGGAATATTTAATCAATCGCACAATCGGTTGATTTTAATGGGTACAAAGAGTAAAATGAAAAAAATTATATATGATTAGGATGGCTTTCATATAAGTTCGAAAATAGGGTTCGGATGTTTCTACGAAATCACCGTAAATGATTTCTCTATGAAGGTGAATGTTTTGGCTAGGTGAGAAGTTTTATACATCACTTTTCTTTGTTACGCATTCCCCTTTATATATCAAGAGCTTATGGACGCGTAGGAAGTTTTTTTTACTTTCATACGCGTTTTTCTTTGAACATATGAAAACGTCCTTTAAAAATAGAAGAAGAGGTGGAAATATTGTCAGCAAGCCCTTTATTAAAAGAGCAAGAAAAAATCGTCGTTCTAGACTTCGGTAGCCAATTTAACCAATTAATTACGCGTCGTATCCGTGAATTTGGTGTTTTCAGTGAATTACACCCACATACGATTACAGCAGATGAAATTAAAGACATGAATGCAGCAGGTATTATCTTTTCAGGTGGTCCTAACTCTGTTTATGATGACAATGCATTCCATGTAGATCCAGCTATTTTCGAATTAGGTTTACCAATCCTAGGTATTTGCTATGGTATGCAATTAATGGCGCATACGCAAGGCGGTAAAGTAGAAGGCGCTGAAACACGTGAATACGGTAAAGCGGAAGTTCAAGTAACGGCTGCTAATAAATTATTCGGTGATTTACCAACAGAACAAATCGTCTGGATGAGTCATGGCGACCACGTAACAGAAGTACCTGCTGGCTTTGAAATCATTGCAACAAGTGCATCTTGTCCAATCGCTGCTATGGCAAACGCAGAACGTAAACTATATGCAGTACAATTCCACCCAGAAGTTCGTCACTCTGTATATGGTAATGATTTACTACGTCAATTCGTATTCGATATTTGTGGCGCTAAAGGCGATTGGTCAATGGCAAACTTTATCGAAATCGAAATTGCTAAAATTCGCGAAATCGTTGGCGATAAAAAAGTATTATGTGCACTTTCAGGTGGGGTAGACTCTTCTGTTGTTGCAGTGCTTATTCATAAAGCAATCGGTGACCAATTGACTTGTATGTTCGTAGACCACAACTTAAACCGTAAAGGTGAAGTTGAACAGGTGATGAAAACTTTCACAGAAGATTTCGATATGAACCTAATTAAAATCGATGCACGTCAACGCTTCATGGACAAACTTGCGGGTGTATCTGATCCAGAGAAAAAACGTAAAATTATCGGTAACGAATTTATTTACGTATTCGATGAAGAAGCTTCAAAATTAGAAGGTATGGATTTCCTTGCACAAGGAACGTTATACACAGACATTATTGAATCTGGTACGTCGACTGCGCAAACAATCAAATCTCACCATAATGTAGGCGGTCTTCCAGAAGACATGCAGTTCAAATTAATTGAACCATTAAAAACATTATTCAAAGACGAAGTTCGTGCACTTGGCTTAGAACTTGGTCTAGATGAAAAAATTGTTTGGCGTCAACCATTCCCAGGTCCTGGTTTAGGTATTCGTGTACTTGGTGAAGTAACAGAAGAAAAACTTGAAATTGTTCGTGAATCTGATTTCATCTTACGTGAAGAAATCGCAAAAGCTGGTCTTGATCGTGACATTTGGCAATACTTCACGGTATTACCTGATATTCGTTCAGTAGGTGTAATGGGCGATGCTCGTACGTATGACTACGCAATCGGTATCCGTGCTGTAACGTCTATCGACGGTATGACTTCTGACTGGGCACGTATCCCTTGGGACGTACTAGAGAAAATCTCTGTACGTTTAGTAAACGAAGTAAAACACGTAAACCGCGTGCTGTATGATATTACATCGAAGCCACCAGCAACAATTGAGTGGGAATAATCGCAAATAGCAAGAGTCCTAAATGCCCTGATAACACAGGGGTTTAGGGCTTTTTTTGTTGCGTGGGAATGACGGGTGTAACATGGAGACAGACCATAAACCATTGTAGAAAGAGTGGAATTGCTGGAAAAGTGTTGGATGTAGTAAACTAAGTTTATGAAATGACGTTGGCTTTTAATTGAGGGGGATGAAAATGGAGAAAAGTATTGCGACGATTCACACATTAGCTGTCGGTATGCCAAAAGAATTGAACTATAGCAACGGGCGATCAATGATAACAGGAATTGAAAAACAAGAAGTACAAGAAGTTTATTTGGGAAAGAGTGGATTTGAGGGAGATGATGTAGCAGATAAAAAACATCATGGTGGACCTGATCGTGCTGTTTGTTTATATCCTGCAGAGCATTACATACAATGGGAACAAGAACTAGGAAAAAAATTGCCGACTGCAACATTCGGTGAGAATTTAACGGTAACGAACATGTTGGAAGCGGATGTTTGTATAGGAGATACTTATAAAATTGGAAATGCTGTTATTCAAATTACGCAAGGGCGTATTCCGTGTAGCACGATTGATAGATATGCAAAGGCAGATATATTGCTCAAACGTTTAATTGAAACGGGATATACGGGCTACCTTGCACGTGTGCTAATCGAGGGAACAATCAGTGCAGATTCAACGATTGAATTGATTGAAAGACATCCTGCGGGTATATCTGTTTTATATTGCAACGAAGTCTATTATAAAAACAATGATGTAGGTGCGATGAAGAACATTCAAGCGGTGGATGCATTAGCGTTAGATTGGCAACAAAAGTTAGGAAAAAAGATTCAGTCGTTGCAGAGTCGAGTAGGGAAGTAAAGCACAAAAGTATAAGAACCCCCTTTAGCTTTTAGGCTATAGGGGGGTTCTTATTTATGTAAGGAATTTCAAACGATTAGCTTACTATCAAATGAATTGCATCCTAAATAGCATGTTATTACAATAAAATCGTCTAAAAACTATAATTGTTTGTGTAGTAATGAGTAGTGAAAAAATTGAAAGGAATGGTTATGATGTTACGAAAATATAAGTATAGCGTGATTTTATTTAGTTACATATCACTGGTGCTTGTATTGCCAAAGCTTTTTAATTCGCCCGCTAATCAGACTGAACTAAATACTTTCTTAATGCTATTTTGTCTTGCACATGGAATGGTTTGCATCATAGCCTTTATATCATTACATAGCCAAATAATTCTTGGTTTGAAAGATATTCGAAACAAACCTTTAAAATTTATTCAATTGTTTATTGTTGGATTGTTGTTACTATATCTAGGTGTAATGTTTATAGATCCATTGGTTGATTCCTTTGCTAACTCGTCAAATCAATCTAGCGTCAACCATGTTTTGCAGATAGCGCAAGGTATGATGCTATTTATCTTTTTGTTTCCAGTCGTTTTGCTGGGGCCGGTGAATGAGGAGATAATATTTAGGGAAATCATCCTGAAAAAGTTAAAGACAAAGATAGGGGTATATTTCTCGATTGGAATTTCGAGTTTCTTATTTGGCCTTTTACATGTACATAGCTTTTCAGAAATTGTTCAAGTGATACCTTACTTTTACTCTGGGCTCATCTTTGGGGTGATTTATTACAAATCAAATTTTAATATCGTGTATTCAATTACCCTCCATATCTTTAATAATTGTATTGCGATGCTCTTTGCACTTTAGTGCTAACGCTAAAAAGAACTCATAGAAAAAGAGTTCTTTTTCTTTATTTTTCTGTGTTTTTTCCAAAAACTGAACATTAATTCCGTATTTTATACGAACTTTCGTATTTTTTTTATAAGAAATGTTCGGAAATGGGGTTGAAATCTAAAAAACGAAATGATATATTACGATTGTAAATTAAATAAGTCGTCGTATAATGTCGGGGATAAGGCCCGTGAGTTTCTACCAAGTTACCGTAAATAACTTGACTACGATTTTAGTTTTATACGAATGTATAGTAACTAATTTATTTCACACATTATGAGTGCTGAAATGTATCGTAGACATGCGACTAGTAGAGTAGTCAGCGTGTCTTTTTTGTTTTCGGTATTGAAGACGACAATACGGAGGATCTTTCAAAAATGAAAAAATATTTCATGTTCGATGAATTAGGTACTAATTATCGCCGCGAAATAATTGGTGGTATTACAACATTCCTTGCCATGGCTTATATTTTAGCGGTTAACCCAGGTATTCTGGAAAATGCAGGAATGGATAAAGGTGCTGTATTCGTAGCAACAGCATTAGCAGCAGCAGTCGGTTCTTTGATTATGGGTATTTTCGCTAAATTCCCAATCTCATTAGCCCCAGGTATGGGATTGAATGCATTCTTTGCTTTCACTGTAGTAGGAGCGTATGGTATTCCTTGGCAAACTGGGTTAACAGGTGTGTTTTTCTCAGGGATTATTTTTATTATCCTTTCACTTACAGGTATTCGTGAAACAGTTATTAATGCAATTCCAGCACAACTTAAATATGCAGTATCAGCTGGTATTGGTTTATTTATTACATTCGTAGGGTTACAAGGAGCGGGTATCGTTGTAGATAGTCCAGCAACTTTAGTAACATTAGGTGCATTTACAGGTTCAACTCTTTTAGCGGTGTTCGGTATTATTATTTCTGTCATTCTTATCTTAAAATTCCGCAGCGTCGGTATTTTCTTAGGGATGGTTATTACAGCGGTCGTTGGTATGATCACAGGTGTCATTGCACCACCTGTATCGGTTGTATCAGCAATTCCAAGTGTAGATTCAACATTTATGGTTGCACTTAAACCGATTTTTAATGACTTTGATTCTTTAATAAACGTTAAATTTTTAGTCGTAGTACTAACATTTTTATTCGTTGACTTTTTCGATACAGCAGGGACATTAATGGCTGTTGCTACTCAAGCTGGTCTAGTAAAAGACGATAAATTACCACGCGCAAGCCGTGCACTTATGGCGGATGCATTAGCTACAACAATTGGTTCGTTATTTGGTACTTCAACAACTACTGCTTATGTAGAATCAACTTCAGGTGTAGCAGCAGGTGCCCGTTCAGGTTTTGCTGCAGTTGTTACAGCAGTGCTATTCATAATCGCGCTATTCTTCTCACCATTACTTGCTGTTGTTACTTCAGCGGTAACAGCACCAGCACTTGTTATCGTAGGTGTATTAATGGTTTCATCATTACGTTTAATTGAATGGGATAAATTCGAAATTGCAGTTCCAGCGTTCTTCACAGTATTAATGATGCCGCTTGGTTATTCAATTGCAACAGGGATTGCAATTGGTTTCGTATTCTATCCTGTAACAATGCTTTTAGCAGGTCGTAAAAAAGAAGTTCACCCAATGATGTACGGATTGTTCTTTGTCTTCCTTGCATACTTTATCTGGGTTCGATAATGTAAAGACGATAAAGCTCCTCTTTGTGAAAACGAAGAGGAGCTTTATATTCGAAATTGCTTGAGTACCTGACACTTAATATACTATAGAAGAAACTACTAGTTATTATTGACTGAATAGTTTTATTTCAATTAAACACTTGCAAACTATGATACGAGATGTTATATTTAAACACGTTGTTACGAAACATGTGAACAACACAATGTGAGAAAATAATAGTTGACATCATATTGAATGTATGTTAAATTATAAAAAGTTACTTGTTAGTAACTAGCGAAATGAACCTTGAAAACTGAACAAGCAAAACGTAATCAATAAAGTTTTTACTAGCTAACTTCGTTAGTGAACAAAACAAAATTTTGGACATCAAAATTGATGCCAGCAAAACAATTTGAGCTAATCAAATTTCTTTTATGGAGAGTTTGATCCTGGCTCAGGACGAACGCTGGCGGCGTGCCTAATACATGCAAGTCGAGCGAACAGAGAAGGAGCTTGCTCCTTCGACGTTAGCGGCGGACGGGTGAGTAACACGTGGGCAACCTACCTTATAGTTTGGGATAACTCCGGGAAACCGGGGCTAATACCGAATAATCTATTGTTCCTCATGGGACAATACTGAAAGACGGTTTCGGCTGTCGCTATAGGATGGGCCCGCGGCGCATTAGCTAGTTGGTGAGGTAACGGCTCACCAAGGCGACGATGCGTAGCCGACCTGAGAGGGTGATCGGCCACACTGGGACTGAGACACGGCCCAGACTCCTACGGGAGGCAGCAGTAGGGAATCTTCCACAATGGGCGAAAGCCTGATGGAGCAACGCCGCGTGAGTGAAGAAGGATTTCGGTTCGTAAAACTCTGTTGTAAGGGAAGAACAAGTACAGTAGTAACTGGCTGTACCTTGACGGTACCTTATTAGAAAGCCACGGCTAACTACGTGCCAGCAGCCGCGGTAATACGTAGGTGGCAAGCGTTGTCCGGAATTATTGGGCGTAAAGCGCGCGCAGGTGGTTTCTTAAGTCTGATGTGAAAGCCCACGGCTCAACCGTGGAGGGTCATTGGAAACTGGGAGACTTGAGTGCAGAAGAGGATAGTGGAATTCCAAGTGTAGCGGTGAAATGCGTAGAGATTTGGAGGAACACCAGTGGCGAAGGCGACTATCTGGTCTGTAACTGACACTGAGGCGCGAAAGCGTGGGGAGCAAACAGGATTAGATACCCTGGTAGTCCACGCCGTAAACGATGAGTGCTAAGTGTTAGGGGGTTTCCGCCCCTTAGTGCTGCAGCTAACGCATTAAGCACTCCGCCTGGGGAGTACGGTCGCAAGACTGAAACTCAAAGGAATTGACGGGGGCCCGCACAAGCGGTGGAGCATGTGGTTTAATTCGAAGCAACGCGAAGAACCTTACCAGGTCTTGACATCCCGTTGACCACTGTAGAGATATGGTTTTCCCTTCGGGGACAACGGTGACAGGTGGTGCATGGTTGTCGTCAGCTCGTGTCGTGAGATGTTGGGTTAAGTCCCGCAACGAGCGCAACCCTTGATCTTAGTTGCCATCATTTAGTTGGGCACTCTAAGGTGACTGCCGGTGACAAACCGGAGGAAGGTGGGGATGACGTCAAATCATCATGCCCCTTATGACCTGGGCTACACACGTGCTACAATGGACGATACAAACGGTTGCCAACTCGCGAGAGGGAGCTAATCCGATAAAGTCGTTCTCAGTTCGGATTGTAGGCTGCAACTCGCCTACATGAAGCCGGAATCGCTAGTAATCGCGGATCAGCATGCCGCGGTGAATACGTTCCCGGGCCTTGTACACACCGCCCGTCACACCACGAGAGTTTGTAACACCCGAAGTCGGTGAGGTAACCTTTTGGAGCCAGCCGCCGAAGGTGGGATAGATGATTGGGGTGAAGTCGTAACAAGGTAGCCGTATCGGAAGGTGCGGCTGGATCACCTCCTTTCTAAGGATATTTTCGGAATACAAACCTTGGGTTTGTAAGATTACGTTTTGCGTTCAGTTTTGAAGGTTCATCATTACGATGAAATACTTCAAAACTTGTTCTTTGAAAACTGGATAAAACGACATTGAAATTGTAACAAACACATTTATTTTTTTAAGTTTTTTATAGGCTTAATAACAAATGAAGGTTTCGAGATACGAGTAAGACAAGGAAGCGATTGAGTGAGAGAAGGAGCGTACCTCTGTACGTGACTGACCGAACGAATGAAGCTGACGCTGGATTACGATGTATATCGGAAGCTGCAGGTTAAGTTATTAAGGGCGCACGGCGAATGCCTTGGCACTAGGAGCCGAAGAAGGACGGCACTAACACCGATATGCTTCGGGGAGCTGTAAGTGAGCTTTGATCCGGAGATTTCCGAATGGGGGAACCCACTACGTTTAATCGCGTAGTATCTTGACGTGAATACATAGCGTCTTGAAGGCAGACCCAGGGAACTGAAACATCTAAGTACCTGGAGGAAGAGAAAGAAAAATCGATTCCCTGAGTAGCGGCGAGCGAAACGGGAAGAGCCCAAACCAAGAGGCTTGCCTCTTGGGGTTGTAGGACACTCTATACGGAGTTACAAAGGAATGAGTTAGATGAAGCGACTTGGAAAGGTCCGCCAGAGCAGGTAAAAGCCCTGTAGTCGAAAGTTCATTCCCTCCAGAGTGGATCCTGAGTACGGCGGAACACGTGAAATTCCGTCGGAATCCGGGAGGACCATCTCCCAAGGCTAAATACTACCTAGTGACCGATAGTGAACCAGTACCGTGAGGGAAAGGTGAAAAGCACCCCGGGAGGGGAGTGAAAGAGATCCTGAAACCGTGTGCCTACAAGTAGTTAGAGCCCGTTAATGGGTGATAGCGTGCCTTTTGTAGAATGAACCGGCGAGTTACGATTACGTGCGAGGTTAAGCTTTAGAAGGCGGAGCCGCAGCGAAAGCGAGTCTGAATAGGGCGAATTAGTACGTGGTCGTAGACCCGAAACCAGGTGATCTACCCATGTCCAGGGTGAAGGTGAGGTAACACTTACTGGAGGCCCGAACCCACGCACGTTGAAAAGTGCGGGGATGAGGTGTGGGTAGCGGAGAAATTCCAATCGAACTTGGAGATAGCTGGTTCTCTCCGAAATAGCTTTAGGGCTAGCCTCGTGATGAGAATACTGGAGGTAGAGCACTGTTTGGACTAGGGGGCCATCCCGGTTTACCGAATTCAGACAAACTCCGAATGCCAGATATTTATACACGGGAGTCAGACTGCGAGTGATAAGATCCGTAGTCAAAAGGGAAACAGCCCAGACCACCAGCTAAGGTCCCAAAGTAATCGTTAAGTGGAAAAGGATGTGGCGTTGCACAGACAACCAGGATGTTGGCTTAGAAGCAGCCATCATTTAAAGAGTGCGTAATAGCTCACTGGTCGAGTGACGCTGCGCCGAAAATGTATCGGGGCTAAACGATTCACCGAAGCTGTGGATTGACATCTACGATGTCAGTGGTAGGAGAGCGTTCTAAGTGCGTTGAAGTCAGACCGGAAGGACTGGTGGAGCGCTTAGAAGTGAGAATGCCGGTATGAGTAGCGAAAGACGGGTGAGAATCCCGTCCACCGTATGACTAAGGTTTCCTGAGGAAGGCTCGTCCGCTCAGGGTTAGTCGGGACCTAAGCCGAGGCCGATAGGCGTAGGCGATGGACAACAGGTTGATATTCCTGTACCACCTCCTCACCGTTTGAGAAATGGGGGGACGCAGTAGGATAGGGTAAGCGCGCCGTTGGTTGTGCGCGTCCAAGCAGTAAGGCGTGTGTGTAGGCAAATCCGCACACTGTAACGTTGAGCTGTGATGGCGAGTCCGTATGGACGAAGTTCCTGATTTCACACTGCCAAGAAAAGCCTCTATCGAGGTGAGAGGTGCCCGTACCGCAAACCGACACAGGTAGTCGAGGAGAGAATCCTAAGGTGTGCGAGAGAACTCTCGTTAAGGAACTCGGCAAAATGACCCCGTAACTTCGGGAGAAGGGGTGCTCTTGAGCGTGCAAGCGCATGAGAGCCGCAGTGAATAGGCCCAGGCGACTGTTTAGCAAAAACACAGGTCTCTGCAAAACCGTAAGGTGACGTATAGGGGCTGACGCCTGCCCGGTGCTGGAAGGTTAAGAGGAGTGGTTAGCGCAAGCGAAGCTGCGAATTGAAGCCCCAGTAAACGGCGGCCGTAACTATAACGGTCCTAAGGTAGCGAAATTCCTTGTCGGGTAAGTTCCGACCCGCACGAAAGGCGTAACGATCTGGGCACTGTCTCAACGAGAGACTCGGTGAAATTATAGTACCTGTGAAGATGCAGGTTACCCGCGACAGGACGGAAAGACCCCGTGGAGCTTTACTGTAGCCTGATATTGAATTTTGGTACAACTTGTACAGGATAGGTAGGAGCCAGAGATCTCGGAGCGCCAGCTTCGAAGGAGGCGTCGGTGGGATACTACCCTGGTTGTATTGAAATTCTAACCCATGCCCCTTAGCGGGGCAGGAGACAGTGTCAGGCGGACAGTTTGACTGGGGCGGTCGCCTCCTAAAAGGTAACGGAGGCGCCCAAAGGTTCCCTCAGAATGGTTGGAAATCATTCGTAGAGTGTAAAGGCACAAGGGAGCTTGACTGCGAGACCTACAAGTCGAGCAGGGTCGAAAGACGGGCTTAGTGATCCGGTGGTTCCGCATGGAAGGGCCATCGCTCAACGGATAAAAGCTACCCCGGGGATAACAGGCTTATCTCCCCCAAGAGTCCACATCGACGGGGAGGTTTGGCACCTCGATGTCGGCTCATCGCATCCTGGGGCTGTAGTCGGTCCCAAGGGTTGGGCTGTTCGCCCATTAAAGCGGTACGCGAGCTGGGTTCAGAACGTCGTGAGACAGTTCGGTCCCTATCCGTCGTGGGCGTAGGAAATTTGAGAGGAGCTGTCCTTAGTACGAGAGGACCGGGATGGACACACCGCTGGTGTACCAGTTGTCTTGCCAAAGGCATCGCTGGGTAGCTATGTGTGGACGGGATAAGTGCTGAAAGCATCTAAGCATGAAGCCCCCCTCAAGATGAGATTTCCCATTACGCAAGTAAGTAAGATCCCTCAAAGACGATGAGGTAGATAGGTTCGAGGTGGAAGTGTGGTGACACATGGAGCTGACGAATACTAATCGATCGAGGACTTAACCAAAAAGTTTGAAACATTCAATGCACCGTTTATCCAGTTTTGAAAGAACAACCTTTCATAAAAGGGTTTCAAGATACGAGTAGTTCGCGGAAGCAATTGAGAGAAGGAAGGAGCGTACATCTGTACGTGACTGACTGAACGAATGAAGCTGACAAAGAAATACGATGTATATTGAAAGCCGTAAATAGTCTAGTGATGATGGCAAAGAGGTCACACCCGTTCCCATACCGAACACGGAAGTTAAGCTCTTTAGCGCCGATGGTAGTTGGGGGCTTCCCCCTGTGAGAGTAGGACGTCGCTAGGCAAATTTAAAAGCCAAGGATATATTCCTTGGTTTTTTTGTTTTCTCTATAATGTTTTTATGTAAAGGTACCAGTTATACAATTGTGAAGCTTGAAATATGGATATAAAACGCTACTATGATTACGAATTGTTACAATTTCGTGCATTTTTGAAGTGCTTTATCGGGTATAATGGATTACAAGTAAGGAAGAACAATCATGACATGGATTGGAAGGAAGAGCAGTTTGGGCAAAAAGCAAATTTGGTATGAAGTAGAAGAAAATGAAACAATCGAACAATGTTTGGAGAGAATGCGTCAAGATGGATATATGGCGATGGGACGGAAGGAAGAGCCTATTTTTCATCTAGTAAATGGCGAACCAACGTATTTACGTCAAAAAATACAATTTAAAGCGATGTTATGTCAAGATTCTGACTAAATATGACTTAAAACCGAACGATATTTAATGGTGAAAATAAAATGTTCGCATTTTTGCATTGACGATAGTGTTTTCACTTGTTAAAATGTGATAAGGAAAACAATTAAATCCCTCATATATGCTAGAGAATTGGCTCTAGTGTCTCTACCCGGCACCGTAAATGCTGGACTATGCGGGAAAGCAACTTTTGGCATGTTACGGGAAGGTGTGTGTACAGATGTCTAAATCTGCATATTCTTTTCATAATAAGTCCTCAAGTAAGCTGCTTTCACGTGTATGTGTAGAGAGTAGCTTATTTGAGGATTTTCTTTGTTCAAAAAGTAAAGAAATGCAGTGACTATTGAATAATAGAGGCTTGCACAATAATCGATCATTTTTCTATCGTTTAAAAGGAGCGACAATTCATGAATCCGAAAATCGGTGTCATTATGGGTAGTTCAAGTGACTGGGAAACTATGAAACATGCGTGTGATATTTTAGATGAATTACAAGTACCGTACGAGAAAAAAGTAGTATCAGCACATCGTACGCCTGATTTAATGTTTGAGTACGCTGAAGCAGCACGTGGGCGAGGTATTCAAGTGATTATTGCAGGTGCTGGAGGTGCAGCACATTTACCAGGTATGGTAGCAGCTAAAACAACATTACCTGTTATTGGCGTGCCAGTACAATCTCGTGCACTTAATGGTCTTGATTCACTGTTATCAATTGTACAAATGCCAGGTGGTGTACCTGTAGCAACTGTTGCAATCGGAAAAGCAGGTGCAACAAATGCAGGTTTGCTTGCAGCGCAAATTTTGTCGACAACAGACATAGAGCTTGCTAATAAACTAGATGCTAGACGCGAGGCGACGAAGCAACAAGTATTGGAAAGCACAGGTGACTTAGTGTGACAAAAATTATTTATCCAGGACAAACGATAGGTATTATCGGAGGAGGACAGCTTGGCCGTATGATGGCACTTGCTGCAAAGGAAGCAGGATTTAAAATAGCTGTTCTTGAGCCGACAATGGATTCACCATGTGGACAGGTTGCAGATATTCGAATTGTGGCACCTTATGATGATGAGGCTGCATTAGAGGAACTTGCAGAAGTCAGTGACGTTATTACGTATGAGTTTGAAAATATCGATTACGATGGTTTAAAACGATTAACTCAAATGGCTTACGTACCACAAGGAGCTGAATTAGTACGCATTACACAAAACCGTGTGACTGAGAAGGAAGCAATTGTGAAAGCTGGCTGTCCAGTAGCTCCTTATATAGTAGCTAATACATATGAGGAATTGGTCGCGAGTATTGACAAGATCAGTTATCCGTGTATCGTAAAAACTGCAAGAGGTGGCTATGATGGCAAAGGGCAGCAGCTTCTAAATTCAGCAGCGGATTTACCATTAGCAGAAGGGCTTTTCGCTCATTCACAATGTATTGCTGAAGGGTTTGTACCTTTTGTGAAAGAAGTATCAGTTATTGTACAGCGAAACGGTGATGGAGAATTATATTGTCAGCCTGTTGGTGAAAATATTCATGTTCATCATATTTTACACGAAACAATTGTACCTGCTCGTATCGAAAAGATGACAGCACAGTCTGCTGAGCAAGAGGCTATAAAAATAGCTGATTACTTAAATTTAGTAGGGACGCTGGCGGTAGAAATGTTCGTTTTAGAAAACGGCGAAATTATTATTAATGAACTAGCACCGAGACCTCATAATTCTGGTCACTATTCAATAGAGGCATGTAATATATCACAATTCCATCAGCATATCCGTGCTATTTGTGGTTGGCCATTGCGCAAACCGCAACTTTGGGCACCATCAATAATGGTGAATGTATTAGGGCAGCATGTTATGCCACTTAGTAACTCAATTGCAAAATATCCTGAATGGTCATTGCATCTTTATGGGAAAGCTGAAGCTAAGGTGAACCGTAAGATGGGCCACGTAACGATTATGACAAAAGATTTAGAAGCAACATTACAACAAATCGAAAGTTCTGGCATTTGGTCAGAATAGAAGGAGATACGCAATGATTGAACGTTACACAAGACCCGAGATGGGCGCAATTTGGACAGAACAAAATAAATACCAAGCTTGGTTAGAGGTTGAAATTTTAGCATGTGAAGCTTGGGCGGAGATTGGCGATATTCCAAAAGAAGATGTAGCTAAAATTCGTGAAAATGCTTCATTTGATGTAAATCGTATTTTAGAAATTGAGAAAGAAACGCGTCATGACGTAGTGGCATTTACACGTGCTGTATCTGAAACACTTGGCGAAGAGCGTAAATGGGTGCACTACGGTTTAACTTCAACAGACGTGGTTGACACAGCCCTTTCTTATTTGATTAAACAAGCGAATGATATTTTACGAAAAGATATTGTGAATTTTATTGATATTATTGCAGCAAAAGCGAAAGAGCATAAACATACGGTTATGATGGGTCGTACACATGGTGTACATGCTGAACCAACAACGTTCGGTTTAAAATTAGGCTTATGGTATGAAGAAATGAAACGTAACTTAGAACGCTTTGAAGCAGCTGCCACAGTAATTGAAACAGGTAAAATGTCTGGTGCAGTTGGCACATATGCAAATATCGATCCACGCGTTGAACAATACGTATGTGATAAATTAGGGCTCGCAGCATCACCTATTTCTACACAAACATTACAGCGTGACCGCCATGCACAATATTTAGGCGCTCTTGCATTAATTGCAACATCAATTGAAAAATTCGCAACTGAAATTCGCGGATTGCAAAAGTCTGAAACACGAGAAGTAGAGGAAGCCTTTGCAAAAGGACAAAAAGGTTCATCTGCTATGCCGCATAAACGCAATCCAATCGGCTCTGAAAATATGGTTGGTATGTCACGTTTAATGCGTGGTTACATGGTAACAGCTTACGAAAACGTAGCGTTATGGCATGAGCGTGATATTTCACACTCATCTGCGGAACGAGTTATTTTACCGGATGCAACAATTACACTGAACTATATGTTAAACCGCTTCGGTAACATCGTGAAAAATTTAACAGTATTCCCTGAAAACATGAAACGTAATATGGGTCGTACATTTGGACTGATTTACTCACAAAGAATTTTATTAGCACTAATCGATAAAGGATTAGTACGTGAGGAAGCGTATGATACAGTTCAGCCATTAGCGATGCAGGCGTGGGACGAGCAAGTACAATTCCGTACATTAGTTGATGCAAGTGAAAAAATCACTTCTTATTTAACGAAGGAAGAGTTAGATCACTGCTTTGATTACAACTACCACTTACAGCATGTAGATATGATTTTTGAACGTCTTGGACTTAACTAATATTATTGAATCGATAGACAGTTAGTGCCACGACGGATGTTACGGGTTTTGAATCATACTTCAAGATTCAAAATCCATAACATCAATACGTCGAGGCGTATTTCATAATAATCTGGGGGAATGACGAAATGACGAAAGACCAACTTTTGTATGAAGGTAAAGCAAAAAAATTATATGCAACGGAAGATCCTACAATACTTTTAGTTGAATATAAGGATAGTGCAACAGCATTTAACGGTGAGAAAAAAGAGGAAATTGACGGGAAAGGCGTTTTAAATAATCGCATTACCTCATTAATTTTCGAAAAATTAAAAGCTAACGGAATTGCGTCACATTTCGTAAAACAATTATCTGCTACAGAACAACTAGTGAAAAAGGTTGAAATCATTCCAATTGAAGTTGTTGTTCGTAACATAGCTGCAGGTAGCTTAGCAAAACGCCTTGGTTTAGAAGAAGGCACACCATTAAAGCGTCCAATCGTAGAATTCTATTATAAGGATGATGCATTAGGCGATCCATTTATTACAACGGAGCATATTGATGTACTTGACCTTGCAACATCAGAAGAAGTAACAGCGATGTATGACGGTGCATTAGCTGTTAACAAAGTATTGCAACCGATTTTTGCTGATGTGGATGTTACGCTAATTGACTTTAAACTAGAATTTGGCCGTGATACGAACGGAGATGTATTACTAGCAGATGAAATCTCACCAGATACATGCAGACTTTGGGATACAAAAACAAAGCAAAAGTTGGACAAAGATGTCTTTCGTCGAGACCTTGGTAATTTAACTGAAGTATACACTATTATTCTTTCTAGACTCGGAGGCAAATAACAATGAAAAAAGTTAAAATTTACGTAACATTACGTGAGAGTATTCTAGATCCACAAGGTTCAGCAGTACAAGGTTCTTTAGCGAAAATGGGCTACGGTGAAGTAGAAGATTTACGTATCGGTAAATATCTTGAACTAACTGTCGGAGATTCAGCGCGCGATATTGATACTCTAGTGAAAGAAATGTGTGAAAAAGTTTTAACAAATGTAGTAATTGAGGACTACCGTTACGAAGTCGAGGAGGCTAACTAATCATGAAATTCGCAGTACTCGTATTCCCTGGGTCAAACTGTGACATCGATATGTATCATGCGATTAAAGACGAACTAGGTGAAGAAGTAGAATATGTATGGCACGCAGAAACGGATTTAAGTGGCTTTGACGGTATTCTAGTACCAGGTGGCTTCTCTTATGGTGACTATTTACGTTGTGGCGCTATGGCAAACCAATCCAATATTATGGCAGAAGTAAAAAAGGCAGCAGATGCGGGTAAGCCAGTCTTAGGCGTTTGTAACGGGTTCCAAATTCTAACAGAAGCAGGCTTATTACCAGGTGCTTTACTTCGCAATAAAAACCTAAAATTCATGTGTCGTACAATACAGCTTAAAGTTGAAAACAACAATACATTATTCACAAATCAATATGAGCAAGGTCAAGTAATCAATATTCCAATCGCACACGGTGAAGGTAACTATTATTGTGACGAGGAAACATTACAAAAACTAAAAGATAACAATCAAATTGTGTTCACATACTCAGGAGAAAATCCAAACGGTTCTTTAGAAGATATCGCAGGGATTATTAACGAGCGCGGAAATGTATTAGGAATGATGCCTCACCCAGAACGAGCTGTCGATGCACTTGTGGGCGGAGCCGATGGTCTAGCAGTATTCAAATCAATTGTGAAGCAGTGGAGGGAAAATCATGTCAACAACTAAGTTTGAGCCAACAGCACAGCAAATTAAAGATGAAAAGCTATACGCTGGAATGGGGATGTCAGACGAAGAATTTGCAATGGTAGAAGGTATTCTCGGTCGCCTACCAAACTGGACAGAGACAGGTCTTTTCTCAGTAATGTGGTCTGAACACTGCTCATATAAAAATTCAAAACCAGTATTACGTAAATTCCCAACAAAAGGGCCACAAGTATTACAAGGTCCTGGTGAAGGCGCAGGGATTGTAGATATTGGTGATGAGCAAGCCGTTGTATTTAAAATGGAATCACATAACCACCCTTCGGCAATCGAGCCGTATCAAGGTGCAGCAACAGGTGTTGGTGGTATTATTCGCGACGTATTCTCAATGGGTGCACGTCCAATTGCGATGCTAAACTCATTACGCTTCGGAGAGTTAAAATCTGCACGTGGTAAATATTTATTCGAAGAAGTAGTTGCTGGTATTGCTGGCTATGGTAACTGTATCGGGATTCCAACTGTTGGTGGCGAAATTCAATTCGACCCTTGCTACGAAGGTAATCCATTAGTAAACGCAATGTGCGTTGGGCTAATTGACCACAAGGATATTCAACGCGGTATTGCTGCGGGTGTAGGAAATACAGTGATGTACGTAGGAGCAAAAACAGGTCGTGACGGTATCCATGGAGCGACGTTTGCCTCTGAAGAATTAACAGAGGAATCAGAAAATCAACGTCCAGCTGTGCAAGTAGGGGACCCATTTATGGAAAAACTACTACTTGAAGCTTGTTTAGAAGTTGTAAAATCTGATGCGTTAGTTGGTATTCAAGATATGGGTGCTGCGGGTCTTACTTCATCTTCAGCAGAGATGGCTTCTAAAGCTGGTTCTGGTGTAGAAATGAACCTAGATTTAGTACCACAACGTGAAACAGGTATGACTGCATATGAGATGATGCTATCTGAATCTCAAGAACGTATGTTATTAGTCGTGAAAAAAGGTCGCGAAGATGAAATTAAAGCGATTTTCGATAAATATGATTTAGATGCAGTAGCAATTGGTGTTGTAACAGATGATAAAATGCTGCGTTTACTTCACAAAGGTGAAGTTGTAGCGAATGTACCAGCAGATGCATTAGCAGAAGATGCGCCAGTTTATCATAAGCCATCTGCTGAGCCTGCATACTACGCACAGTTCCAAGCAATGGACAATGCAGAACCAGTTGTAACAGATTATAAAGAAACGTTAAACGCATTGTTAAAAGCACCTACGATTGCTTCAAAAGAATGGGTTTACGATCAATACGATTATCAAGTTCGTACATCAACAGTTGTGGCACCTGGTTCAGATGCTGCAGTTATCCGTGTACGTGGCACAAATAAAGGCCTTGCGATGACAACAGACTGTAACTCTCGCTACATTTACCTTGATCCTGAAGTGGGCGGGGCGATTGCAGTAGCAGAAGCAGCGCGTAATATTGTCGCAACGGGTGGTACACCACTTGCTATTACAGACTGCTTAAACTTTGGTAATCCAGAGAAACCAGAAATTTTCTGGCAAATTGAAAAATCTGCCGATGGTATTTCAGCAGCATGTACTGCACTCAATGCACCAGTAATCGGTGGTAACGTTTCTTTATACAATGAACGTTCCGGAGAAGCAGTTTATCCAACACCAACAATCGGTATGGTAGGTCTAATCGAAGACTTAGCACATGTAACAACGCAAGATGTGAAAGCAGCTGGCGATGTAGTATTTGTTATCGGTGAAACGAATACTGAATTTGGTGGTTCAGAGCTTCAAAAATTATTAAATAACGGTGTCATCTCAGGGCAAGCACCTGCTATTAACCTAGAAGTAGAAGCAGCTCGTCAACAAGCATTGTTGAAAGCAATTAAAGCTGGACTTGTACAATCTGCACATGACGTAGCAGAAGGTGGTCTTGCTGTAGCACTTGCAGAAACGACATTTGGTGCACAAGGCTTAGGCATTGATGTGACACTAACAGGCTCTGCAACAACGGCTTTATTCAGTGAAACACAATCCCGTTTCGTTGTAACAGTCAAAGAAGAAAATGCAGCTGCATTTGTAGAAACTGTAAAAGATGCACAAAAAATCGGTGTCGTAACAAACGATGCGCTTGTTAAAATCAACGGTGACAACGGTGTGCTTGTAGAAGGTACAGTGGAGGAATTCCGTTCTAATTGGAAAGGAGCAATCCCATGCTTGCTGAACTCAGAGGCTTAAACGAAGAATGTGGGGTGTTTGGTATTTGGGGTAACCCAAATCCAGCACACCTTAGTTATTACGGGCTTCATGCTCTTCAACACCGTGGACAAGAAGGTGCTGGTATCGTCGTTTCTGACGGTCTACACCTACGCGCGGTGAAAGGCGAAGGATTAGTAAATGATGTTTTCAACGAAGAGAAATTAAAAGCTGTGGACGGAAAAGCGGCAATTGCCCATGTTCGTTATACGACTGCTGGCGGTGGCGGAATCGAAAATGTACAGCCATTACTATTTCATTCATCAACAGGTAGCCTTTCAATTGCTCATAACGGTAACTTAGTCAATGCGACACACTTAAAACAGTATTTAGAGCGTCAAGGTAGTATTTTCCACTCTAGCTCAGATACAGAAGTGTTAGCGCATCTTATTAAGAAAAGCTCGCATTCACCATTCCGAGCAAAGGTGAAAAATGCCCTTTCGTTATTAAAGGGAGCGTATTCATTCTTAATTATGACCAAAGATGAAATGCTTGTTGCACGTGATCCACATGGTCTACGTCCTCTATCTCTTGGAAAACTAGGAGACGGTTGGGTTGTTGCTTCTGAAACTTGTGCTTTTGATTTAATAGGAGCAGAGTTTATACGTTCTGTGGAACCAGGTGAATTATTAATAATAAACGATGAAGGTGTAAAATCAGATCGTTTTGCAGATATGGAAAATCGCGCAATGTGTGCGATGGAGTATGTATACTTAGCACGTCCTGATTCAGATATTGATGGCATTAATGTGCATATGGCACGTAAACGTATGGGGAAACAACTCGCACGTGAATGCGCACATATTGAAGCGGATGTCGTAACTGGTGTACCTGACTCAAGTATTTCAGCAGCAATTGGCTTTGCTGAAGAAAGCGGTATTCCATATGAGCTAGGGTTAATAAAGAACCGCTATGTTGGTCGTACATTCATTCAACCGACCCAAGAATTGCGTGAACGTGGTGTAAAAATGAAGCTGTCACCTGTTGTGCAAGTTGTCAAAGGGAAACGCGTTATAATGGTGGATGATTCGATTGTTCGTGGTACAACATCACGCCGTATTGTCAAAATGCTAAAGGATGCAGGTGCAGCAGAGGTGCATGTTGTTATTTCTTCTCCACCAATGACGGACCCTTGTTATTACGGTATTGATACTTCGACACATGAAGAGCTGATTGCTTCAAGTCATAGTGTGGATGAAATAAGAGACGCAATTGGTGCTGATTCACTAACATTCCTTTCAGTTGAAGGCATGGTCGAAACGATCGCACGTCCATTTGAGGATGAAAATAAAGGTCTTTGCTTAGCATGTTTTACAAGCAAATACCCAACAGAAATTTTCCCAGATACAATCTTACCACACGAAAAAGAACTGTTACGCTAAGTGTATGTTAATCAATAAAGCCTTGTTGGAGTACCCACATTCAAACGATGTTGGGTATCCTCTAAAGGTGAAAATGACATTGAGTTAGGATTGATATTCCCAGCATGATGTTGAACATAATTTTGTACGACTCTCTATATGTAAAAGTTAGGGACTTGTGCTGAATTAATTTAAAGGAGGATCTCTGCATGTCAAAAGCATATGAACAAGCAGGTGTAAATATTGAAGCGGGCTACGAAGCTGTTAAACGAATGAAGTCTCACGTTGAACGTACGAATCGACTAGGTGTGATGGGTACATTTGGAGGCTTTGGTGGTATGTTTGACTTGTCAGAACTAAATCTTAAAGAACCTGTTTTAATTTCAGGGACAGATGGTGTTGGGACAAAATTAAAATTAGCTTTCATGGTAGACAAGCACGATACAATTGGCGTGGACTGTGTTGCTATGTGTGTAAATGATATTGTAGCGCAAGGTGCAGAACCACTTTACTTTTTAGATTACGTGGCACTTGGTAAAGCAGAACCAGCGAAAATCGAACAAATCGTCAAAGGTGTTGCAGATGGCTGCGTGCAATCTGGTGCTGCTTTAATCGGTGGTGAGACTGCGGAAATGCCAGGTCTTTATGAAGAAGATGAGTATGATTTAGCAGGATTTGCTGTAGGCGCTTGTGAAAAATCAGCAATCGTAACAGGTGAAAAAATCGTTGAAGGTGATGTGCTTGTTGGATTAGCGTCAAGTGGCGTCCATTCGAACGGCTATTCATTAGTGCGCAAAATCGTGTTTGCTGACAACGGCTATGCAGTGGATGCAGTTGTTGAAGGCTTCGAAGATTTAGGCCCAATTGGTGAAGCACTGTTAGTCCCAACTAAATTATATGCAAAACCAGTTCTAGCAGCATTAAAAGCGGCAGATGTACATGGTTGTGCACATGTAACAGGTGGCGGCTTCTATGAGAACTTACCACGTATGATGCCAGAAGGCTTAGCAACAGAAATTGACCTAGGTTCTTGGCCGGTTCTTCGTATTTTCGAATTTTTAAAAGAAAAAGGTCAGCTTGAAGATAAGGATTTATATAATGTCTTTAATATGGGCATTGGTTTCGTATTGGCTGTACCAGCAGCAGAAGCAGATAAAGTCATTGCTACAGCAGAAGCAAATGGTGAAAAAGCATACAAAATCGGTCGCGTTGTGAAAGGCGAGGGCGTTGTATTTAACGGCTCACATGATGGGAGCTTAGTGTAATGACTGCACCAGTAAAAATTGCCGTCTTTGCTTCAGGGAGCGGCAGTAATTTTCAAGCAATTCAAGAAGCGATTAAACGTGGCGAACTACATGCTAAAGTGGAGCTTGTTGTGACAGATAAGCCTGCTGCATTTGTTGTGACGCGTGCTGAAAAATTTGGTATCCCCGTCCTAGCTTTAAATCCAAAAGAATTTGCATCGAAAGCAGACTACGAAACGGCGATTATTGAAGCCTTACGTGAATGTGGTGTGCAGTGGATTGTACTTGCAGGGTATATGCGTCTAATTAGCGAAGTATTATTGGCGGCATATCCACAGCGTATTGTGAATATCCACCCTTCATTGTTACCATCCTTCCCAGGAAAAGATGCTATTGGACAAGCAATCAAACATGGTGTGAAAGTGACGGGTGTTACAGTGCATTTTGTAGATGAAGGCATGGATACAGGGCCTATTATTGCACAGGCTGCCGTTGCTGTTATCGAAGGTGATCGTGAGGCAACTGAAATGGCCATTCATCAGCAAGAGCATGTGTTATATACAAAAGCATTACAACAATTATTAAAGTAATGGATTGGTAGGTAGTTAGGTTTGGCTCATTGTAACAGGAAACGTTATTTGTTCCTGTAAGATTCGCTCAAATCATGATGAACTCCGCTCAAGTAGAACGAGTCGTTCAATTAGCACCTAACGCCGCTAAATCAAGATGGATCGATAATTCGTGGTTTTACACGAGACAAATTAGGAGGATTTCGTTGTGACAAAACGTGCATTAATCAGTGTTTCCAATAAAGATGGTATTTTAGAATTTGCAAAAGAATTAGTGGCATTAGGTTATGAAATTTTATCAACTGGTGGTACCAAAAAAATGTTACAGGACAATAATGTCGCAGTAACAGCAGTGGATGAAGTAACAAAATTCCCAGAAATTTTAGATGGGCGTGTAAAAACTTTAAATCCAATGATCCACGGTGGACTATTAGGGAAATTCGATGATGCTTCTCATCAAGCGCAAATGAATGAGCATGGAATTGAACCAATTGAAATTGTTTGTGTTAATCTTTACCCGTTTGTTGAAACAATTTCAAAGCCTAATGTAACATGGGATGATGCCATCGAAAATATAGATATTGGTGGTCCAACAATGCTACGTTCAGCAGCTAAAAATCATCAATATGTAACAGTAATTGTAGATAGCAATGACTATGCAACTGTATTAGAAGAACTGAAAGCAACGGGTGCTACAACGATTGAAACGCGTCGTAAGCTAGCAGCAAAAGTTTTCCGTCACACAGCAGCGTATGATTCTTATATTTCCAATCACTTAACAGAGGAAGCATTCCCAGAAAGCTTAACGCTTACTTATGAATTAAAGCAAAACTTACGTTACGGTGAAAATCCTCATCAAAAAGCAGCGTTTTATCAAAAACGTCTTGGTTCGGATTTCTCATTAGCTTATGCTACGCAATTGCACGGAAAAGAATTATCATACAATAACATTCAAGATGGTAATGCCGCACTTCAAATCGTCAAAGAATTTGAAATGCCTGCAGCAGTTGCTGTAAAGCATATGAATCCTTGTGGTGTTGGTACAGGTGTAACGCTAGAAGAAGCTTTTGACAAAGCATATGCAGCCGATCCTACATCTATTTTTGGTGGAATTATTGCATTGAACATGGAAGTAGATGCGGCAACGGCAGAAAAGTTAAGCCATATTTTCTTAGAAATAATTATTGCGCCATCTTTCACGCAAGAAGCATTAGACATTCTTACACAAAAGAAAAATATTCGCTTATTAACAATTCCATTTGAGCAAGCTAAAAAAGATCAATTTAACGTTGTCTCTGTTGAAGGTGGCTTACTTGTACAAGAGCCAGATAGCTATGGCTTTGGTGATGCAGACATTAAAGTCGTGACAGATAGAGAGCCTACTGACAAAGAATGGGAAGCATTACAACTTGGCTGGGCTGTAGTTAAACATGTAAAATCAAATGCAATCGTTGTAACAGATTCTCAAATGACATTAGGTGTTGGCGCTGGTCAAATGAACCGTGTAGGTGCTGCGAAAATCGCTTTCGAACAAGCTGGCGATAAAGCAAAAGGTGCTGCTTTAGCATCTGACGCATTCTTCCCTATGAGTGATACAGTAGAAGCGGCTCATGCGGCAGGAATTACAGCCATTATTCAACCAGGTGGCTCTATTAAAGACCAAGATTCGATTGATAAAGCAAATGAGTACGGCATTGCAATGGTGTTTACAGGCGTACGTCACTTCAAGCATTAATCATCGCTATATAAAAATATACAAATAATAAAGGGTTTGTCCTAATAAGGAAAATAGTATACTGGGAGCGTTTCTAGTATACTATTTTTTCTATAAAAGCATATAAATGCTCTAACTCACATGAGATTCGAAGGATTTACTTAGAGCCGCTTATTAGACAGCTCTTACTCTTAAAGAGGAGGATTCACTAATTATGAACGTATTAGTTATAGGAAGTGGCGGTCGTGAGCATGCAATTGCCAAACAATTTAGCATTTCTCCGTCCGTAAAAAAAGTATTCGTAGCGCCAGGTAATGATGGGATGCGAGAAGATGTAGAAGTTGTTGCGATTGACACAATGGATTTTGCAGGACTTGCACAATTTGCAAAAGAAAACGAAGTAGATTTAACATTTGTTGGTCCAGAGCAACCACTTGCAGAAGGGATTGTTGATTTCTTTACGCAACGTGGCTTACGCGTATTTGGTCCAACGAAGGCAGCAGCGCAAATTGAAAGTAGTAAATCATATGCCAAAGATATTATGAATAAATATCATATTCCTACGGCTGCACATGCAACATTTACAGAATCAGAAAAAGCGATTGACTATATTAAAGCCCAAGGTGCACCAATTGTTATTAAGGCAGATGGCTTAGCGGCTGGTAAAGGTGTAGTAGTAGCTATGACAGAAGAAGAAGCGATTGATGCCGTACAGGATATGATCGGGAATCAGCGTTTCGGGGAGTCTTCATCTCGTGTCGTGATTGAAGAATTCCTTGATGGTGAAGAATTCTCCTTTATGTCTTTTGTACATAAAGAACAAATTTATCCAATGGTGATTGCTCAAGACCATAAACGAGCATATGACGGCGATAAAGGGCCAAACACAGGTGGCATGGGTGCATATTCTCCTGTTCCACAAATATCGCAGGACGTAGTGGATGTCGCCTATCGAACAGTAGTTGAGCCGACTGTTAAAGGAATGGAAGCAGATGGGGTATCATTTACGGGTATTTTGTATGCAGGTCTCATTTTAACAAAAACGGGTCCTAAAGTAATCGAGTTCAATGCGCGCTTCGGTGATCCAGAAACTCAAGTCGTCCTGCCACGCATGCAATCCGATTTCGGTGCCTTTATGAACGCATTAATGGAGGAAAAACCATTTGATTTGCAATGGTCAAATGAAGCGATGTTAGGTGTTGTTATTGCTGCTGAAGGATATCCTGGTGATGTGGAAAAAGGAAATGCGTTACCGAACTTAGAAACATTATCAGCTTCACATGCAGTCTACCATGCAGGTACGAAGTTTGTAGATGGAAAGTATGTAGGGAATGGTGGGCGTGTTTTACTTGTCGCTGCAAAAGCATCTACCTTACAAGAAGCACAAGAAAAAGTGTATGCTGGTATTGCCACAGTTGAATGGAACAACTTCTTCTATCGCAAAGATATTGGCTGGCGTACATTTAAATAACATTTACAAATATTTTTCATAGACTTTTCATTTCTCTAAAAAGTAAGGAGCCGTCTCAAATTTGTATTGAGACGGCTTCTTTGACTAAGAAGGATTTTGTGCTTTTGTTGTAGAATTTTTACTGTCCGAGGAATGTTGGTTTGAAGTGCTGGTGTCAGATGAGTTAGAAGAACTTGCAGTTATATCTGACGAGTTACCAGTAATCGCAGAGGAGAAATCCTTCATAAGCTTACCAATTTGTTCAGAGGACATTGGATTTTGTTCAGAAGACATAGAATTTTGCCCACTGAACATACTTTGCATAGAGGTGTTCATGGCAGTTTCCACATTTGAGTTTAACATTGCCTTTGCAGGACAATATTTAAAAATACCCTCAGCCATTTTCATTGCCCCTAATGCGATCATCAGTCGACTTTTCAAACAGTTAGGATTTCTTGAAACTTTAGCGATACCAAATGCCGTCATACTTGTGCCAAGGGCAAAGCGGCAAAAGGCATTTTTATCACTAAGATTTGCTTGTTGCATCATATCGTTTCCTCCTTTAGTCATAGTGGAAAAAATAAAGCGGGGTGCACTTTGCTTTATGAAAGTGCTGTGTTACGATTAAAACAAGATGATTGCATAAAGCATTATTTTGCTTCATGTTGCAGATAATCTGAAATGAAGATGAACATGGCTCGGATTTTGAAAGGCGTCAACTTGTGAGTCCTATTCAAAATGCGAACGCCAATACATCCATATGCACAATGAATGCAAAAGCGTTTATGCAGTAGTAGTATGTGAATTCAAGTAGGAATTACACAATGAAATTTTACGCAAATTAGGAAGGAGCGATTTACATGGATCCGGTATGGAAAATTACGGAATTGCGTCAGCATTTAGCTGTTATAGATGGCAAAAAATCGCCTAATATTGTCTTAAAAAATGCACGTTATTTACATAGCATGCTGAAACAATGGGTGATAGGGAATATTTGGATTGCAGGAGACCGTATCGTTTATGCGGGAGAAAAAATGCCTCCATTAATAGATGGAACAGAAATAGTGGATTGTTCGGATAAAACGATTGTACCTGGCTACATTGAACCACATGTTCATCCGTTCCAGTTGTATCATCCTCAATCCTTTGCTGATTTTTGTGGGCAACTTGGAACTACAGCTTTTATATCGGATAATTTAAGCTTCGTCTTATCTTTAGAAAACAAGAAAGCGTTTTCAATATTAGATGACTTAAAGAAATTACCGTTTTCGTTCTATTGGTGGACGCGCTTTGATTCACAAACTGAAATGGAGCAAGAGGAAGAAATTTTTTCAAACACTTCTATTTTAGAATGGTTAGAACGTGACGATGTATTGTTAGGTGGAGAGCTAACGGGTTGGCCACGCTTACTACATGGTGATGATTTAATGCTTTATCGCATGCAAATGGCGAAAGGATATGGCAAAAAGATTGAAGGTCATTTTCCAGGCGCATCAGAGCGCACTTTAGCGCGGATGAAATTACTTGGTGCAGATGGAGACCACGAAGCCATGACGGTGGAAGAAGTAGAACGTCGTATTATGCAAGGATTTGCGGTAACGCTTCGTCATTCTTCGATTCGTCCAGATTTACCAAATCTATTGAAAGGAATCGTAGAAAAACAACTACCGATATTCGACCATCTCATGATGACAACGGATGGCTCAACGCCTTCATTCCATCAGGATGGTGTGATGGATAAATGTATTCAAGTCGCATTAGATGCAGGAGTTTCACCAATCGATGCTTACCAAATGGCATCCTACAATGTTGCGCGTTATTACAATATGTCAAACTTACATGGTTTTATTGCGACGGGACGCTTTGCCTCACTAAATATTCTACAAGATGAATATCATCCAATACCGGAAAGTGTACTATCAAAAGGTGTTTGGTTAAAGCGTGATGGCGAACGGGTGCATCGTTTTGCTGACATAGATTATTC
This sequence comes from Lysinibacillus sp. FSL M8-0337, assembly GCF_038593855.1. Lineage (NCBI taxonomy): Bacteria > Bacillati > Bacillota > Bacilli > Caryophanales > Bacillaceae > Lysinibacillus > Lysinibacillus sp. FSL M8-0337. The sequence continues at coordinate 3,995,298 of NZ_CP151996.1, read as the reverse complement.
AGCAATTCCTTCTTTTGATTTGGACTTTTCGCTAACTTCTCATGATTTCCAATTTTCAATGCCATTTGGAATTGAATTAGTGAATGACGTTATAACGAAACCTTATAATTCATTGATTACACGAGAAGGGCAGCTTGCAAACCATGATGAAAGTTATTTAATGCTGATTAATCGAAATGGTAACTGGCATGTTAATACGATGATTAAAGGTTTTGCCACAAACGTTCAAGGTTTTGCCTCCTCCTATTCAAATACTGGGGATATTTTGCTTATCGGGAAAAATAAAGACGATATGCAAAAGGCATTTGAAGAGATGAAGGCAATGCGTGGAGGCATTGTGCTTGTAGAAAAAGGAGAGGTCGTAGCATCTGTTCCGTTAACTATCGGTGGTATTCTGTATCAAGGGAATATGGAGGAACTGACAGTGAAAGAGCTTGATTTAAAACAAGCATTGGCAGAACGTGGCTATCGTTTAGGAGACGCTATTTATACTTTGCTATTTTTACAATCTACACATTTGCCGTATATTCGAATAACACCAAAAGGGATTTTTGATGTCCTGAAGAATAAATTATTATTACCAGCAGTAATGCGGTAGTTAAAGTAGTACAATTTATGTAGCGCCAGAGCACCAGCAAGTAGACATTACATCAGAGCGGCATTGACTAAAGGAGAGTAATGCAAGTGTTAAAATCAAAAAAACTACTAGTTGGCTTAGCATTAAGCGCCTTGTTCATCGGTGGATGTTCAAAAGATGCGTCTGAATCAGATGAGGGAGCAACGAAAGTAGATGACAAGCCAGCTATCGAAGAGCCTGCAAAGCAAGAGACATTTGTGGCTCCGTTAACAGGAGAGAATGTTGAAGAAGAAGTAACACAGCGTCCAATTATAGTAACCATTAATAATCATCCTGCCGCACGCCCTCAATCAGGTTTGGCATCAGCAGATATTATTTATGAAATGCTAGCTGAAGGAGACGTTACGCGTTTACTAGCAGTCTATCAAAGCGATTTACCAGAAAACATTGGCCCAGTACGAAGTGCACGTTCATATTTTGTAGATATGGCAAAAGGTTTTGGGGCATTTTATGTTGCACATGGCTACAGTCCAGAGGCAAAATCAATGCTTAGCAATAATGTCGTGGATAATATAAATGGTATGAATTACGATGGTACACTGTTTAAACGCTCGAATGATCGCGTAGCGCCACATAACTCTTATATTACCTCTGAAAATATATTAAAAGGTGCCGAAAAAGTAGGCGCTTCAATGAATTACAGTGAAAAAGTGCATCAGGCTTTTTATGAAGCCGATGAACGTGGTAAAATAGGCGTTGAAACAAGTCAAGTTGACATTAGCTATGGGAATAGTAATTATTTCCACAATACGTATGTGTACGATCATCAAACAAATCGTTATGGACGACAATCGGCAGGCGTGGAAACGAAAGATATGTTGACAGGCGAAGCATTATCATTTGCAAATGTTTTATTTTTTGAAATGAATCACCAAACAATTGATAATGTAGGTCGTCAAGATATTGATTTAACCTCTGGTGGAAATGCGTATGTATTTCAAAATGGTTATTTAAGAGAAGTAAAATGGGCTAATATCGATGGATTACCAATGGCTGTCGAAGAATCTGGTGACCTAGTAAAGCTCGTTCCAGGAAAGTCATGGATTCATTTCGTACCAGCTTCACCAGGGTTACAAGCAATGGTGAAAACGCAGCCTTAAGAGGGAGGAAAACTGTATGCAAATCGAAAAAATTCGAGGGCATCAAACAGATCAGTTATTTAAAGCAGTACTAGAACTGAAGGACATTGAAGAATGCTATAAATTTTTTGATGATTTATGTACGATTAGTGAAATTCAATCACTAGCACAACGCTTTGAGGTAGCACATTTATTACGTTTAAAGAAAACCTATGAATCCATTAAAAAGGAGACAGGGGCAAGTACTGCAACAATTTCTCGTGTACGTCGCTGCTTTGATTATGGTAACGATACATATGATGAAATGTTAGGTCGTTTGTATCCAGATGAAAAGCCGTTTCAAGCACCAAAAGAATAGTAGGTAAGAGGCTGGGTAGAGTTTCTGCTCAGTCTTTTATATTTTTTTGTAGAGAGCCATAAGCTATACTTGTAAACGAATAGATAGAAAATGATAGGTGGTAAAATAGATGGATTATTTAGAGTGGAGACATGTGTTCAAGTTAGACCCAGCAAAGGACATATCGGATGAAGCACTAGAAAAAATTTGTGAATCTGGAACGGATGTTATTTTGGTTGGCGGCACAGATGGCGTAACATTAGATGGCGTATTAGATTTGCTTGTCCGTGTGCGTCGCTTTGAAGTACCAATAGCGCTGGAAATTTCAACAATTGATGCAGTAACGCCTGGCTATGACTATTATTTTATTCCAACGGTGTTAAATAGTGATGACCCGAAATGGATTAAAAATTTACACCATGAGGCTATTAAAGAATATGGCGATATTATGGTTTGGGATGAGTTAGTAGCTGAAGGGTATTGTATTTTAAATCCAAATTGTAAAGTTGCAGAAGTAACACAAGCGAATACCGATTTATCGACGGATGATGTAGTGGCCTATGCACGAATGGCAGAAAACTTCTTTAAACTGCCTGTATTTTATTTAGAATATAGCGGAGAATATGGCGATATTGAAATCGTGCGTGCGGTGAAAAGTGAATTGCAAAATACAAAGCTCTTTTACGGTGGTGGCATAACTTCTTCTAAGCAAGCTGCTGAAATGGCACAAGTTGCTGATACTGTAGTTGTGGGAAATATTATATATGAGGATTTAAAAGCTGCACTTTCGACTGTTAAGGCTGTAAAAAATGCGATATAATTAAGAACAAATGTTTGTAAGGCGGTGCGAAATGGAGCATTTAACAAAAAACTTATTAGTAGGTATGAACCCCGAACAGGAAAAAGCAGTGAAAACAACTGAAGGCCCATTGCTTATTATGGCAGGCGCTGGTTCGGGCAAAACGAGAGTACTAACACATCGTATTGCGTACTTAATCATAGAAAAAGAAGTATACCCATCAAAGATTTTAGCAATTACGTTCACGAATAAGGCTGCTCGTGAAATGAGAGAGCGGATAGATGGTATTCTCGGAAATGGAACGGGCGACAGCATGTGGGTATCCACATTTCACTCGATGTGTGTACGCATTTTGCGCCGTAATATCGAGCAACTAGGTATTTCACGCAACTTCTCGATTTTAGATTCGACAGATCAGCTATCAGTTATTAAAAATGTTTTAAAAGATGAAAATATTGACCCTAAGCGTTTTGAACCACGTGCTATTTTAAATGCGATTAGTTCAGCAAAAAATGAATGCATAACTGCAGATGAATATGCAGCGCAAATCAATGAACATAATCCGTATGAAAAAACGGTTGCCCGTGTGTATAAAGGCTATGAAAAAAGATTACGACGCAATCAGTCACTAGATTTTGATGATTTAATCATGACAACGATTACCTTATTTAAACGAGTACCTGAAGTATTAGAATACTATCAAAATAAATTTCAATATATTCATGTTGACGAATATCAAGATACTAATAAATCGCAATATTTATTAGTGCAATTACTTGCGAAAAAATTTAAAAATATTTGTGTCGTAGGGGATTCCGACCAATCCATTTATCGTTGGCGAGGCGCTGATATTGGCAATATTTTATCGTTCGAAAAAGATTATCCAAATGCTAAGGTCATTATGCTAGAGCAAAATTATCGCTCTACAAAGCGCATCCTCCAAGCGGCAAATGACGTCATTCAAAATAATACAAGCCGTTATCCGAAAGAGCTGCGCACAGAAAATGCACATGGTGAAAAAATTGCTTTATATAAAGCATATAATGAGCAGGAAGAAGCGCAGTTTGTCGTGCAAACAATCCAACAGCTTATGGAGAAGGAAAATCGTTCATTTGATGATTTCGCCATCTTATACCGTACAAATGCACAGTCTCGTGTGATGGAAGAAGTGCTTGTGAAGTCCAATATGGCGTATCAAATTGTGGGTGGTACAAAATTCTATGACCGTAAAGAAATAAAGGATTTATTGGCGTATTTACGTCTAATCGCCAACAATGACGATGATTTATCGCTTGCGCGTATTATCAACGAACCGAAGCGCAGTATTGGTGCTACCTCATTTGAAAAAATGGCACGCTATGCAATTGATCAGGATCGCTCCATTTTTGATGCGATGAATGATCTAATCTTTATGGGACTAACAGGAAAAGCTGCTGCTTCAGCAGAACATTTTTATGCCATGATTAAAGGTTTTACGGAAATGCAAAATTACTTATCTGTGACGGAAATCGTAGAACAAGTAATTGAGAAATCAGGCTATCGTGCGATGTTACAAAACGAAAAGTCCATTGAAGCGGAAAGTCGTTTAGAAAATATTGAGGAATTTTTATCTGTAACAAAAGCGTTTGAAGAACGCAGTGAAGATAAGAGCTTAATCGCCTTCTTGACGGACTTAGCTCTGATTGCCGATATCGATGCGCTTGACAAGGAAGATGCATCAAAAGGAAATATTATTTTAATGACGATGCATGCCGCAAAAGGATTAGAATTCCCCGTCGTTTTCATTATTGGCATGGAAGAAAATATTTTCCCTCACTCTCGTTCTTTAGATGACAACGATGAAATGGAAGAGGAACGACGCCTGGCATATGTTGGCATTACACGGGCAGAGGAACGGTTGTATTTAACATGTGCACAATCTCGTACGATTTTTGGTCGTTCAAGCTTTAACAATGCTTCCCGTTTCTTACGTGAAATTTCAGAGGACATTTTAGAGTCAATTTCCAAAGGTGGTTCAAAACCTGAAGTACCATTTGCATCAAGTAATCGCTCGTCTAGTGGGTATTCAAAACGCACACTTGGCGCGCACCAGCATACACAACCAGCAACTGCACGCCTGCAAGCAACTGGAGGCGACCAATTCGGTTGGAAGGCTGGGGATAAAGCGATTCATAAAAAATGGGGAACAGGTATGGTTGTTAGCGTAAAAGGTGAAGGTGATAGTACAGAACTTGATATCGCATTTCCACAACCAATCGGTATTAAGCGACTATTGGCGCAATTTGCACCTATTGAAAAAGCGTAAGCGGAGGAACTTAAATGAATGAAATTGAACAGCGCATAGCGGAGTTAAATAAATTATTGCATGAATATGGGCATGCGTATTACGTGCTAGATAATCCTCTAGTTGCAGATAGTGTATATGACCAACTATTACATGAACTCATTGCATTAGAAGAGGCGAATCCTTCACTTATTTATCCTGATTCTCCGACACAGCGTGTAGGCGGTGCAATCGTAGAAGGATTTAAAAAAGTGACGCATGATTATCCGATGCTAAGTCTGTCAAACGCATTTAATGAAGCGGACTTACAAGAGTTTGACCGTAAAATTCGTCAAGCAATCGGCGATCGCTTTTCTTATGTTTGCGAATTAAAAATAGATGGTCTTGCTATTTCATTAAAATATGAAAATGGTGTTTTTGTACAAGGAGCTACACGCGGTGATGGCGTTGTAGGGGAAGATATAACAGCAAATTTAAAAACGATTCGTGCTGTGCCACTGCGCTTAAAAGAACCAATTACGATTGAAGTACGTGGCGAAGCCTATATGCCTAAAAAATCATTTGAAAAATTGAATGCCCAGCGAGCGGAAAATGGCGAAGAATTATTTGCAAATCCTCGCAATGCCGCCGCTGGCTCATTGCGTCAATTAGATCCTAAAATTGCCGCAAGTCGTCAATTATCAACCTTTATCTATGCAATTGGGGGAGATGGTGAGGCGTACGGAATTGATGGACATGGCGAAATGCTAGATTATTTAGAAGGAATCGGCTTCCCTTCAAATAAGGAGCGTCAACGTTGCGCGTCCATTGAGGAAGTATTGTCCTTTATTGAATATTGGACAGAAAACAGACCGAATTTAGCCTATGAAATTGATGGTATTGTTATCAAAGTCGACCGTTTTGCACAGCAAGATGAACTCGGCTATACGGCAAAAAGTCCAAGATGGGCAATTGCCTACAAATTCCCAGCAGAAGAAGTTGTCACAACATTACTTGATATTCATTTAACAGTAGGGCGCACTGGCGTTGTCACACCAACTGCGATTTTAGCACCCGTACTGGTAGCTGGAACTACAGTGCAACGCGCCTCCCTACACAATGAAGATTTAATCCGCGAGAAGGATATTCGCATTGGAGATACCGTCATTATCCGAAAAGCTGGGGATATTATTCCTCAAGTAGTCGGGGTATTATTAGAGCAACGTCCAGAAGATTCAATTCCTTACGAAATGCCGGCAAATTGCCCGGTATGTGATAGTGAGCTTATTCGAATTGAGGGGGAGGTTGCCTTACGCTGTGTGAATCCAGCTTGTTTTGCCCAAATTGCAGAGAGCATCAAGTACTTTGTCTCCCGTAACGCCATGAATATTGATGGGCTTGGAGAGAAAGTTGTCGAGCAACTGTTGCGCGCTGATTTAATTCATGATGTATCCGATTTATATCAGTTAACAGTGGAGCAATTAGTAGAGTTGGAACGAATGGGTGAGAAATCAGCTACCAACCTAGTGAAAGCTATTCAAGCATCTAAGGACAATTCGATGGAACGTCTATTGATTGGGTTAGGGATACGACATGTTGGAGAAAAGGCAGCGAAAATCGTGTCAGAGGAATTTGAGACGATGGAGGCGGTTATGGCTGCATCTGAGGAACAACTTGTTGCGATTCATGAAATTGGCGATAAAATGGCCTCGTCGCTCGTTGAGTATTTTGCTAATGAAGATGCTCGTGCTGTTATTACGCGACTTGCTGAAGCGGGTGTCAATATGACGTATAAAGGCAAAAAGGTAGAAGTAATCGTTGGAGACAATCCATTCGCAGGGAAAACAATCGTATTAACTGGTAAACTTGAGCAATTGACACGGAACGATGCAAAGGCGAAAATAGAAGAGTTAGGTGGAATTGTCACAGGCAGTGTTAGTAAGAAAACAGACCTTGTTATTGCTGGCTCGGATGCGGGTTCCAAACTAACGAAAGCACAACAACTAGGCATTGAAATTTGGAACGAAGATGACCTAATTGAGCAACTGACTTAACATCATTTAAAGTAAAGTTTCATAACGCAAGAAAACAGTAAAGCATGAAGAATATTTGCGCCCAAAAATTAGTGGCGTCAAATATAATTTGTCCAAGACGAATCTGATATTAGTAAAGGGGTACTAACATAATGAAGTCATTTCGACTCATTCCAGCAATTGTAGCTGCTGCAATGCTAGTCGGCTGTGTGCCTTCGAATAAGAAGGAGACAGAGCTTACACAGGAAACGCAACAGGAAAAAGCGGAAACAACGATTATTCCTAGTCTACAGATTGATGAATCTTTTTATAAAACACTCATTCCATATAAAGAAAGTGCAAGCCGTGGATTAGTTGTTTCGAATATTTACACGAAGTATGATATGAAGGAAGTTGAAACAGGGCTAATGCGTCTTTCTCAAAATGAGTTTGACACAGAAAATTATTACTTCCAAGAAGGGCAATATTTAGCTGAAAGCACAGTAAGCTCCTGGTTAGCGCGTAGTTCACAAACGGAGGATGGGTTAAACCCTCCGACAACAGACGCCATGACGCCAGAAGAACGTGCAACAAAAGCGCCTATTTATTTAGCCCATATTGTAGAGCAAAACTACTTAAAGAAAACGGATGATAACAAAGTAAAACTAGGTGGTATTTCCATCGGGCTCGCTTTGAATTCTATTTATTATTATCAGAAAGAACAATATGGGGAGTATTACGAGGAGCCTATTCCGGAGTCTGCTCTTATTGAACAAGGCAAAAAGATGGCGGCTGAAATCGTTTCCCGTATGCGTACACGTGATGAACTAAAAGATGTACCGATTGTCGTTGGGCTATTTAAACAGCGAGCGCGCAATGAAATAATTCCAGGTACTTATTTTACTTATGGTGTTGCCAAAGAAGGGCAAAATGATATTGGCGATTGGCAGGCGCTTGATGAAGAATATGTGATGTTCCCTACAGATGACACACATGATGCTTATCGAGATGTAAGTAATAATTTTAAAAACTTCAAACAAGATGTTGATAAATATTTTTCTAACTATACAAGTGTAATTGGCACTGGCTTCTATCAAAATAAAAAAATACAAAAGCTCTCAATTGAAATTCCAATCCAATTTTTCGGCACGGCTGAAATTATAGGTTTTACACAATATTTGACGGGCGTCCTTATCAATCAATTTGATAATATCAATGTCGAAGTGAGCATTACATCGGTTAATGGTCCAGAAGCTTTAATTATGAAAGAAGCGAATGATAAAGACCCATATGTACACGTGTATGAGTAAAAAATAGTCAGCCTTGTGCTGGCTATTTTTTAATGTGCTAATATCCAATGGTATTTGTTGCTCTTTATTGCAATGAGGACCTTAGAGTACGGAAATCCGCTATGGATGATGTTGTCCATTTCAACAATAGCAGACATCATAAGACAACACTTTGTCATAGTAGTGAAAGTTTCTATATTTTTGGTGAAAGTTGTGATTTTTAGTAGGAAAAATGTTATGATAATGGGCATGGTTAACTTTATTCAACCCTATTGTTATCAATAAAAACAATGAATTGGATAGTATTCGGAGGTGTGAACAATGGCAAAATTAACAAAAGAAGAGGTTAAGCACGTTGCGAATTTAGCACGTCTTGCAATTACAGAAGAAGAAGCGGAAAAATTTGCTGAGCAACTTGGGAAAATTACTGACTTTGCAGAGCAGTTAAACGAGTTAGATACTACAAATGTTGAACCAACAACACACGTTTTACCATTAGTAAACGTAATGCGTGAAGACGTGGCAACAAAAGGTTTAGACCGCGATGTAATGATGTTAAATGTAAAAGAACAAGAAGATGGTCAAGTAAAAGTACCAGCTATCATGTAATACTAAAACATAGGAGGATTCCTCATGACGTTATTTGAACGTTCAGCAAAGGAGCTACAAGCTGATATTAAAGCTGGTAACCTAACAATCGCTGACTTAACAAAAGAAGCATATGAACGAGTGGCAAAGCTTGACGGCGATGTACAAGCTTTCCTTGCTTCAAACGAAGAAAAAGCAACTGCACAAGCAGCTGAAATGGACAAAGTACCATTTGAAAAACGTGGACCACTTTTTGGTCTTCCTATTGGCGTGAAAGACAATATCGTAACAGAAGGCTTAGAAACAACATGTGCTTCTAAAATTCTTGAAGGATTTATGCCAATATACGATGCAACTGTCGTGAATAAGCTACGCGAAGCGGGCATGATTACAATCGGTAAATTAAACATGGACGAGTTTGCAATGGGTTCTTCAAATGAAAACTCATACTATAAAACAACAAAAAATCCATGGAACTTAAACCACGTACCAGGTGGTTCATCAGGTGCATCTGCAGCAGCAGTAGCAGCAGGCGAAGTGCCATTTTCACTTGGTTCAGATACAGGTGGTTCAATCCGCCAACCTGCAGCATATTGCGGTGTCGTAGGGATGAAACCTACATATGGTCGTGTATCTCGTTTTGGACTTGTGGCATTTGCTTCTTCATTAGACCAAATCGGACCAATTACACGTAATGTTGAAGACAATGCGCTTCTACTAGAAGCCATTTCAGGCTTAGACCCTAACGATTCAACTTCAGCAAATGTAGAAGTACCAAACTTCGCAGCAGCACTAACTGGCGATGTCAAAGGCTTACGTATTGCTGTACCAAAAGAATTTTTAGGTGAAGGTGTTGGCGAAGCAGCACGTCAATCCGTACTGGATGCATTAGAAGTACTAAAAGGCTTAGGTGCAACAGTAGAAGAAGTATCACTTCCTCATTCTAAATATGCGCTTGCAGCTTACTATATCCTTTCTTCTTCTGAAGCTTCATCAAACCTTTCTCGTTTCGATGGGATCCGTTATGGCTTCCGTGCTGAAAACGTGACGAACTTAATGGACCTTTACAAAGAAACACGTGCGCAAGGCTTTGGTGATGAAGTAAAACGTCGTATCATGCTAGGAACATACTCGCTTAGCGCAGGTACTTATGACGCTTACTACAAAAAAGCGCAACAAGCACGTACACTTATTAAAGCAGACTACGACAAAGTATTCGAAGACTTTGATGTAATCATTGGACCTACTGCACCAACACCAGCATTTAAAATTGGTGAAAATGTAGATGATCCGATGACGATGTATGCCAACGATATTTTAACAATTCCTATGAACTTAGCAGGTGTACCAGCAATTTCAATTCCATGTGGTTTTGAAAATGGTTTACCATTAGGCTTGCAAATTATCGGTAAATACTTCGATGAAGCAACAATTTACCGTGTAGCGCATGCGTTCGAGCAAGCTACTGCGTTCCATAAAGAAGTTCCTCAAATTTGGGAGGGAAAATAACATGAACTTTGAAACAGTCATTGGTTTAGAAGTACACGTTGAGTTAAAAACAAACTCAAAAATCTTCTCGCCAGCGCCAGCTCACTTCGGTGCTGAACCAAATACAAACACAACAGTAATCGACCTAGGTTACCCTGGTGTCCTACCTGTCTTAAATAAAAACGTTGTAGATTTCGCAATGCGTGCAGCACTAGCATTAAACATGGAAATCGAACAAGAAACAAAATTTGACCGTAAAAACTATTTCTATCCTGATAATCCGAAAGCTTATCAAATTTCGCAATTCGATAAGCCGATCGGTAAAAACGGCTGGATTGATATTGAAGTAGATGGTTATACAAAACGTATCGGTATTACACGTCTTCATATGGAAGAAGATGCTGGTAAACTAACGCATGCTGGTGACCACTCACTTGTTGACTTTAACCGTCAAGGGACACCGCTTGTAGAAATCGTGTCTGAGCCAGATATTCGCACAGCAAATGAAGCGTATGCTTACCTTGAAAAATTAAAATCCATTATCCAATATACAGATGTTTCAGACTGTAAAATGGAAGAAGGTTCACTGCGCTGTGATGCCAACATTTCGATTCGCCCATATGGTCAAGAGGAATTCGGTACTAAAACAGAGCTTAAAAACCTGAACTCATTCAACTACGTACGTCGTGGGATTGAGCACGAAGAGTTACGCCAAGCGGACGTATTACTTTCAGGTGGCGTGATTGATCAAGAAACACGTCGCTTTGATGAAAAAACAGGTAAAACAATTTTAATGCGCGTGAAAGAAGGAACAGATGATTATCGTTACTTCCCAGAGCCTGACTTGGTGCGCCTGTCAATCGACGATGAATGGTTAGAGCGCGTGAAATCAGAAATTCCTGAACTGCCAGATGCTCGTAAAAAACGCTATGTTGAAGAATTAGGCTTAACACCTTATGACGCGGGCGTGCTTGTTATTTCTAAAGAAATTTCAGATTTCTTTGAAGCAATGGTAGCTGATGGTGCAGATGCAAAACTTTCAGCTAACTGGTTAATGGGCGATGTTTCAGCTTATTTAAATGCTGAACAAAAGGATCTTAAAGATACAGCGTTAACACCAGAAAACCTTGCTGGTATGGTGAAGTTAATTACGGACGGTACAATTTCTTCTAAAATCGGTAAAAAAGTATTTGCTGAATTAGTAGAAAACGGCGGTTCAGCTAATGACATCGTAAAAGCAAAAGGTTTAGTTCAAATTTCAGATGAGAGTGCCTTATTAGCAATTGTTACAGAAGTATTAGATAACAATGCACAATCAATCGAGGACTTTAAAAATGGTAAGGATCGTGCAATTGGCTTCTTAGTCGGTCAAATTATGAAAGCGACAAAAGGCCAAGCGAACCCACCAATGGTTAATAAATTATTACAACAAGAAATTGCTAAACGCTAATTTTTTGCTATTACAATGAGTCAAGAAAGTGTCTTCACTTTCTTGACTTTTTAAATGGAAAGACTATACATACTAACAAAAAGTAGCACTTAATAGTTGTCTAAAATGAGTATTCATAGCAAAATATAGAATAGAAACAATCACATCACTTAAAAAGGGGATAGTATATGAAAACTGAGCAACAATATTTTGAAGAAGCCATTTCAATTCAACAATATATGGATCAGATGACGACGCTAAAAGAAGATAGCTTTGTAATTTATGATGGTTTTGAAGTGCCAACAAACGATGGTTTTGTAACGTTACTGAAGGACAAGCAACCAAAAATTTTAACCATTACAGAAGATTGGTGCGGGGATGCAATGCTAAATAATCCAATTATTCGTCGTGTTGCAGAAGCAGCAGGATTAGATATGCGCACAGTTTTCCGTGATGCAGATACGGATTTAATCGACCGTTATTTAACAAATGGTGGACGCGCGATTCCGATGTATATTTTATTAAACGAGTCAGGACAAGTGATAGGTAAATGGGGACCACGTGCGCCAGAGTTACAGGACATTGTTGTGAACAAAAGAGCGACGTTGCCAGATAAAGAAGACCCGAATTTTGAGGAAGCACAAAAATCGCTTTACGCTGAAATTCGTGAAGACAATATTACCAACAAAACAAATTGGACTTATGTATATGAAGATTTCAAAAAACATGTAACAGCAGCATTACAAAAATAAAACATTTTACTTAGCGACAGTGGTGTTTGGGCTGGCGTAGTAATAGTAGTGCAACATTTCAACGAAAAATTCGTTGAAAGTATTAGAATCTTATGAAGCAGGAAGGTATGTTATGAAACGAGCAAGAATCATTTATAATCCTACATCTGGGCGAGAAGTGTTTAAAAAGCATCTACCAGAAGTATTGGAGAAACTAGAGGTAGCAGGCTATGAGACATCTTGTCACGCAACAACTTGTGAAGGTGATGCAATAGAGGCAGCAAAAAATGCAGTAGAACGTGGATTTGATATTATCATAGCAGTTGGTGGCGATGGGACGTTAAATGAGGTTGTTTCTGGTGTAGGCCAATTCGAAAAACGTCCGAAGATTGGTCTAATTCCTATGGGGACAACGAATGATTTTGCACGTGCTGTCCATATACCACGAAATATTGATGAAGCTGTTGATATTATTATTAAAGGCGATACCTTACCAGTTGATGTTGGATTGTTAAATGGAGAACGCTATTTCATCAATATTGCTGCTGGAGGACGTATTACAGAGCTAACGTACGAAGTACCTAGCAAAATGAAAACAATGCTTGGACAGCTCGCCTACTATTTAAAAGCAGTTGAAATGATTCCATCTATTAAGGCATCACATATGCGTATTGAATATGATGGTGAAGTATTCGATGGCGATGCCATGATGTTTTTATGTGGCTTAACGAATTCAGTAGGAGGCTTTGAAAAGCTTGCACCAGATGCGAGCATAAACGATGGATACTTCACATTATTAGTATTAAAAAAAGTAAGCTTGCCAGAATTTATTCAACTTGCAGCAATGGCTTTACGAGGCGAACATTTAAAGGATGATCGTGTTATTTATAAAAAAGCAAGTGTCGTAAAAGTAACGACGGATAGTGAAGTTCATTTAAATTTAGATGGTGAATATGGTGGAGATGCGCCTGCGACTTTTGAAAACTTAAAGCGCCATATTGAAATTTTTGTCCCAATTGAAGATATTCGTGAGGAAGACCGTATTTAGATTAACAAAAAGCGTAAATTTTATTTTATAAATTTACGCTTTTTGTATTTTATTCCCATATAATGAAGGGTTGTGAACGAATTAAGAAAAATGTTTGGCAAATGTGCGTATATTACTTGAACAAAATTTGAAACCTTTATAATAGGCCGAAATATCGGACCATTATAAAGGTTTTTTTCGTTGGAATAGTGGAAAATATGGGTATGGGAAAGGGAAAGGAAGTGGTGCAGTTGTATAAGTCACAGGAAAAGAAGCTTATTTGGTTAAGTTTTGGTGTTGCAATTATCATGCTACTTTCCATACTTGGAAGAATATTTGGAAGTTAGGAGGGCAATGAGATGATTAATGAATCAGCAGTCTTTTGGAGTCGTGCGTTAACGGAGCTTACGTTATCATTCCACATCATTTATGCAACGATTGGTGTCGGTGTGCCGTTAATGATCATGATCGCACAATGGACTGGATATAAAAAGAATGATGAACATTATATTTTGATGGCGCGACGTTGGGCACGAGGTTTCGTCATTACCGTTGCTGTAGGAGTCGTAACAGGAACAGCTATTGGATTGCAATTATCGTTACTATGGCCGAATTTTATGCAACTTGCAGGGCAAACGATAGCATTACCGCTCTTTATGGAAACCTTTGCATTTTTCTTTGAAGCCATTTTCTTAGGAATTTATTTATATACATGGGATCGCTTTGATAGCCAGAAAAAGCATATGTTACTCCTAATACCTGTTGCAGTTGGTGCATCTATGTCAGCTGTCTTTATAACAATGGTAAATGCCTTTATGAATGCACCTCAAGGCTTTGATATTGTGGACGGACAGCTTGTAAATATTCAACCATTTCTAGCGATGTTTAACCCAGCCATGCCAACAAAAGTTGCGCATGTTCTTGTAACAGCCTATATGACATCAGCATTCGTCTTGGCAGCCATTGCAGGCTACCGTATGCTCAAAGGCTCAGATCATGTTTACCATAAAAAGTCTCTATTTTTATTGATGAAAATCGGTTTAGTTTCATCCATTGCTGCAGCAATTATAGGCGATTTCTCAGGTAAATACTTAGCGGAATACCAACCAGAAAAATTAGCAGCGGCTGAATGGCATTTTGAAACAACAGATAAAGCATCTTTGATTTTGTTCGGTGTTTTGGACGGCGAAGAAGTTAAATACGCCATCAAGGTTCCTTATGCTTTAAGTATACTAGCACGCAATAATCCAAATGCAGAAGTCATTGGTTTAGATCAATATGCGGAAGAAGACAGACCACCGCTTTATATACACTATCTTTTTAATATCATGGTCTTTATCGGCATGTTTATGGTATTAGTGTCTTTCCTTTACGTAGTAGGAAAACCCCGTGGTTGGCGCTTTATTCATACTCGATGGTTTAGATGGATTATTGTTGCAGGTGCACCACTGTCAATTATTGCGATTGAAGCCGGTTGGTGGCTTGCGGAAGTTGGACGTCAACCGTGGATATTATACGGTATTATGCGCACACCAGACGGCGCTACAACGAGCGATCATGTAGATTTGATGATGCTGTTATTTACAGGTGTGTATACCGTACTTGGAATAGGAAGTACAGTCGTATTAGTGCGTATGTTTAAAAAGAATCCAATTGAACGTGAAATTGAAGATCGACATACAGAAAAGGGCGGTGACATCATATGACATTAGAGGTTTTAGGAATTTCAGTTTTGTGGATATTCCTTTTCGGTTATGTGATGGTGGCATCTATTGATTTTGGGGCAGGTTTTTTCAATGCTTACAGTTTACTTATTGGAAAAAATCATGTCATAACCAATATTATTAAGCGTTATTTATCGCCTGTATGGGAAGTAACAAATGTCTTTTTAGTATTTTTCTTTGTAGGGATTGTAGGATTCTTTCCACAAACCGCCTTCTACTATGGAACAATCTTGCTTGTTCCAGTCAGCATTTCATTAGTGTTACTGGCAATTCGAGGGTCGTATTATGCATTTGAGGCGTACGGTGCACGCGGCCATATTGGTTACACGCTGACATATGGCGTATCAGGTTTATTAATTCCAGCATCGCTCTCTGTTGTCTTTGCTATTGCAGGTGGTGGTTATGTAGACATTGTAGAAGGGCAACCTGTATTAAATTATTGGACATTATATACAAGTACATTTGCTTGGAGTATTGTCGTATTAAGTATAGCGGCAGTTCTCTATATATCCGCAGTATTTTTAACATGGTATGCACATAAAGCAACCGATGTAGAGGCTACAAATTTAATGCGAAAATACGCCCTTATTTGGGCAGCGCCTTTAATGATTAGTGCACTTGGTATTATGTATGAGATGAAATCCATTAACCCTGAAAGCTATCAGAATATGGTTGATTTATGGTGGATGTTTGCTATTTCCGCCGTATTATTTATCATTACAGTGATATTACTATGGATGCGAAAAAATTACGGTCTTGCAGTAGGATTATTAATCGCTCAGTTTGCGGTAGCATTTTTCGCCTATGGCATTGCACAATATCCATATTTACTGTATCCGTATTTAACAATTTACGATAGCTTCACAAGCACGCAAATGGCCGTTGCATTAGTCATCGTCTTTATTTTAGGATTATGCTTGCTTCTGCCTTCACTTTATTTATTGTTGAAATTATTCCTATTCAACAAAAATTACGTGACAGGAAAAGAAGACCATCATGCATAGGGGGATATAGGTATGGAACAAATCGAAATATTTTATGCGCCATTTATAGTCGTCATTATTAGTATCTTAATTATGTTTTGGTGGGCACCAAAAGATGATTATGTAAGAAAAAATAAAAAAGGGAGTCGCGAATAGCGGCTCTTTTTTAGCAAAATTAGTACAACCTTATAAATTCAAGCCTTGTTCTTTTTTCCTCCGCTATCACATGCTACAATAAGGAGATTGAAATGGAGGATGTACGAATGTCAGCACCCGTAAAAAAGAATGACCAACTAACAGTTTATATAGAAGATTTAACACATGATGGCAATGGTGTCGCAAAAGTCGACGGCTATCCATTATTTATTCAAGGGGCTTTACCGAATGAAACAGCAGAAGTACATGTTTTAAAAACATTAAAAAATTATGGCTTTGCAAAAGTCTTGGATATTTTAAAGCCTTCACCTGATCGAGTAGAAGCACCTTGTGATTATTTCAAGCAATGTGGGGGCTGTCAGTTACAGCACTTATCGTATGAAGGTCAGTTAAAGTGGAAGGAAAATATGGTGCGCAATGTTATGCAACGTCTAGGCAAAATCGACGCACCTGTTTTACCTGTGAAAGGGATGGCGGAACCATGGCAATATCGTAATAAAGCCCAAATTCCATTTTCCACAAATGACGCCGGTCAAGTGATTGCTGGATTTTACAAAACAAAATCGCATACGATTGTCGATATGGATCGTTGTCTCATTCAAACAGGCGAGGCGGACGCAATTCTTTCTGGTCTCAAAAAAGAATTAACAGCTATCGGCATGCAACCATACAATGAGGCATCACATGAAGGCATGCTACGTCACGTCGTAATCCGTACAGCACGTGCAACAGGTGAGGTCATGGTTGTACTTGTGACGAAAAAGAAAAAATTCCCGCAAAAAGAAGCCGCTGTAGCGAGCATAGTAAAGCTAGTACCAAATGTTACATCCATTATGCAAAACATCAATAGCGATAAAACAAACGTTATTTTTGGTGATGAAACGATTAACCTTTGGGGCAAAGACGTCATTATTGACGCTATCGGCGATGTACGCTTTGAAATTTCAGCACGTTCTTTCTATCAAGTAAACCCGCAGCAAACCGAAGTGCTTTACAAGCAAGCGCTTGACTATGCTGATTTACAAGGACATGAACGTGTCATAGATGCCTATTGCGGCATCGGTACCATCTCTTTATTCCTAGCACAAAAAGCAAAAGCGGTGATGGGTGTTGAAATCGTACCCCAAGCTATTGAAGATGCAAAACGCAATGCAGAGCTGAACGGCTTTACCAATACGTACTTCGAGGCAGGCCCAGCAGAGGAAGTTATTCCACGCTGGTATAAAGAGGGCAAAGAAGCGGATGTCCTAGTTGTCGACCCACCACGTAAAGGATGCGACGAAGCCCTTTTACAAACAATTTTAGAGCAGCGTCCTAAACGAGTCGTATACGTATCATGTAACCCAGCCACACTCGCACGCGACCTACGCATCTTAGAAGATGGCGGATACAAAACACAAGAAATACAACCAGTTGATATGTTCCCGCACTCTACACATTGTGAGGCTGTAGCTCGGTTGGAGTTGGTTTAATAAAATAAATTTAGCAGTTCGGACAATCTTAATATTAATGAGATTGTCCGAACTGCTTTTTTGCTTTTAAATCACAGGAAATAGGTATTTATTATTTGATGTATAATAGAAACGTTATAAAATTATGTAAAGTAATATCATCTAATTTACCTAATTTAAGGGGGAGAAATGTTGGAGACTTTAACAATTAATAATAAAGCAGCGAATTTAATTCAATACATAAATGATTTATCGAGGTTAAAGCAGCGTCCTATATCTTCTTACCGAAGTTATGAGGATATAATTTGGATTGAAAAAGATATTCCAAATGAACAAGAGACAACAGACTTTTTTAGAAGTGATACTAGTAATTGGCTTACGGTCAAAAAGCCTATAAAGCCTAAAGAGCCGGTACTTCCTAATGAATTAAAAGATTGGATAAATATTAATTTTTATAATCTTACGTACGAAAAGATTGATGTGAAAAATCAACAAGTTGTAAATGATGATAAAGAAATTGAAATAGTTGAGATAACAATTGATGAATTTCCAAACTTAAGAGAAGCACGTGAAGAATTTATTGAGAATATATGGGAAAAACATGTTGAAGAAACAAAACGTGTTAAAAAGATTCAGGATTTATATGATAGATTATTTAAGATTCATCAATTATTGCAAACTAATGCTGAATCACTTGAGTTAATTGTAGGAGTAGGATTGTTACAGTGGAAACTGCCGAAGCAATCCGTTGAGAGGCATGTATTAATTAACAAAGTAGAGTTGCATTTTGATAAAGAGAAGGCAGTTTTTATTATTGAAGATGGTGCGAAAGGTCTTGCAATTGAATATGAAGAAGATATGCTATCACTTGAAAATCAGTTACAAAAAGCGGATCACAATGAAGTTCAACAATTGATTAATGAAATCAATGAAGAACAAAGCGTCATGTCGCAAATGGAAGCGATATTAAAGACGGTTGCTAATGCTTTAGATTCTCGTAGTCAATATCATGATTCTTTAGCGATTCCTAGTATAAAAGATGGTGCATCGCTGCTAATATCCAATAGCCCTGCATTTATAGTAAGAAAGAAAACACAAAAAAGCTTTCAAAATGCATGTGAAGTTGCAGTTCAACAATTAAGTGATGATAGTGTAAAGGTGCCAGCCAATTTAGCGAATATGTTTAATTATAAACAAGTGGAAAAAAGCAAAATTCACGAATATGAAGTGACTGAAAATGATGAAGTGACGTTACCAAAAAGCAATCCATTTTATTTTCCTCTTCCGTCGAATGAAGAGCAGGAACGAATTATTAAATCCTTATCGAACAAGGACAATGTTTTAGTTCAAGGGCCTCCAGGAACAGGTAAAACTCACACGATAGCGAATTTAACTGCACACTTATTATCGACAGGGAACAGAGTGCTAATTACAAGTCAAACAGCTAAAGCGTTAAGTGTCTTAAAAAGCAAGCTACCTACAGATTTACAAGCATTAACAGTAAGTTACTTAGGTGGTGATTCTAGCTCCATTAAAGACTTAGAAAAAGTAGTAAGCACCATTTCGGTAAATAAAGAACGATTTGATTTAAGGGAGAAAGAGCTAGTTGTTGAACAAAAGGAACAACAGCTGAAGCAATTAAAAGGAATATTAAATAAAACGAAAACCGAATTGCTCGAAATTAGAGAACAAGAAACATATGAACATCATTTTTCAAAATCGTATGCAGGTACTGCGCAGCAAATCGTAAAGCAAATTCATGCATTAGATGATCAATATAAATGGTATACATCAAATGTCACTCTAGATACATCAGAAGATTATTGGCAATTAGAAAAGAAATTAATTCAAGGGATTATCCAACTTAATGCTACTTTTGAAGACATAGTTGATGAATATAAAATATTTGATTATCCGAATTTATCTATCGCAAACGAAATCCAAAACATTGAATCGCTATTTAATGAAGAATCACGTTTATTTGAAAATCTAAAAGAATTAGAAATAGCCAAAAATGAAAGCCTCATCGAAATAACGCAATCGTTGACATATGAGCAACAGTCGGAGTTGTTAACCGAATTTGAACGATATAGTTCTTTGAAGCAGTCACTATTATTTAAAACATATCCAGCTTTAGGAAATACTTTAAACGATGTATTTATTAATCGAGGAATGAATTGGAAAGAGTATAACGAGCAATTAAAGTATGCAATAAGTACATATTTACAATATGAAAACGAAGTAGAAGCATCCTTATTTGATGTAAAAGATATTTCATTAGCAACTTTGAAAGTTATGACCGCGGATTTAACAAATCACTTAGATCAAGGCGGTAATTTAGGTAAATTTTTAATTAAGCCGAAAGTTGTAAAACAATATAAAGATCAACTTAGCGTTATAACTTATAACGCTAAGTTATTAAAAACACCAGAACAAATTTACCTATTAAATAAATTTGTCTTACAAGAAAGTGCAAAACAGAAATTAAAAGAATTATTAGTACCATTGTTTATAGATGAACATTTAATGCAGCCGGTAACATTAAAACAGGAAGTGCAGTCCATTGTTGAACAATTAAATATTATAGATGCTATACATGAATGGCGAGAAGGCGTATTAAATAAATTTGAAGTAATTTCGCCAAATGGTTTTGATGAATCCTTTATTGAACAATTAAAAAATAATATCCAAATTGTTCAAATAGAAGAGCAACTATTACAGATGAACACTAAGTTTAATGATATTGGTAAATCTATTGAAGAAGTTATAACAGACAAAACACACTCATTATATAATGAGTTATTAGATGCTTTACGTGCAAGAAATAGTGATTTAGTACAGAGAGTGTGGGAAAAATATGTACTATATCAAGAAGTTAAGAAACGTGATGAAACTGTAATCGAGCTTAAAAATAAGTTAGTAGCTCATTCACCATTAGTGGGTACTAACTTTATTGAATCTATGGATGATACAGTATGGCAAAAACGACTTTTAGAATGGGAAAAAGCCTTTGTTCATAAACAAGTGAAAAATTGGATGGAAGCATTCTTGTTACGGAATGAACAAGTGTTATCCCAAAAATATGATGAACTTGAAATGCAAATAAAGCAGACAATCATTGAAATTGGTTCTACAAAAGCATGGATTAATATGTTGAAGTCAATGAATGATTTGCAAAGTCAACATTTAAAAGCATGGATGAAATCTGTTAAAAATGTCGGAAAAGGTACAGGTAAAAATGCTGCGAGATATCAAATGGAAGCACAAATGCATATGGAAAAATGTATGGGGGCAATTCCGGCCTGGATTATGCCAATGAATCAAGTATTCGATAATTTTGAAATTAAACCTAATTTATTTGATGTAGTAATTATTGATGAAGCGAGTCAGTCTTGGCATGAAGCATTGCTATTAAAATATATTGCTAAGAAAATGATTATTGTAGGAGACGATAAACAAATTAGTCCAACAATAATAGGCATTGACGAAGATGATGTGAAGAAGTTACAGACAAGATATTTTAAAGAAATTGATTTTGATTTTGGGTTTGACTTAAATATTAAAAATTCATTTTTCGATATATGTTACATCATGTTTAAAGATACGATAACGCTTCGTGAACATTTCCGTTGTATGCCGGAGATTATTGGATTTTCTAATTTAATTTCTTATAGTGACAGGCCTTTAATTCCTTTACGACAATATCCAGCAGATCGTCTGGAACCAATAAAGACTAAATATTTACCACACGGTGTACGTGAAGGAACAGGGCAAAATGCACTGAATGAAGTAGAAGCTGATGCAATTGTTGAAGAAATAACAAGGTGTCTTGAAAATCCTCAGTATGAAGGTAAAACATTTGGGGTTATTTCATTACTAGGTATCGGACAAGCCAAGTATATTCAAAATAAATTATTGAAAACAATAGGAGCAGAAGTGATGGAGGAACGCCATATTATATGTGGCGATGCCTATAGTTTCCAAGGAGATGAAAGGGATGTTATTTTCCTTTCAATGGTAGCAGCAAAAGGTGAAAAACGTATAACAGCATTAACTAGTGAAAGTGCTCGTCAAAGATTTAATGTTGCAGCCAGCCGAGCTAAAGATCAATTATGGTTAATGCATTCTATTACGATAAATGATATTTCTAATCGAGAATGTTTACGATACCAGCTATTGTCTTATGTAGCAAATCCAATACAGGAAGAAAATGAGTCGAATCGTATGTTATGCGAAAGTGAATTCGAAAAAAGTGTATTTGATGCTATTACAGTTAAAGGATATAAGGTCATCCCGCAATATCAAGTGAATGGCTATCGTATTGACTTAGTAGTTGTAGGTGAAAAAACAAGATTAGCGGTTGAATGTGACGGAGACTATTGGCATACTTCACCTGAAGACACAGAACGAGACTTCCAACGAGAGAAGATATTACAACGAGCGGGCTGGAGATTTTGGCGTATATTGGGAAGTAAATATTATCACAATCAAGAAAAAGCTTTGGAGTCGTTATGGGCTACATTAGAAGAAATGGGTATTTATCCATTTGTAGAAACAGCAGAGCAACAAATCGACCTAGGAACAAAAGAAGTAGCAGCAGGTATTGTTGCAACTGACTGTGCTAGTAATCAAACCGAACTTTATAATCATGTGAAAAAATTATTACGAATGGAAGGTTTTGAAGTTTTACAGGACCGACCATTAACAGATAAGCTTTATGTGGTAGGTTCAAGGCTGTTACAAAGAGAACTAGAATATATCCTACCTAAAGGTATTCAAACTACATTTTATCAAGATGGATTGGATATTTCAGAAGGCATGTCTGTGTGGGTTATTTCGATATAAAATTGTAAACCTGATGTATTGTAATACGATTTATAAGGTAAACAAGATTTTACAAGTGAAATTTTGAAGTAATATTGATGATACAGATGAGTTATTATTATTTTAAGGTGATTCTACTACATCCTGATTTTTAAAATGTCCACGCTCAGCACTCACCACATTGCGAGGCAGTTGCGTGGTTGGCGTTAGCTTAATATACAGGGGACACATCTAATTATTGATTGATTCGAAAAATTTAAAAGCATTCCTATAAAACTTGAAAAAGTAGATATTTTCAATACAGACCTTGATTTTGCAAATAACTTTTGCGAAATTGGGGTCTTTTTTATATGGAAATTAATTGGGAAATGTGAATGTTCAGCCTATAGAATTAGTACATAGATTTCCTCCCGTTCTTTCTAGGAAAGGAACTACTTATATGA
Source organism: Lysinibacillus sp. FSL M8-0337 (assembly GCF_038593855.1). Taxonomy (NCBI): domain Bacteria; kingdom Bacillati; phylum Bacillota; class Bacilli; order Caryophanales; family Bacillaceae; genus Lysinibacillus; species Lysinibacillus sp. FSL M8-0337. The sequence goes on along the minus strand of NZ_CP151996.1, from coordinate 3,972,038 downwards.
TTTATTTTATGAAGATTTCCTATGCTTAACACCGGAAATCAGTTGCATTTTATAGGGGCTTTTCAGAAGCTTTGTGACTTTTTATAAGACTCTAATTTCATGAGGATTTAGAGAATAATTTTTAATTTTACCTCATAATAAAATATGTTGTCAACAATAAGTTTGTGATTTTTTAAAAAAATGTTATAATAGTCTTATAATTGTTTTTTTAAATCGTATTTCGAATTCCGCTGACCTTTTTTGCAGATAGAATTTGGATACGTTTTTTTAATATCCCTTATTAAGACGAAGAAAAAAACAGTTATGTGGGCTTTTTGAGGTAGGTAGTTGAATTAAATAATTAATTGACTATCTAATAGTAACCGAGGTTTTATTCCATAAGGAGGACTAGAATAATGAATCTAATTAATAAAAAAGTTACACATAAGCGTTTTGGCATGGGTAGTATCGTTAAACATAATGAGTCCATTATTGAAATACATTTTGCATCAGAAAATAAAATGTTTGTTTTTCCTGATGTATTTGGAAAGTACTTAAAATTACATGATAAAAGTGATGCTCAGTTAATTGAAAAAATAATACAAAAAAAGGAAATTGAACGTAAGGAAGAAGAAATGAGGAAGGAAGAAGAAAAAAAACTGCAACGAAGAAACCAAAAACTTCGCTTAGAACACGAAAAACTGATGAAACATCATAAACTGCATCCAGAATCTCAAATGGTTTTTAAATGTGACACAGAAGAACAGACTAGTTCTTTGTTAGAGTGGAAGGTTTTTTTAAGCGCTATAAAAAGTGGTAATAACAAAGGAAAGCCAAACAAACCTAACCGCATGCACCAAAATAGCGCTGTCCTATTAACAGCATTAGATTCCGGCATGTCAGAAAAAGACAGACGTATTTTAGGTGTCTATATGGTGAATGAAGATTTTATCGGTAAGCTGTGTGAAGATGGGAATATTCCGGCCCATTCAAAATACAGACTCCAACTTACAGAACAGGAATCGAATCAGCTGCTTTTTTGGAAATATTATATAGATAAAAAATACCCTAACAAAATGACATGGAATACAGGTAAATACCGTTATTTTGATAATTTATGGATGGCTCAAATTTTACTTGATATCGTTTCATTGAAAAGTGAACCAACAGAACGAGAACTTGCACAACAATTTTTAAAACATTTTTGTAAAATGAATCAGATAACAGCTCATGATTTACCAAAGCCGAATGGGACATTATTGCGTATTTAGACGTTATCCCAAAGATAATAAGAATGACAGGGAACTGACATGTTTTTATACAATCTTTTATCAAAAACGAATTCTTATTAATGGGATTCGTTTTTTTTTTGTATGAAATATAAATAAGATCTACTGATTTATGTATTTTTAGTTTTTGTCAAAAAAGCCAAGGATTTAATATCAATCCGTGGCTTTTTTATTGAGTAGATGTAGTTTATTTATGTTGTTCGCCAATATGATTGAAAAGGGAGGCGGTCAATTCTCTTCGGATTTGTTTAATATGCTTTTCCATTAGTTGTTTGGCTTGATTGGCATCGCCGGCTGCAATGGCCAAGTAAATTTCTTTATGTTCATCTATAGTTTCTTGCGTACGGTCTAAATCTTTCAAGCGCTGTGTTCGGGTCACACGGATTGTATCTTGCATATGTTCGCTAAGGGTTTGGAATAATTGCGAGAAGATTGAATTGTGAGCAGCGAGAACGATATTAATATGGAAGCTTAAATCAGCTTGAATGCCTAGTTCCACGTCATTTTTAACTTGATTCATCATTTCCAATGCTTGCCCAATTCGTTCTAAATCTTCAGAAGTGGCCCGTTGTGAAGCTAAAAAGGCACATTCTACTTCAAGTGTTTGGCGAAGCTCTAGCATTTCATAAATAAGTTTTTTTTCTGTTTTTAAAATGGTAGAGGAAAGCTCTTGTCCTAATGAATGGCATTCAGGTGATTTCAGAAAACTGCCACTGCCTTGTTTAATGTCTATAATTCCTTTTATTTCAAGCTTTCGCAGTGCCTCTCTAACCGAAGTTCGACTTACATTAAAGCGACTCGCTAATTCTCTTTCCGTCGGCAGTTTTTCTCCAGGCTGTAATTCTCCATTTAAAAAATATTCCTGTATTTGATCTACAATAACTTGATAAGCTTTTTTCTTTGGTTGCAGCATTTCCTATGTCCTTCCCCTCAATTACATAGTAAAAGTATAAACGCTTTAATCATACAGAATTCCTACCTCGTTAGCAATGAAAGAAAATTATTAATTATTGATATTTTCTGAATATTAAGTATAATAAAAAATGGTTGGACCAATTTTAATATTTATGAAGATTGGTATAACCTATTTATTTATCATTCATGACTTTGGGAAAATGGGAGAAAAGAAGGGGAGAATAAAATGATAGCAAGTGCAACAAATGAACAATTGGTGAGCGCGCTACAAGGTGTTCTGTCAGAAAGCCAAGTAACGATTAATCAAACAATATTAGAACAACATAGTAGTGATGAATCTTATCATCAAGCTAGTTTGCCAGATATCGTTGTGTTTCCAACAACAACTGAACAAGTGAGTCACATACTAACTATTGCAAATCAATACAAAGTTCCAATTGTCCCATTTGGCAGAGGAACAAGCTTAGAAGGACATGTAATTCCTTATGAACAAGGGATTACCATTGATTTTTCAGAAATGAACAACATAGTAGAAGTGAGGGAGAAGGACTTTCTCGTAAAAGTTCAACCAGGGGTAACGCGTTCGCAGTTAAATAAAGAGTTAAAAAAATACGGTTTGTTTTTTTCAGTGGACCCTGGGGCAGATGCAACACTAGGTGGAATGGCCGCGACAAATGCGAGTGGCACAACATCTGTTAAATATGGAGTAATGCGCGATCAAGTTCGAGATTTAGAAGTTGTGCTGTCAGATGGTACGGTTATTCATACCGGTAATTTAGCGGAAAAATCTTCATCTGGCTTTCATTTGAACGGTCTTTTTGTAGGGTCTGAAGGAACGCTCGGTTGCTTTACGGAATTGACGCTAAAAGTTTATGGACTTCCTGAATATGTCATGGCTGCTCGAGCATCTTTCAAAACAGTCAATGATGCAGTCGAAGCAGTCGTTAGTATTTTACAGGCCGGAATTCCAATCGCAAGAGTCGAACTGGTTGATGAACCTTCTATGAAACAAGTGAACTTGCATAGTAAAACAGCTTATGAGGAGCAACCAACTTTATTTTTAGAGTTTCATGGAAATGAAGCTGGTTTAAAGCAAGACGTTGATTTTATGAAAGAAATTGTAGCAGAGCATAATTGTCAAAATATAGATTTTGAGACTGACAATGCAGCGCGAAATCAGCTATGGGAAGCTCGCCATAATTTAGCTTACGCCTATGTCCATGGACATCCAGGAAAAAAACTGATGGTGACAGATGTTTGTTTACCGATTTCTGAGTTAGCAGGGGCTATTGAACATGCGAGAAAAACACTGAATATGTTTGCCCTTACAGGGGGGATTGTTGGACATGTCGGTGATGGCAATTTCCATGTTCTTTTAATGATTGATATGCAGGATGCTAATGAAATAGCAAAGGCGGATGAATTTAATGAATTAATTGTTATGTATGCGCTTGAACGAGGGGGAACTTGTACAGGAGAGCATGGTGTCGGTATAGGGAAACAGAAATACCAAGAGAAAGAACATGGGAAAGCACTGCTTGTGATGGAAAAGATTAAACAAGCGCTTGATCCGGATGCACTGTTGAATCCAAATAAAATATTAAAAATAAAGAAATAGGGAGTGGGAATATGAAAATATTAGAAGCGATTAGTACGATAGCTGGAAAATACTTTGCGCTATGGGTCATCTGCATAGCTGTTATTGCTTTTATCGTTCCCGACCCATTTTTACTATTTGGGGGCTATATTACAATATTGCTCGGCATCGTTATGTTTGGTATGGGACTAACGTTGAAAGCGGTTGATTTCAAATTAATTTTAACGAATCCAGTGCCCGTTATTATTGGTGTTTGTGCTCAATATCTTATTATGCCGCTGACTGCTTTTTCCATTGCCTATATCATGAACTTACCCGCAGAATTAGCGGCAGGGCTTGTTCTTCTCGGTTCAGTTCCAGGGGGGACTGCTTCGAACGTTATGGTGTATTTAGCGAAGGGCAATGTACCGTTATCCATTACGATGACTTCTTTTTCAACGTTATTAGCACCAATTGCCACACCATTCATACTACTATTACTTGCAGGTAAATGGATGCCGGTCGATCCAATGGCAATGTTTACTTCTATTATTCAAGTGATTATTTTGCCGATTATTTTAGGCATCGTCATACGAAAATTTGCTCCACAGATTGTGGAAAAGAGCATTAATGTCATTCCTCTTATCTCAGTAGTAGCTATTATCATTATTGTCTCTGCAGTTGTTGCTGGCAATGTTGATAGCATTGCATCGGCAGGGTTTATTATTTTTACGGCAGTAATGCTTCATAATGCATTTGGACTGCTGCTTGGCTATTTAACAGCGCTACTATTAGGACTTGATGAAAGTAATCGGAGAGCGATTTCCATTGAAGTGGGGATGCAAAACTCTGGTCTTGGGGTAGCATTAGCCACTGCCCATTTTGGTCCGTTAGCTGCCTTGCCGAGTGTTCTTGGTGCTGTGTGGCATAATATTTCTGGTCCAATTCTTGCCACGTATTGGTCGAAAAAAACGGAAAACATTAAACATCAGCTTAGTGAAAAAATACAAGAAAGCAACGTCGAAACACAAGTATAAAAGATGGTAGACGTTATCAATATAATAAGAGAAGAACGAATTCCAATTTTGCTGGAATTCGTTCTTCTTTTTGCTCGTTCCAATCACATCAAAAACTTGAGCAATCCATTTTAGTAATTAGTATGGTCGTTTATAAATAGTTATTCATCATGTTTAAGAAGACACAAAGCATAGTTTGGCTTAAATTGCCCTGTAAATGTTAGTAAAACTAACGTTTGCAGGGTGATTTTATGGCAGGAACTGCACAACTAGAGAGAAACGAAACTTATTCTCTTGCAATATCGTCAACAACTTGACAGAAGTACAAAAACGGGAGTATTATACATTAGCTACCGAAAAAAAGCTATAGTGAAGTAATAATTTCCGAATTTTATACGAACAATCTAACACTAGATTTCAATTAATAAGTAATAGGTAGGTGCAGAAATGAAAAGTCTAATAAGTAAAAAAAGTGACTTATTAAACAGCTTTTTAGGGATATATATAGTAGCTGTCGTCATGTTATGGATGAAAACATACATCACGCAAACAGCACAATTTGATTTAGGTGTAGAAGGAGTACTTCAACATTTCCTATTACTCTTAAATCCACTAGGTTCAGCAATGCTATTTTTAGGGATTGCTTTTTTAATTAGAGGAAAGAAAAGATATACATTACTGCTTGTTATTTACACGCTTATGTCAATTCTTTTATACGCCAATGTAGTGTATTACAGATTTTTTAGTGATTTTATTACGTTACCGACCATTTTCCAAACGCAAAACTTTGGCGATTTAGGTGGTAGTATTCTTTCATTATTAAAACCTTATGATATTTTGTTCTTTGTGGATGTCGTTGTCATGTTTTATCTACGATTCTCAAGCAAAGTTCCAAAAGAAACAAAATCATTTGGTTATAAAAAAGCAATGGCGATTATTGCTTTTGCATTAATCGTATCCGTTGTCAATTTAGGATTAGCTGAGGCTAGTCGTCCTCAACTATTAACGCGAGGTTTTGATAGAAACTATATTGTGAAATATTTAGGTATGTATAACTATACGATTTATGACTCAGTAGAAACGATGAAAGCTTCCTCACAAAGAGCATTGGCTGATAGTAGTGATATTACCGAAGTAATTAACTATACAAAATCGAACTATGCTAATCCGAATGCAAAATATTTTGGTGCAGCAAAAGGAATGAACGTAATTTATTTACACTTAGAATCATTCCAAAACTTCCTAATTGACTATAAATTAAACGGTCAAGAAGTTACACCATTTTTAAATTCATTAGCAAAAGATAATCATACATTGTATTTCGATAATTTCTTCCATCAAACAGGTCAAGGTAAAACGTCTGATGCAGAATTTATGTTAGAAAACTCTTTATTCGGATTACCACAAGGTTCTGCCTATATTACAAAAGCACAAAATACGTATCAAGCAGCACCTAGTATTTTAAAAGATTATGGTTATACATCGGCTGTTTTCCACGGTAACAACGGAAGCTTCTGGAACCGAAATGTTATTTATAAATCATTTGGATTCGATAAGTTTTATGATGCAAGTTATTATGACACAGCTTCTTCAGATAATATGGCTGAATATGGTTTATTAGATAAACCGTTCTTTGAACAATCGCAAAGTTTTTTAAATTCCTTACCACAACCGTTCTATACAAAATTAATTACGGTAGGGAACCATTATCCGTATAAAATGAATCAGGACTTAGTCACAATTGATAAAGCGAATACGGGCGATGCAAGTGTAGATAACTATTTCCAAACAGCACGCTATGCCGACGAAGCAATTGAACAAATGTTTAATCAACTAAAAGAATCAGGTTTATATGATAATTCAATGATTGTTCTTTATGGTGACCATTATGGTATTTCAGACAATCATAATGCAGCAATGGAACAAGTTATTGGGAAAGAAATTACACCATATGAAAGTGCTAATTTACAACGTGTCCCATTATTTATTCATGTTCCAGGTATGCAAGGTGGTATCAACCATACGTATGGTGGTCAAACAGACTTGCTTCCAACGCTTTTACATTTACTAGGAATTGATACACAAAACTTTATTCAATTCGGCTCAGACTTATTATCAGAAGAGCATAATGAAATTGTGCCATTTAGAAATGGCGATTTTGTGAGTCCTAAGATTTATTCAATTAATGAAAAATTTTATGATAATAAAACAGGATTACCACTAGATGATAGCCAATCAGAGGCAGCTCAAGCTATTAAAAAAGAAGTAGATTTTAAATTAGGCTTATCTGACAAAGTAGTGAATGGTGATTTACTGCGATTTTATAAACCAACAGGTTACACGCCAGTAGATCCTTCAAAGTACAATTACAACAAAGATGAGAGTACAGAAGCTAAATAATAATTAGTAGGCAGTTCAAGATAATGTGTTTGATATCAAGAAGATTATGATATTGTACCGTTAGCTTGGACTGCCTTTTCACTGCTTGCTTATTGTATTGCCGGATTTTTAAAAAGTGAAAATCTAGTTATGTGTGAAGATAAATTACAAAAGCTAGGTTATACTATTATAATGACTTTATTGCTTGAAGCAATTAAGTTTTAGGGGATAAGTGTATAACCGAATATCCTATAATGAGAGGGTTTGAATTAAAATATGACGAATAATTTTTGGCGGGATTTACCGCGACCATTTTTTGTACTTGCTCCAATGGAAGATGTGACGGATGTTGTGTTTCGTCATGTCGTAAGTAAAGCAGGTAGACCAGATGTATTTTTTACCGAGTTTACAAATTCGGATAGCTATTGTCATCCAGAGGGTCAGAAAAGTGTGCGAGGACGTTTGCTTTTTACTGAAGATGAACAGCCTATGGTTGCGCATATATGGGGAGATAATCCTGAATATTTCCGACAAATGAGTATAGGCATGGCGGAGCTTGGTTTTAAAGGTATTGATATTAATATGGGCTGTCCTGTTCCGAATGTGGCATCACGAGGCAAGGGAAGCGGTCTTATTTTACGTCCTGATGTTGCGGCGGAACTTATTCAAGCAGCGAAAGCGGGTGGACTACCTGTTAGTGTGAAAACAAGACTTGGTTTCACGGAAGTGGATGAGTGGCAGGAATGGCTTACACATATTTTAAAACAAGATATCGCCAATCTATCAATCCATCTGCGTACGAGAAAAGAAATGAGCCAAGTAGAAGCACACTGGGAGCTAATTCCGGAAATTAAAAAATTGCGAGATCAAATTGCACCAAATACGCTATTAACAATCAATGGAGACATCCCTGACCGTACAACAGGTATGAAGCTAGTTGAACAATATGGTGTGGATGGCGTGATGATTGGACGAGGTATTTTTAAAAATCCATTTGCTTTTGAAAAAGAGCCGAAGGAACACAGTAGTAAAGAATATCTTGATCTTTTAAGATTACAGCTTGATCTTCAAGATCAATATGCCGAGGAGTTACCACGTTCAGTTACTGCGTTGCATCGCTTTTTCAAAATCTATGTTAAAGGATTCCGCGGGGCAAGCGAATTAAGAAATCAGTTGATGAATACAAAGACAACAGATGAAGTACGCGAATTGCTTAATCAATTTGAATAGGTGCCAGTCACTCAAACAATTCTAAATTGTTTGAGTGACTGGCACGTACTACATTCTTACTACATAGTATCTTAATATTACTTATATTTACCTAATATTCTTTAGATAATACTACTAGTGTCGACAAAAATTGACATGTAATTTATAATGTAAAATTGTAATAATGTTATTATTATTTTAAGAAAATGAAAAGGCAAACTTACTGAAAGGTAAGGACGCAAAGCTACGAGTCTAAAATCCTATTGGGATTATGATAGTCGGGTTGCCAAAATAATAAACGATTATTTGGCTACTCTTAATTTTTATAATAAGGGTAGTTTTTATTTTCCTAAAAGGAGACGAATTAAAGAACTATAGCGTTAATAAAGTCTTATTAGTATAGGATAGTAAAAAAACTATATGAAAAAGGAGATTAAAAATGTTAGTCGTTGATAAACCGAAATATAATATGGCGATTTATGAAGCCAAAAAAGAAGTACACGTTCAAGTTCACGGGTTTATTAAAACAGAGCTTGTAGAGGAATATATAAAAGATTTGGAAGAAACCGTGGCGAAAGTACCAAAAAAATCCTATACCTTTGTAGTTGATGCAACGTATCAATCACCTGTTCCATCTAAAGTTTCAGCGGAGCTAGGGCAAACATTAATGTTTTATGCATCACTTGGCTTCAAAGATATCTATATCGTCAATCCATCCTCTAAAATTGCCTATGTGCAAGTGAGAAATGCTTTAGAGGGAGTGAATTTCCCAGGAACAGTAGTTGACAATGTATCACAATTAGCAACACGATAGTTTTTAAAATCACTAGAAGCATATTTTGGAGGAATTTATGATGCCAACATTACAAGATGTATATACATATGAAATCATTACAAAAGACCAACCAGATTTAATTGAAAAAGCGGCAACATGTTTAGCTAAAACATTTGTTGGAGTAGATGTAGCCGGTAAATGGGTGCAAGAGCCGATAATCGGGTACTCTTTAAAATTGCCTTATGATGATTTCTACCAATTCACGAAGGAATACATTGAAGACAATGTGCATCAAGGATACTGTGTGGTTGCGCTTGATGCAGAGCACAATGTCGTAGGCGCTCTAGTTGGTGATACAAACGCACTGGAAATACATGAAGGTGATATTTTTAGTGGTACGTTTTCTGATATGAATATTGTGATGGATGTCTTAGTGGATATCGATGTTCGTTTCCTAAATGACTATAAACAACGTTATGGGAAAGAAATGGAAGATAATGAAGTGCTGCATTTATTTTTATTAGGAGTTATAGCTGAGCACAATCGCCATGAAATTGTACAAACGTTAGGTGATATTTTAGTTCAAAAAGCATCTGAAGAAGGGTTAAGACTTGTGTTAGCTGAAGCTACAAATCCAAAGTCAATGACTTTGTTACAGAAGTATCATGGATTTGAAAAATATGTAAATGTCGAAGGGGATTTCATTGTTCATAAATACGAAACAAATGAGCATTTAAACGATATCCCAGCGTCCGTTGCTGATGGAATTTACATTATTGTAAAAGAGTTATAAACATCATAGGTTGAGAGAATAGGAGATTTTTATATCATGGATGCTATTATGCTAGTGATTATAGTATTTTTATTATGCACGTCCTTGTATTTTGCTTACCGATATTTTTCGCTTAAACGCCAGGCCGATAGTCAGAGTGAAGTGACAAACGGGGCAGAGGAATTATCTGCAAGTCAATTAAAAGAGCAATTACATCTATACGAAAAAAATATAAATGAAAAAGGTCAAAACCTTGTTGAACATGGAGAATATGCAGCGGAAAAGGCTGATATCGTTAGAGCCGCCATTGATGAGGTAGGAAAAGGATTAAAAAAACAATTAGTAGCTACTGAAGAAAGTTCAACTTCGATTGAAGACATTACAGTGGCTATCGAAGAATTATCTATTAGATCAAACCAAATTTCAGAACAATCGAATACGACGTTAGAATTGACGCAAGAAGGTAACGAAAAGCTAAAAGATTCGATGGTGAAAATGGAGCAATTTGATCAAACGATTAATACAACATTTGATGCAATCAACATCCTTGGAGAAAAATCACATGAGATTGGCAAGATTGTCAAAGTAATTACGGGGATTTCGGAGCAAATCAACTTATTAGCATTGAACGCAGCTATTGAAGCAGCTCGTGCAGGTGAACATGGTAAAGGGTTTGCTGTAGTAGCTGATGAAGTTCGTAAATTAGCAGAACAGTCACAACAGTCCGCTGCTGAAGTATCGAATATCGTAAAAAATATTCAAGTAGAGACGGATCGAGTTGTTACATCTATGAAGCAAGGAACAGAAGAGTTTGCACAAACGAATACTACCATTTTAGAAATTGGTACGATGTTCGAAAGAATTGTAGAAACGACAAAAATTATTGCTGAAAATAATGCGAATTCATCTGCAAGTACAGAAGAATTATCTTCAAGCTCTCAACAAATCATGGTGGCAATGAGAGACATTTCTTTCATTTCGCGTGAATCTGTGGAAATGTTTGAAGAGTTAGTTGAAATTAGCGATGACGAATTAAGTACAATGGATAAATTAGTACAAGAAGCAGGAAACCTTGTCAGCTTAAAAATATAGAGAAATCGGTGCCAGACACTAAAACAATTCAAAATTGTTTTAGTGTCTGGCACTCTTTCATATATTCTAGTAAAAGCTAATGGGAGTAGATATCCATGGACAAACAAAATAGCAGATACAGATGGGTTGTATTTGTTGTTGTATTGTTTACTTATTTGTTAATGGCGAGTCAACGCACAGCGCCAGGATTAATTACAGACCAATTAATGAGCGATTTTCAGGTAACGGCAGCAACGATTGGCTTGTTAACAAGTATCCAATTTTTTGTATATACAAGCTTACAAGTACCAATGGGGATATTGGCTGATCGCTACGGTCCAAATACTTTTTTAATTTTAGGGGCGACACTTACAGGGTTAGGTACAATCATTTATAGCCTTAGCACCCATGAACTCATGCTATTTTTTTCGAGAATACTGACCGGCATAGGAGATGCAACGATTTGGGTTAATATGGTGCTAATTTTGGCACAATGGTTTCATCGTAAGGAGTTTGTACGGTTAATTGGTCTGGCAGGTATGACTGGGAGTCTAGGGTTTTTATTGGCGACAGTCCCCTTCTCCACGTGGATTGATTTACTAGGTTGGCGGATGGCTTTTTGTAGCGCAGGACTACTATTAAGCTTGTGTGGCTTTGTCCTTTATTTTGTACTTGTCAAAAAGCCTAAAACACGCTTTATCAACGAGCAAATTTTTGTAACCGATGAAGAACAACATGATAAAACATCCGTATTACTGAAAAGAATATTTTCACATCCGCAAGCATGGGCTCTATTTTTTTGTCATTTTGGTGTAGTAGGGGGGTATGTAGGATTTATCAGTTCCTGGGCTGTACCATACGGTATGACTATATATGAAATGACACGTTCGGATGCAAGCCAATTGATTATGGTTGGTCTTATAGGGGCACTAATCGGAGCTCCTCTAACTAGTTGGCTGGCTAGCAAGCTAGATACCATTAAAAGGCCCTATATTGTCGTGCATAGTATTGTTTTACTTAGTTGGTGTACGTTTCTTATATGCAATGGACATCCAGCTTTTTTCTTGCTGTTAGTACTATTTTTTATTATCGGCTTTGGATACGGGGCAAGTGCATTAACTTTTGCTGCTGTACGGCAATCTTTCCCTTTACACGAAGCGGGAGTAGTTTCTGGATTTGCCAATACGGGAGGCTTTTTAAGTGCCGTTTTGCTACCCATTATTTTTGGTTATTTATTAGATCATTTTCAATCTGTTTCAGGTTACGTAGATGATGGCTACTACTATGGCTTTATTGTGCCAGTTCTTTTCTCCATCATTGGTTTGTTTGGTGTGCTGTACTTTAAGGAAAAGCGTAGCGTCTAAAGATACAATCTATAATTAAAAGTTTATAAATTGTGTTTATCGGAAAAAATGAAATTACTGTGAATGAATAGAAAGCTGTAGTCGTTGAATTTATTATACTAATAGAGCAGTTTAGTTGAAGAAATAGAAGTAGAAGGGTATTTTAAATAAGTAAACTAAAGTGGAAATATAGCGGTTCTACAATGGGGAATTTTTCGTTCCGCTTTACGTATGGAAGGAGTATTAGTGTTTTGGGAATAACAAGTATGGTCGGATACGTAATTATAGGTGCATTACTTATTCTTTTATTAGCATTCATCTTCGTCATGATAAAAGGAGCAAGAAAGTAAGTGCCAGGTACTAAAACAATTCTGAATTGTTTTAGTGCCTGGCACCTTTTATTTATTTTTGTCTTTTTTCAGCCATTTCTACAAGTCGTTTCGTGATTTCTCCACCTACGGAACCGTTCGCGCGAGAAGAAGCATCTGGCCCAAGTTGTACGCCGAACTCTTGTGCGATTTCATATTTCATTTGATTAACAGCTTCTTGTACACCAGGAACTTGAAGTTTATTGGAACTTCGATTTTTATTAGCCATTTTTCTCACCTCCTTGTGCTATTAGAATGGTCGGCAGTTTGATTTTCATACATTTAAAAACAAGGAAATGTGCAATCTAGATACTATAGGTGAGGAATAATCACAAAGCTAGCTAAAAATACATTTTACTCTGTTATAATAAAGCCTGGCTCTTTTAAATTAAGGTTTTGCAAGAAAATCAAGGAGGTTTTGAGATGACGAATAATGATATTTTGATTCGTTTACGATATGCACTAGATATTAAAAATACGGATATGGTAGAAATTTTTAAGCTGGGTGGCATGAAATACACAAAAGAGGATGTATTAAACATGCTTATCAAAATTAAAGATGATGAAGAAGATATCCCAGAGAATTACATTAAATGTAATAATAAAATGGTAGAGGCATTTTTAAATGGTTTAATTACATTTAAACGTGGCCCTCAACAATCAAAACAAGGTCAACAAGAAGGACCACCACCGGTTACAGGGAAAGAAAGTCCGAATAATATGCTTTTGAAAAAAGTAAAAATTGCAATGGCTTTAACAACGGAAGATATGCTTGATATCTTATATGAAGGTGGCGTAACAGTATCGAAAGGTGAGCTAGGTGCGATTTTAAGAAATCCTAGTCACCGCAATTATAAAGAATGTGGCGATCGCTTTGTGAGAAACTTTTTAAAAGGGTTAACATATAAATATAGAGATTAAGTATTAATTTTCTTTATAGTGAATTGTGGTGGGATGCTTACTTACAGTAAGCATCCCGCCTTTGTTTGTATTGGATGATGAAATACATAATATAAATAAAAGCAATAAAAAATAAATTGTAAAATCACCATTATTTTCTTTTAACTGTTGATAAATGTGACGGAATTGTGTACAATTAAATTGACACAAAGTTGTCACAAAGGGAAAAGAAATGTTCATGAACAGAGGGGTGCTTTTTATGATATTTTTTGATCTTATTTTAATTGCTATTTCTTGCATTAGTATTCCATTAATAGTTGCTGTTATGTTAGACATTTTTTACGCAGAACGCAAAAAAGTTCGTTTTTCATTACGCCGTACTTCTGTATGGTATATGTGCGTTTTTGCATTATCCTTTATTCCATCCGTCTTACTCGTAACACAACTTGCATAATTGAATAAACATTTAGGGGTAAGTGTTTATCAGAAATTTAAGCAGCAATAACGTATGTTTACGTTGTCGCTGCTTATTTTTTTACAATAAAAAAGAATATTTTTACATAGTAATTATTTCATTGTTTGTACAGAAGTAGTAAAATAAGAGCATGGACAAAATAGTATTTTCGTAAGCTATATTGATTATTTTTTACTATTATGTTAATTTGAGGAGAAATAAGGGCAAATCTACTGAAAGGTAGAGACGCAAAGCTACAGGTCTAAGGCAGATGGCGCTATGACGGCTGGGTTGCAAAAGATTAGTCGTTATTGGGATTTATTGGTTTTTTATCTTTAATAACCTATTTCTTTTGAAATAGGTTATTTTTTTTTTGACCTATAAAATATAAAGAGGAGGAACTATCAATGCAATTTTTAAAAAATGTTTCATTGAAAAACAAATTATTACTTACAGTTTCTATTATTGTTTTACTGTTGATTTCTATCATCACAACGCAAAGTATTAGTGAGCTAAACAAAAGAATGAATGTAGATTTGGAACAAGAGTTAAAAAGTGTTGGTATATTGACAGCTATGAATCTCGATAGTGATCAGATTAAACATTTATTAACTGAAAAAGGGGAAAGTAATCCCGATTTTAAAAATCTCCAAAAACAGCTAGACATGATCCAAGAAGAGCAAGGGATAATGAGCTGGAGTTATATTTGGGATATGAAAGATAAAGGTGTTAATCCGATAGGGTATACATCCAACTTGAATGAGGTATATGAAGCTGGTGAGATTTTCGAAGAGTTAGCAGATGAACATGTAGCAACAGCTAAGCGTGCAATTGACAATAATCAGTCTGAAGTGACGAACGTATTCGAAGATCAATATGGTGCTTGGAGAACAGTATTTACCCCTATTAAAGATGATAATGGCAAAATAATTGCTTTGTTAGGTATTGATTATTCCGCAGATTACATAAATACGATCATCAAAACAAGCATGACAAAACAAATTGCAATCGCAGTTGTTGGTTTGATTATTTTACTAATTTTACTTTACATAATTATCGATCGACTATTAAAGCCTCTTAAGAAAGTAGTCGATGTTGCAAATCAAGTGGCAAATGGTGAATTGCATCATGTTGAATTAGAAATTACGAAAGATGAAATAGGGAATTTATCGCAATCTATTCAAACGATGGTTACCAATTTACAACATATTATTTTAAATATTAGAAATACTTCTAATCATGTTTCTTCTGCTGCAAGTCAGTTAACTGTCAATGCAGGAGAGTCGTATAACAGTTCTACCGATATTGCAAAGGATATGAGACGTATAAATGAGAATGCGGAAGCAGCTATGGTAATGACAGAAGAAACTGCTGCAGCTATGGAGGAAACAGCAACAGGAATTCAACAAATAGCCGATTCAGCAAATACAGCTGCCGAATCATCTATAGCAGCGTCTCTTGCATCTGAACGTGGAGATAAAGTCGTGCAACAAGTTATATCCCAAATGGAGCTAATTAATGGTTCAGTAGAACAAATTGGCAAAACGATTAATGGCTTACATGTTAATACGAATAAAATTAGCGATATTGTGAGTCTTATTACAGCAATTGCGGATCAAACTAACCTACTTGCTCTAAACGCGGCTATTGAAGCAGCAAGAGCAGGAGAACATGGTAAAGGGTTTGCAGTTGTAGCAGATGAAGTGAGAAGGTTGGCAGAACAATCATCCCAATCAGCAACAGAAATTTATAATCTTATTAGTACGATTCAATCCGATTCAAATGCTTCCATTGTTGTGATGGAAAAAGGAAAAGCAGATGTAAAAACTGGTATGGAATATACAGATGAAGTAGGGGAGATCTTTAAAGAAATTCTTACATCATCGGAAGAAGTCGCAAGTCAAATTCGTGAAATTTCAGCAGCTTCTCAGCAAATATCTGCTTCGTCGGAAGAAGTTGCAGCGTCTGTAAATAACATTAAACAATCAGCGGAGCTTTCATCAGAGTTTTCATCTAATGTCTCAAAAGCGACACAGGAACAATTAACGACGATGCAAGAAGTGAAAGAGGCTTCTTCTTCTTTAGGAATAACAGCACAAGAATTACAAGCACTTGTAGCAAAATTCAAATTGGAGAATGATGAAAATGGAAAATAATTTAGCAGAAAAAAATGTTCTGATTACGGGTTCTAGTAAGGGCATCGGAAAAGCAATTGCACTTGCATTCGCAAAACAAAGTGCCAATGTATTCATTAACTATATTGGTGACGATCAAGAAGCAGAAGAAGTGCGAGCACAGGCTGAAAAACTAGGTGTGCGTGCTTATAAATACCGTGCTGATGTATCAGACTCTCATCAAGTACAGGACATGTTCCGATACATGGACAAGCATCTAGGGCAGATTGATATTCTTGTCAATAATGCAGGATTTGCCCAAGCTTCTAGCGTGCTAGATTTAACAGACGAACAATGGGACAGGATGATTAAAGTACATCTTTATGGATGTTTTTATAACTGCCGAGAAGCAGCGAAACGCATGAAGGAAAGAAACAAAGGCAAGATTATTAATATTTCTTCAGATATTGGTAGTTTAGGTTGTGAAGAGTTTACGCATTACTCAGCTGCAAAAGGCGGCATTAATGCATTTACAAAAGCTTTGGCAAGAGAATTAGCGCCCAACATATTAGTAAACGCTGTAGCTCCTAGTGGGACACTCACAGATATCCTACAAGAATTTGGAGAGAACTATATTGAAGAGGAATCCGCAAAGTATCCATTAAAACGCTTGGCACAGCCTGAGGAAATCGCAAAAAGTGTACTTTTTTTAGCCTCTGACAATGCTGATTTCTATACAGGTCAAATTTTAACGCCTAATGGTGGAGTAGTAATGAATGGATAATGTAAGAACTAAGGAGCAATAAAAATGTTGAATATTTTAATCTTTAGCTTGTACTTAATTTTTATTTATTATATTGGTTATAAGGGGTATAAGCGCGTGAATACGGCAGAAGATTTAATCGTAGCCGGTTGGAGTATGCCTCTCTCAGTAGTTACGGGAAGTTTAATTGCGGCTTTATTAGCCGCTCCGTTCTTTTTTGCCGCTGTCGGCTCTGGTTATACGAGTGGTGGCTTTGAGGGATCAGCGACTATGGGTGGTTTAGGTACCTGTATGATTCTTGGTGCGCTTATATGGACAAAACCGCTTAGAAGATTAAAAGGATGGACATTAGCAGACTACTATGGCTTAAGATATGGTAGTAAAAAGTTAGGGGCTTATACAGGGATTGTAATGGCTATCGCCTTTGGGATCTTTAATGCAGCAGCTTTAACTGTTGGTGGAACGTATATTATCCAACAATTGCTGCAAATAGATTTTGTTCCAGCAGCATTATTATTTGTATCGTTAACAGCACTGTATTCAGTAATTGGCGGTTTATGGGCTGTAGCCTACACAGAAATCGTACAAGGTGCGCTAGCAGTAGCTGGTATTTTAGGAATTACCATTTTTGTGTTCATTTATTATCCTGATGTGACGTTTAATCCAGAGTGGTGGAATATAAGTGAATTGTTTAATAAGGCTGGAGCTGAATTTTGGACGTTATATCTTGTATTAGCGCTTGGTGACATCCCTGCTGTTGACTTAGGTCAAAGGGTGGCGGCCGCAAAAAGCCCGAAAGTAGCACAACGCAGTATGATTATCGCTGGTCTCGTTATTATAGCGATTAGTTGGATTCCAGGTATGTTAGGTGAAGCATTTAAGACAATTTATCCTAATAGCACAAATCCTGAAACGTTAATGCTAGCATTTGCACAAGGATACTTTCCTCCTCTTTTAGCTGCAATCTTTTTAACGGCAATGGCAGCGATGGGAATGTCGACTGTTGCCGCATGTTACGTTGCAACTTCTGGTATTATCACAAAGAATATTTATTTAGACTTTATTAATCGTAATCCTAATCCTAAAACTTTATTGAGATTTTCTAGACTTGTGATTTTAAGCAGTGCAGTATTAGGCTTAATATTGGCAGTTAGCTTTCAAAAAGTAATTGATTTAGCTTACTTAGCTTGGGACGTAATATTCGTGACGATTTTTTGGCCAATTGTCTTAGGTCCATTTTGGAAGCGGGTCAGTACGCCAGCTGTCTGGGCAAGTATATCGGTCGGGCTTATCTATTATATAATCACAACACTAACTTTTGTACCTAGTTTATCCATACAGTCTGAAGGCTTTATAGGTTTAATAAACGAATTATGGCAGGCACCTGTTTTCTCTGGAGTTGTCATTTCAGGTATAACGATTGTAATTGTCAGTTTGCTTGTGCCTCCTTCACAACATGTGCTTGATATGCATAAAATTGAAAAAGATAAAACATTAGATAATGTAGGTAGTAAGGATGAGCTAATGAAACAATAAGCTTGTTTTTATCTTAAAAAGACATGTTCAACAACACGAAACACTGCAATACGCAGTGTTTCGTGTTTTTTATTATCCAAAAATGAAGCATGAAAAGAGAGATAGCTGAATAAGATTTCTACTATAGAGATGTATTTTCCCTATCTATTAATTTGTTGAAAGTGGGATAATAATGAAAACAATCTTTCTAGTATTGTTAGGTACGATATATTTGTTTTTAGCAATGGCAATGAATGCTGAACTGATAAAAAAATTGTACTTTTTAATTGGCATAACCTTAGTCATCATTGGCGTAATACGTTATATTAAATGGAAATATCATACTTTTAGAATGATGGCAGAGCTTAAAAGTGCAAGTGAAGAAGAGTTAAAGAATATCCCTCATACCCATGCCACCATCGCAAATGATGCTTTACATGCATTATTACTGAATGAGCAAACCAAAACACTTATACTGGCAGTTAGAGAAGATTGGGAAGCTGCAGTAGCAAAGAAAGAAGTCTGTTTTAATGAAATTTATGAGGTAGCGATTGTAGAGGACGGTCATATTGTGGCAAGAACTAGTAATGGTTTGTTTAGTGACTCTTTACTAGAGGGGGAAAACCGTGTTTTAGTAGAAGAAGCGGAGATTGAGGAAGAAGCGTGTGAGGAACAAGAAGTGTCGCAATTAGCTTTAAAAATGGTGGTAGACAATCTAAGCGATCCAATTATAGAGTATACCTTTTTAGAACAAGAGGATGGCATTTCAATAGAAGATGATACGTATATCGAAGCAATGGCATTGTGTGAACAATGGTATCAAAAAGTCAGTATTATTATTAAGCACTATGAATTAGAGAGAGTACCTATCCGACATTGGCAATAACCTATACTAGATGTAATCTAGCCTAATAAAAAAGCTATCACGAAGACATTCGGATAGCTTTTTCCTTGTATTAAAGTGTGAATTTTTGTAGTTGTGTGTTTAGCTCTTCAGCCATTTCAGCTAATTGATTGGCACTCTTTGAAATTTCATCCATTGTTGCTGCCGTTTCTTCAACAGTGGCCGTTGTTTGCTCAACACCAGCAGCGGATTCTTGTGAAATAGAAGCCATTTCATCAATTGAACCATTAATCGCTTCGGAATGTTGGGAAATTTTTGTTAAGTTATTTGAAATCACATTAATATTGTTATTCATATCCTCTATCGCTTGGGAAATTTGATCGAAAGTATGATTTGTTTGATTTAATTGTGCTGTTCCTTTTCTTACTTCTTCATAACCAGATTGAAGGGAATTTGTTACATTGCCTGTTTCGCTTTGAATACGATGAACAATTGTTGAAATATCTGTCACAGAGAATTGTACTTGTTCTGCTAGCTTACGCACTTCATCGGCAACCACTGCAAAGCCTTTGCCATGCTCTCCTGCACGTGCGGCTTCAATGGCAGCATTTAAAGCAAGCAAATTCGTTTGGTTAGAAATTTCATCAATTACAGAAACCAACTTTGAGATTTCAGCAGACTGTTCGTTTAAACCTTCTACCTTTTTTACGGAATCTAACACAATGTCATTAATAGTTGCCATTTGTTGTGTAGATTGAACCATTAATGTTTTACCTGTGTTTGTTAATTCATGCACTTGCCCCGAATGCTCTTTCAACTCAATACCCTCTTGCGTTGTTTCGTGAATATGGCGTTGGAACGTTGTCATGGTTTCAGCTAAATCACTAGCTGTAGAGGCTTGTGTTTCTGTTCCAGTGGCAAGCTCTTGCATTGTATAAGAAATTTGTTCTGTACCTGTTTGAACTTCATTAGAAGATTGCGCTAATTCCTCACTGCTTGCAGCTACCGTTTCTGATACATTATGAATAGAGCTGATCGTATCTTTTAATTTTTCATTTAGGTCATTGGCAGAAAGCATTAAGTGACCAATTTCATCTTGATGGGTTACGGTGAATTTTTCATTGCGTAAATTTCCATCAGCTAATTCCCTCATACGATGGGAAACTATAGAAATAGGCTTAGAGATTCTACTTGCTGTAAAAATAGCGATAAGAATTCCTGCAAGGGATAAGATGATACTTGCAATAACCCCGATTGTTTTATTGCTTGAACTTGTTGATACGACATCATTGCCGACCTTCGTAATGGCTTCTGCGCGTTTATCAGCTACTTCTTCATAGCCAGCACGCACTTCAGTTACAAGATGATTGATAGCTGTTAAATTTTCTAATGCTAATTGTTTATCACCTTGCTTGTATACTTCAAATACTTCACTATTTACTCGGTTGCTCCATTCACGAGCCATTTCTACCAGCTTTTTTCTTTCTGGCGTATTTTCATACTTTTCAACGATAAGGTTATTATCTTCAGCAATTTTACGGTATTCATTAAACGTCTCTATGTATTTTTCATCACCAGATACAACATAACTTAAGGCTGCAGATAATCGGACACTCGTAGACATTGCTAGATTTTTACTTGCAGTTAACACCATTAAATCTTCTTCAACGAGGACTTTAGCCTGTTTCTCCATGTTTGTATTTGAAAAATAAGTATACGTAGTAAAACAAGCAAATAATACTAATAACATAATAAATGTACTTAATAAACGTGCTT
This sequence comes from Lysinibacillus sp. FSL M8-0337, assembly GCF_038593855.1. NCBI lineage: Bacteria > Bacillati > Bacillota > Bacilli > Caryophanales > Bacillaceae > Lysinibacillus > Lysinibacillus sp. FSL M8-0337. Next base: position 3,950,980 of record NZ_CP151996.1, on the reverse strand, counting down.
TAATTGTTTTAAATTGAAATAAACGATTCATTTTTTCCATCCTTTAGCTTTTTCTTTAAAACTTATCCTACTCTATTTATTTTATTACTATTTCAAAAGAAAAGTAGAATTTTTTTGTTGAAAATACTAAAAAAGGTTTTTTGGCATAATTAAATTCATATTTTTCAAATATTCTTGTTTGTTTGCTAAAAACGTGTGTCTATTTACCTATTGTCATGGTGTTTTTAGAAAAAATAAATTTGACAATACTATACATTTTTTTAGAAGTTCTATAGGGGATATCAAAAAACTGCAAGAGGCTGAGACAAAACTAAAAAAATTTAAGGAACAGAGGAAGGGTGTTCATAAATTTTAGCTATATGGAGAACTTAGCTATTCTTGCTTTTGTAATAAATAAAAAAATTAGAAGTGCTCATTAGTTATTGATAGCGGAGGCGGTGGCTCCTGCTCAGAACTTACACAGCGTAAGACGCGGGCATTCTGCGCGTTAGTGAGGGTTGCGGCTTACTGTGCTGAGCGGAAAGCACAGCCGAAGCAAAAAAGTGTTAGATTGACTGCCATCAATCTAACACTTTTTCTCTTTTGTCCCAGCTTCTTGCCTTGTCTTATAGACGTATCTCCATCTGATTTCGCTGTGAATGGAGCATTTGAGTTCTTTACTGCTTATCTTTTTTTGCTTGACGCTCCCATTGCAGTAAAGATGGATATGGATCAAATGCCCATTCTGTTCGACCATTAAATTTGTAAATACCGTAATGAAGATGTGGAGGGAATTTTCCAGATGTGCCTTCTTTTCCATAACCTGAGCTGCCGACATAACCGAGTACTTGCCCTGGTTCTACAACATCTCCAACCTTTATTTCCTTATGATAGCTCCCGAGATGGGCATAATAGTGATAAGAATTATGATTATCGCGAATGCCAATTCGCCAACCTCCGAATTGATTCCAGCCTTTAACTTCGACTACACCATAGGAGGTGGACAGTACAGGTGTCCCGTAGCCTGCAAAAATGTCAGTTCCCTCGTGGATTCGCCTGCCTCCCCAACCTCTATTATCACCCCAAGTACCTCTATAGCTGTAATCGGAGCGTGTTGGAATCGGGAATGTATGGGCATCCAACTCAGTCGTTTTAAAATGTTTATACAAAGTTGAAATCGTGACAATTTGATTAACGGCTTCTTCACTTTTGTAGTATTCCCATAAAGCAAGTTTAAAGTCTTCATCTGTAGAACCAAATTGACTTATAAAACTAGCCATGGAGAAGATCACATCTACATCATCTGAAGGGCTTGCAATTCCATCACCGTTGCCATCAAGTCCCATTCCACCAAAATAACTGATTGTTTCAGGTATCGTATCTTCCTTGACAGGATTTAATGCACCGGACCAATACTCATCAGAAAATTGAATGGCGATGAAGCCATCTCGCTTCGGAATATCTTTACGAACGGATTGAAGATTTCGCTCATATTGATCGATAGCCGCTAAAAAATGCCATGGAATTAGTAATTCATCGAATTGTACGTAATAGGACATACGTTGTTGTAAAATTTCTTCATTACTCGGTCCTTCATTTGCCAGTGTAACCGTTGGAGAAAAATAACTCCACAGCAGCATACATGTCAGAAGAAAAATTAAATAACGATTCAAAATTGGACCTCCTTTCTACAGATAGAATAACCGAAATTTTATATTTCATAAGTCCACTTTAAATGCAGTAAATCCCTTTTATGTAGCGAGAAAAAAACTTGAACAATAAGAAGAAACTAATTCAATGAAAAAGTAATGGGTATCATAATGTATCTAACTTCATACTATGTTATAAATCAAGCCCTGAAAGAATGGAGGGAAGGCTATCAACATTTTAGATAAAGTGAAGAGCTATCGCGAAGAAGAAAATCGACTGAAGTGGGAAGGTACATTTGCAGATTATTTACGCATCATAAAGGAAAGACCTGAAGTTGCTCAAACAGCCCATTCTCGCGTCTACAATATGATTAAAAGCGCAGGTGTAGAGGAACGCGATGGGCAAAAGATGTATCAATTTTTCGGAAAAGAAATTTTTGGGCTTGAATCAGCAATTGAAAGACTGGTGGAGGAATATTTCCATCCAGCAGCAAGAAGATTAGATGTTAGAAAACGGATTTTATTATTAATGGGGCCTGTAAGTGGAGGGAAGTCAACGATCGTAACATTGTTAAAGCGAGGGCTCGAACAATTCTCGCGCACGGAAGAGGGAGCAGTTTATGCAATTAAGGGATGTCCAATGCATGAGGACCCGCTGCATTTAATTCCACATCATTTACGAAATGAATTTTTTGAAGAGTATGGAATACGAATTGAGGGCAGCTTATCGCCTTTAAATACGATGCGTCTTGAAAAAGAATACGATGGACGTATTGAAAATGTCATTATTGAGCGTATCACTTTTTCTGAAGACAAACGTGTGGGCATAGGAACTTTCACACCTTCTGACCCAAAATCTCAAGATATTGCAGATTTAACGGGGAGCATTGATTTCTCGACGATTGGCGTATTTGGCTCAGAGTCGGACCCTCGTGCTTATCGCTTTGATGGAGAGTTAAATAAGGCGAACCGAGGAATGATGGAATTCCAAGAAATGCTGAAATTAGACGAAAAGTTTTTATGGAATTTGTTGTCACTGACGCAAGAAGGGAATTTTAAGGCAGGAAGATTCGCTTTAATAAGTGCCGATGAATTAATTGTTGCTCATACAAACGAAACGGAATATCGTTCCTTTATTTCGAATAAAAAGAACGAAGCGTTACACTCGCGCATTATTGTTATGCCAATTCCATATAACCTAAAAGTGAGCGAGGAAGAACATATTTATGAAAAAATGATTAATGAAAGTGATATGGCTCATGTTCATATTGCGCCACATGCATTGAAGGCCGCAGCAATCTTTTCGGTCCTAACAAGGCTAGAAGTTCCGAAAAAACAAGGTGTGGATCTTATTAAAAAAATGCGCTTGTACGACGGAGAAAATGTGGAGGGATTTAATTCCGTTGACTTAGAGGAGCTGAAAAAAGAGTTTCCTAACGAAGGCATGAACGGTATTGATCCACGGTATATTATTAACCGTATTTCATCAGCAATCATTCGCAAAGAAATACCATCGATTAATGCATTGGATGTGTTACGCGCACTGAAAGATGGTCTTGATCAGCATGCTTCTATATCTCAAGAAGATCGAGAAAAATATATGAATTATATTGCTGTTGCAAGAAGAGAGTACGATGAAATTGCGAAAAATGAAGTGCAAAAAGCATTTGTCTACTCGTACGAAGAGTCTGCCAAAACATTAATGAATAATTACCTCGATAATGTAGAGGCGTTTTGTAATAAAAACAAAATATTTGATCGCCTAACTGGCGAAGAAATGAATCCAGATGAAAAGCTAATGCGTTCCATTGAAGAGCAAATTGGCATTTCTGAAAATGCGAAAAAAGCATTCCGTGAGGAAATATTAATTCGCATTTCAGCTTATGCAAGAAATGGCAAGCGCTTCGACTATAATTCTCATGAGAGATTACGAGAAGCAATCCAAAAGAAACTATTTGCTGATTTGAAAGATGTCGTGAAAATTACAACGTCTTCAAAAATGCCTGATGAGTCACAACTGAAGAAAATTAATGAAGTTGTAGCAAGGCTTGTGGATGAGCATGGCTATAACACAACTTCAGCGAATGAATTATTACAATATGTAGGTAGTTTGTTAAACCGCTAACTTAGTGTCAGTGACAATTATGCAGGGGCGTAATGAATCGTCGGTATAGGAGTGTCCCATTTTTAGGGCACTCCTTTTATTTCTCTAAAAAGTTCAAGAAAGCTGATTGCTAGCATAGGATAGAAAAAGCGAATTTGATAGATGGGTGAGGATAAAAATGACTGAAAACGAAAATAAGCGATTTGTCATCTCTCAGGAAAATTGGTCCCTCCATCGTAAAGGGCACCAAGACCAACAACGTCATATGGAAAAGGTTAAAGATGCGATTAAAAACAATTTACCCGATTTAGTAAGTGAGGAAAGTATTGTTATGTCAAATGGCCGAGAGGTTATTAAAATACCTATACGCTCCCTCGATGAATATAAAATTCGATATAACTATGATAATTCAAAGCATGTCGGTCAAGGACAAGGTGATAGTAGTGTGGGGGATGTTGTTGCACGTGACGGTAGCAAGAGCGATCAAGGCAATGGCAATGGAAAAGAAGCTGGTGACAAGCCTGGTCAAGATTATTATGAAGCAGAAGTCAGTATGGAAGAAGTGCAAAATGTGTTATTTAAAGAGCTAGAACTCCCTAATTTACAGCAAAAAGAAAAAGCAGATATTAAAACCGAAAAAATTGAATTCAATGATATAAGGAAAAAAGGGCTTATGGGCAATGTTGATAAGAAGCGTACCATTTTAAATGCGATCAAACGCAATGCCATGGAAGGGAATGCTCAAATTACGCCTATTCATAATGATGATTTACGCTTTAAAACATGGGATGAAGTGGAGAAGCCTGAATCGAAGGCAGTCGTGCTTGCAATGATGGATACAAGTGGCTCCATGGGCACTTTTGAAAAATATTGTGCAAGAAGCTTTTTCTTTTGGATGACAAGATTTTTACGCTCGAAATATGAAACAGTGGAAATAGAGTTTATTGCCCATCATACAGAGGCAAAAGTGGTGACAGAAGAAGAGTTTTTCACAAAGGGAGAAAGTGGTGGAACGATTTGTTCATCTGCGTATATAAAAGCATTAGAGTTAATACGCGATAAATATAACCCAAGTCGTTACAATATTTACCCTGTTCATTTTTCGGATGGCGAAAACATTTCGATGGATAATGAAAAATGTTTAAAACTCGTGAGTGAATTAATGGAAGTATCAAGTATGTTTGGCTATGGAGAAGTAAATCAGCATAACCGTTTCTCGACGCTAATGTATACGTATAAAAAAATTGATGATCCCAAATTTAGATATCATATTTTAAAGAAAAAAGGCGATGTCTATGATGCCTTAAAAAGCTTTTTCCAAAAAACTGAATTGCAAAATGAAAATTAAATTGGAAGGTGCTAAGCATTCATTTCCGAAAGGAGGAGGCTGAAAAATGGAGAAGGAGCTTCACCGTGCGATTGATGAAATAACAGAGATTGCAACAGGGTTTGGTTTAGATTTTTTCCCGATGCGTTATGAAATATGTCCTGCAGATATTATTTATACATTTGGCGCATATGGTATGCCTACTCGTTTTTCCCACTGGAGCTTTGGCAAGCAATTTCATAAGATGAAACTGCAATATGATTTAGGATTAAGTCAAATTTATGAGCTCGTTATTAACTCCAATCCGTGCTATGCATTTTTACTTGATACGAATTCACTTACACAAAATAAGCTAATTATTGCGCATGTATTAGCGCACTGTGATTTCTTTAAAAACAATGTGCGATTTTCTAATACAAGACGCGATATGGTCGAGAGTATGACAGCGACAGCAGAGCGTATTGCCAGTTATGAAAGAGAATATGGCAAGGAAGAGGTGGAACAGTTTTTAGATGCGATTTTAGCCATTCAAGAACATATCGACCCTTCCTTATTAAGACCAAAGCTGTCATCCGAAGATGATGAACAAGATGAAGAAGACGTGATTACTGCCAAATCACCGTACGATGATCTTTGGAATTTAGATACTAAAGAAAAAGAGCAGAGACCAGTACGTAGAAAAATTAAACAGTTTCCATTAAAACCGGAAAAAGATTTATTACTGTTTATTGAGGAGCATAGTCGGGAGCTTGAGGACTGGCAGCGAGATATTTTAACGATGATGCGTGAGGAAATGTTATATTTTTGGCCGCAATTAGAAACCAAAATAATGAATGAAGGATGGGCTTCTTATTGGCATCAACGAATTATGCGCGAACTTAATTTAACTACAGTGGAGACAATTGAATATGCCAAATTAAACGCAGGGGTTGTGCAACCATCAAAAACATCGATTAATCCATATTATTTAGGTTTGAAAATATTTGAGGATATTGAAAAACGCTATAATAACCCAAGTGAAGAAATGCGCAGATTAGGCGTTCTACCGAACACAGGGCGTGAAAAGATGTTTGAGGTGCGAGAAATTGAATCGGATATTTCCTTTATTCGCAACTATTTAACAAAGGATTTAGCAAAGCAAGAAGATTTGTATCTGTTTCAAAAAAAGGGCAATGAATATCGTATAACAGATAAGGATCATGAAATGGTGCGTGACCAGCTTGTCTCGATGCGCGTTAATGGAGGATTCCCATATATCGTTGTGAAAAATGGCGATTACCTGCGAAATGGTGAATTATATTTGGTACATGGTTATGAAGGAACGGAACTAGATCCACATTATTTAGAAAATGTCTTGCCATATATTTATCAATTGTGGGGGCGTCCTGTGCATTTAGAGACGTATGTTGAAGGAAAGCCAATGCTTTATTCGTATGATGGTACAAAAAATTATAAGCGTTCTGTTTAAAGCAAAGCTTCTATCAGGTAGGATGAAAGTACCTACAGATAGAAGTTTTACTTTTTTAGTTAGCAATGGCTTCGAACTTTTATTCATTGTGGTCGCTGTTAGATGGTTGTTCTTCAGGTACTGTATCTAGTAGCCCTTCTTCAACATCTTGAGACTGACTAGCGTGCGAATGGATATCGCTATCAATAACTAAACTATCCCGAACTTTAATACCTTGTTGTCCACCCGCCTCATCGTTATCATCTCCAGCAATTCCACTTCTGCCATTGCCATCCGCAAACTGAGAATTTAGATTTCTAGTTTGACTGTGATTTAGAGCGTTTTGCCCACCTTGGTTGGCATTTGTTCCAACATCTTTATTAATTTGACCGCCACCTTCAGCCCTTTGCTCAAAATGGTTTTCGGTATTGCCAATATTAAATGTAATATTTATTGTTACGTTATTTTTCGCTTGTTTATTAGAGCTTTCTCTTTCAGGATCCTCCGAGTGATTTGAATGTTTTGGAGAATTATAAAAACCTGTCATAGTTTCCACTCCTTTCTTTTCAGTATTATTATTAAAGTATTAAATTATTAAAAGTTTACTTGTACGTGTAGCCTTATATCGACAGAGAATATGAAGAAAATTATTTGTTGCTATGTGTGAAAGTAGTAAAAAGTCATGATACAAACATTCCATTTAGGGTATCCATCATGAATTTCTGCGCGCCATCGTGAAAATTTGTTAAAATGAATAAGATTATATGAATATCTATGGAACTGGAACGGTGAATAAACGTTGAAAACATTTAAAAAGGTTTATATAGAAATAACAAGTGTTTGTAATTTAGCTTGTAGTTTCTGCCCGCCAACTGAGCGTGCAAAGGGACTTATTAAGGTAGAACAATTTAATAAAATATTGGATGAAATACGCCCACATACGAAATACATTTATTTGCATGTAAAGGGTGAACCACTTTTACATCCACGTATTCATCAGCTTTTGGATGCGGCTCATGAAAAAGGCTTTAAGGTCAATATTACAACGAATGGTACGCTGATTAAAAAAAATCGCGAAAAGCTACTAGGAAAGCCTGCATTACGTCAAATCAATTTTTCATTACACAGCTTTGATGGGCATGAGGGGTCTGAAAATCGTGAAAAATATTTAGGGGATATTTTAGAATTTGTGCGTGAAGCAAGCAAATTTAATACGATTATTTCGTATCGTTTGTGGAATTTACAACAGGATCATATTTCAGATTTAGCCGCAAGAAGAAACCGTGAGACGCTTGAAATTATAGAAAATGAATATAATCTCGATTTTCGAATCGAAGAAAAAGTGCAGCCTGGTAAGGGTGTAAAAATTGCGAACAATATTTATTTAAATCAAGACCATGAATTTAGATGGCCAAGTCTACTTGCTCCAGAGGATGAAGGGAAAGGCTTTTGCCATGCGTTACGTAGCCAAGCAGCTATTCTTGTAGATGGCACAGTTGTACCTTGCTGCCTTGATGGAGAGGGTGTTATTAACTTAGGCAATGTTCATGAGCAATCCTTTAGTGAAATTGTAGAAGGTGAGCGTGCCAATAATATAGTAGAAGGCTTTTCAAGACGAGAAGCGGTCGAAGAGCTATGTAGAAAATGTGGCTATCGACAGAAGTTTGGGATGGAAGGAGAATAGGGGAGGGATTAGAGTACTGTGACCGTTGCTGTTCGCTACTGACGGTAGTTTTCCGCGGGCACGACGTGAGCTGTTGCTGTCCGTTGCATGCGCTCCAATCCACTAATCACGCTTCACAGAAAATTGTGTGAGTGACTGGTGCAGCGCAAAAATCCACTTCGCTTTCCGCGGGCACGACGTAAGCCGCAACCCTCGCTAACGCACGGTTTGTTGCGTTTTACGTTCTGTGCGTTCCCGAAAGGAGTCTACGTGGATTTTTACTTAGTAAAATTGTGTGAGTGACTGGCACCCACATATGCTAGCAGATGCAAACTTTGCGATTGTAGTGAAGGGTTGCTCGACTCCTGCGGGATAAGCGTGAGACTTAAGACCCCGCACGTAGCGAAGCGGAGGAGGAGGCTTAAGCCACGCCCGCGGAAAGCGAGCAACCCGTAGCGGAAATCAATCAACACTTTAAATCTTGCAAGGCAACCCGCGTTTACAGTCAAACAGCTCTAATGTTATTCAACATTAGAGCTGTTTTTCTTTGTTTGCGCATCAATGGTATTTAGAAAATCTCTTGTGATGCGTACTACATATTTTACTTCGTCTAAATTGCGCTCTCTTAATAATGAGCGATGAATGTCAAGCATAAGATTTTTCTCTTCAATATCAGTAACACCCGATAATCGTTGGAAATTAAAGAGTTCTTCAGGTGCAATATCTAACGCCTTCATAAGCATTTCCAATGTACTTAACGTAATATTAGATTGCCCATGCTCAATATTTGAAATGCGACCTTTACTAAAACCTAACTTCCCCGTTCTCTCTGCAACTTCTTCTTGACTAAGCCCTTTGGAAACTCTAATGATACGGAGTTGTTCACCTACTAGCTTTAAAAAGTCTGACATATCATTCACCTCTATGTAAAAAGCTAGTGAAAAACAAAGAAAATGCATATACCATTAAAGTTATACAATGTAGATAATATTACATTAAAATGGTACAATAATCACTATATGAATGCTAATTGAGGAAATATCTATCATTTTATTCACTGAAATCAGGCGTTAACAATTATTTATGTGAGGATGGCATATTGTGAAGAATGGAGGATCTAAACGTGTTGAAGCGTTATAGACTAGATGAAATAGCTCTTATTGTTGCTAGAACAACACCTTATATTCCAAATTTCTCAAAAGTAAATCAACCGCTTATTACCGCAGAAAAGTTAAAATGGTTGTCTCTTGGCGAAGATATTCGTCCACTATCTCAATTGGATAGTGCGATAAATCAATGGAAATGGGCGAAGGTTCCCGCAAAAACAATTGTATTTGAAAAAAATAGCCTAGATGGTGCTAACAAACATATATTTCAATGTGAAAATGTAGCGTATATAGCACATGACGTTGTCGCGATTATTCCAAATGAGTCCATTATTTTAAGCGATTATTTATACTATTTTTTTAGTTGGTATCAACCAAATACAGACTGGAGACAGTTGCATCATATTCTAATAGATATACCTTCACTTGAAATGCAAACGAACATTGTCAAACTATTAAAAACAAGTCAACAACTATTGAAAAATAAAAAATCTTTACTAACGGCTGTAGAGGAGTTACCACTGCATATTCGTAATATTGCGCAGCAAACAGAACAACATACTAGACAGTTAAATGACGGCTTTGACCAACTACAAATGTATTATAATTACACACTGCATAAAATTTTTACTGGAGAGCTATTTCGGTTGAACAATACATCCTAATAGGCAAATAAAATAGAAAGTCGGTGTAATCACTAAAGAAGTGAAGCTTACACCGACTTTTAAATAGTTAAATTTCAATAATAATAGGTAAAATCATTGGTTTACGTTTCGTCTGTGAAAAAAGATACTGGCCGACAGCCTTTTTTATTTCCCGTTTTAAAACAAACAGTTGCTGCTTGCTTTCCTCTTGTAGTTCACCAATGGTTGCTTTTACAAGAACATTTACTTTAAGAAGAAGATCCTCTGATTCTTTAGCATAAACAAATCCCCGTGAAATGGTATCAGGTTCTAAAATAATCGACCCATCTGCCTTACTAAGCGTTAACACGATAACGAGCATTCCATCCTCTGATAGTTGTTTACGGTCACGTAATACGATGCCTTCAACTTCTCCAATGCCAATACCATCTACATACGTATCGCCAGATGGAATTTTTCGCGTTTGCCTCGCTTTAGCATTTTCAATATCGACAACGTCTCCGTTTTTAATAATAAAGGTATGTCCTCTTTTAACACCAACAGATTCTGCTAACAAACGGTGTTGGTGTAACATGCGAAATTCACCATGAATCGGAATAAAAAACTTCGGTTTCATTAGTGTCAGCATTAGTTTTAAATCTTCTTGATAACCATGTCCAGAAACATGCATGCCAGTGTTACTGGATGAACCATAAATCACCTTAGCCCCAAGCTGAAATAAATTATCGACAATTCGAGAAACACCTTTTTCATTTCCTGGTATTGGAGAGGCGGCTAAAATAACGGTATCATCTGGTAAAATCTTCACTTCTCGATGGTTGCCACTAGCTAAGCGGGCAAGAGCTGCTAATGGTTCCCCTTGACTACCTGTACATAAAACAACGACATCTTCTGGTGGGAGGTACTTTACTTCACGGGCATCTATTAACAAATCTTCCGGTATTGTTAAATATCCTCGCTCTAAAGCGACATCTACAACATTTACCATGCTGCGACCTAATAGTGCTAGTTTACGATTCGTTACGATTGTGGCATCTACAATTTGCTGAATACGATTCACATTGGAAGCAAAGGTAGAAATAATAACTTTGCGTTCAGCATGTAGAAAGGCTTCTTCAATATGATGACCTACCAGTTTTTCTGACGGTGTTAAGCCCGGTCGTTCAGCGTTGGTACTTTCAGAAATTAATACTAATACACCTTGTGTACCAACCTCAGCCATCTTATGAATATCAGCAAATTGATTATTTACAGGTGTTAAATCAAACTTGAAATCGCCCGTGTGTACAACATTTCCTTCGGGTGTTTGAAAAACGATTCCTAGACAGTCAGGTATACTATGATTTGTTCTGAAAAAACTAACGTCAATTTGACCGAAATGTAAAGCTGAATCAGAGCCAATCTCAATTAATTCTGTCTCTCTTAAAAGTTTATGTTCCTTTAGTTTTAGTTCGATTAAGCCTAATGTAAAACGAGTACCATAAATAGGAACATTTATTTTTTTTAAGAGGTATGGAATGCCACCTATATGATCTTCGTGTCCATGAGTAACAATCAATCCTTTTATTTTTTCTTTATGCTCCTGTAAATAAGTGATATCTGGAATGATTAGATCAATACCAAGTAGGCTTTCATCCGGAAACTTCGCACCGCAATCGACAATTAACAAATCGTCAGCGTATTGTATAACATACATATTTTTACCGATTTCATTGATGCCACCAAGAGCAAAAATAGATAATGCATTTTTTGTTACAGTCAATGTTATTACCTCCGTATAAATGTATTACGATAATTTTTAGTATTGCTTAAGTCTCCAATCTTATACTTTTGAAGGTATTCAAACTTGTCAGTAAAAGCTGACAGAGGATGACGAATTCAAGATTGGATATGATAAGTGCATGAATGAAGGAGTTGTTTATAATGAAAGAATTTAAAATAACCTATTTCTTTGATGAGCTGCATTATGTAAGACGATTTATCCATATAGAGTCACAGGAAAAAGCGCAACAATTGGTTGAAAGTGAGCGCGATCAATATATTACCTTTACGGATAGCAGAGGGATTTATCATGAATTGCATACAAGGGATGTTCGGGTCATTCAAATTTCCGAATATCATCGTGTAGATAAAACAGTCACAATGTAGAACACATAATCATTAGATGTTTACACAGATATGGTTGATTCAGATATAATCAGCATTTTTGACTTGCATGAAGATATGCAAACGGTGAAGAGCTCAATAAAAAGGTGAAAAGGGAGATGAGCTGAGTGAAATGCAGCCTGTTGAATTATAGAAAGAGGGAAGCGCTTGAGCCTTTATAATGTATAAAAAGCAAAGTGATGTGAGTTTATCCTATATGTTTGAATAACTTGTATTAGCTATTATTTAACCTATAGCAACTGGACTTTTTAAAGTCCAGTTTATGTATTGGACCAAATCCTCCTTCTTACTTCTCCAATGGTAATGACAATCCAAATTTTCTTATACCAATCCACGTTTTTTAATTACTTTTGCGGCTACATTCCACGAATAAAGCAAATTTATTTTTATTTTTTTCACATGTAAATGCTCAATCTTAAATATGTTTTCACATTTTATCAAAAAAAAAATTCAAATTAAAAAATATGATTTTTATATCAATAGATTTTAATCTTAAAAAAATAGTTATAAGTAATTGTATTTAAAAAGTGTAATTGTAAATTAATATAAACCTTTTTTTGTAATATTTAATATAAAAAATCTGTTTAACTTTTATTTAATTGTCTCAAAAAAAAAATAAAAATAAAAAAAGAAGGTCTTACGTGATCTGAAAATTTTATTATATTCTTTCTATCAGAAATACAATGAAAATAAGGAAAGGATACATGTAGAGATGAAAAGAAAGAAAAAAAGATATAAAACACCAGCAATTTTTGCAGCAGCAGCAGTAGTAGTAACACCAGCAATAGTAGCTCCAATTGCCACTGAAGCCTCTCCTAAATCCATTGACATTAAAATGTTGGTAGACGGTGAAGAAGTAACTAATCATCAATGGAAGAACAGAACTTATCGTTTAGTTCATGAACCAAGCGGTGCATTTTATACAAGAGTACTAGCGACTGATGAGATGACAGTAGGAGTAACGGGGACATATATCATCTATGATTTAACAGATTTACCAGATGCCGAACGTCAAAGAGCAGATGCTCATAAAAAATTACAACCAGTCGGGAAATTTGATGTGCTTAAGGAGGGTGCTGTTACTCCTATTGAGTTGAATTACCATACGGTAAAAATTTATGGAGATTCGGAGAAGACTAAGCTGTTAATTACATTCTTGGTTCTTTCAGAAAACAGTGTTGAAGAGAAGCTGAAAGCTCTAAGTAAGAACAATAAATTTGTCGAGTGGGTAGTAAATAGATATGGAGAAACATTTGATATTACTAAACTGCTGGCAGCTCTTGAAGCAAGTAATATTGGCGAAAACGAAGTCTTTTTTATTAAAGATGAACCAGCAACACCGATAGCACGAGAAGTAACAACAACACCAAAAGTAACAACAGCACCAGAAGTAACAACAGTACCAGAAGTAACAACAACACCAAAAGTAACAACAGCACCAGAAGTAACAACAGTACCAGAAGTAACAACAGTACCAGAAGTAACAACAGCACCAAAAGTAACGACAACACAAGAAGTAACAACAACACCAAAAGTAACAACAGCACCAGAAGTAACAACAACACCAAAAGTAACAACAGCACCAGAAGTGACAACAGCACCAGAAGTAACAACAACACCAGAAGTGACAACAGCACCAGAAGTAACAACAGTACCAGAAGTAACAACAGTACCAGAAGTAACAACAGCACCAGAAGTAACAACAACACCAAAAGTAACAACAGCACCAGAAGTAACAACAACACCAGAAGTAACAACAACACCAAAAGTAACAACAGCACCAGAAGTAACAACAACACCAGAAGTAACAGAGGATGACTTAGAACTAGTAGATGTGTTACTAGGAGATTTATCGGAGGAGGAAGCAGAACTAGTTGTTGATTTGCTAGAGGCAGAAGCTGCGTTAGAGGATGCGTTACTAGGAGATTTATCGGAGGAGGAAGCAGAACTAGTTGCTGATTTGCTAGAGGCAGAAGCTGCGTTAGAGGATGCGTTACTAGGAGATTTATCGGAGGAGGAAGCAGAACTAGTTGTTGATTTGCTAGAGGAAGAGGCAGAAGCAGAACTAGCAGATGCGTTACTAGGAGATTTATCGGAGGAGGACGCAAAAGAGATTGTGTTAGATATTGAGTGGGAACTATTATTAGAGGATGAGGATTAAGATTAATTAGGCAGTACATGCAACAAAAATTCATCTTCAGAAAATTACAATAAAATTACTTTAATATTGCAATAAACTACTATCTATACCCTCGATATAAAGGCAAAGTCGCTAATGGCTTTGTCTTTATATTTTTTAAGAAACTTTTAGTATCGGAGTGTTTTAATTTTAAATTTTAGTTTATTGATAAAATAAAAAAGGAGCTGATGGACTATGGAAAGGTTTTTAGATCGACCAGAAAAAATACTGATTTATCTTTATTGTAAAAGTGGAAAAGCAAAGATTGATGAATTGGCAGAACATTTACAAGTTGGACGATCAACTATAGAAAAAGAACTCCATTTTTTAATGGAGGTATTAAGTAACACAAATTTTTTTATAAAATCTGGGGAAGCCCATTTAGATATAATTTCTCCTTCACTAATAGAAGATGCGTTGAAAATTCTTTATAAAGACAATGTGTTTTTTAAAATAATCATGTTACTTTTTGAAAAAAATATATACTCCGTCAATGAACTAACAACTATTCTAAATATGAGCAAATCCACAGTATACCGTAAATTTAAAGTAATTAAAGAATGGCTTCAAGAATATAAATTGACATTAGTTACTACCCCTGTGCTAACGATTCAAGGTGATGAGAAAAATATTAGAAATTTGATGCAACAATTTTATGATTTTTATCTATCTCGTTCTTTATCAGAAATAAGATTTTTTGACAAGGAACTCTTTGTGAAGAAAATTGATGAAATTTGTGTTGAGAATAATTTCAACTTGACACCACAAGGTCTACGGAAATTGTCAATTTCCATGGAGATTATGCATATTAGGAATCGACTTTCAAAGTATATACAATATAAAAATTTCCCTACTGAAGAAAACTCTCTTTATATAAATATAACGAAAAAGCTACAATCTTTTTTTCCAAATTATATGAACAAAAACATTAAACAATATGAGATTATTTATTATGCAACGAATTTATATAATTATTTAATACGCAAAAGAAAGGCAACAATAGATGAAATATATTCTGTAAAAGATACTAATTTGCGTTATAGTATGATTTTTGATTTTTTAGATAATATATCTGAAAATTTTTATTTTAATTTCTCTTCGGACATAAGACTCGTTGAAGGGTTAAGTAGATATACTGAACTCTACTATATTGATTTACGTTTAGGAACTAATAATAGATTAAATGGGTTAAGCGGTTACATAAATATTTGTAAAGATCATCCTTTTTATGCTCTTGTAAAAGAAGCAGCATTAAAGTTTTTTAAGCAGTATAATTTTCTTCCTGAAATAAAAGAAATTGATATATTTGCGCTTTACTATTTTCTTTCAATAAGCCAACTTAGAATAAAAAAGATACAATCTGTATCGATAGCGATTATTACTGAATCTGAAATTGAACAAGAAAGTATTTCAGAATACCTAACATTTAAATACGGAACAAATATACAAACATATTCTTTGAACCTTTACGCTTTCAAAAAGAATATATTTTATCAAGAGTATGATTTGTTAATAAATATGGAAAACAACAATAGTCTTTTCGAAGGTGTTGAAAGCTTAACCATTTCCCCTATATTAAGTAACGCTGATAAGACCAAACTTGATTATAAAATAAATGAACTTTTAAATAAAAAAATGACTAAATATACTGAACTTATAGTTTTTTAGCGTAATCGCAATATGCTTATGTATATTTAGATTCCCCTTCAACATCTTAGTATAGATGTGAAAAATAATGATCCCCTAATTTTTGATTAATATTTACAGTAGTAGTTGCACGTCTAAATTTTTTTATAACTACTTAGTTGTTATCCAGTGATTTGTTCTATTTTATACGTTTCTTTATTATCTAAATTCACCGGTCATCCAAATTTACGAATATCATCGTGTAGATAAAACAGTCACAATATAAAACGCATAATCTTTGCATGTTTACACACATTAATGGAAAAGGAGTGAGCAAACATGGACAAAGAAAATGTGCCACATGAGAAGAGAAAGTTTATGAATTTATCAAGTAAGGACAAGCCAGATATGGTTGATTCGGATACAATTAGCATTTTTGACTTGCATGAAGATATGCAAACGGTTGATATTATCCCAATTGAAGAACTGAATAAAAGAGTGAAGAGAGAGGGAGACGAACTGATTGAAATGCAGCCTGATGAATTATAGAAAGGATGGGTTTCCTTGCATAATATAAATGAAGAACAGCTTACGGTGTCCAGTACAAATATTAGTGAAGTAAAACGTAAAAATGCACAAGCGGGTTTATCTTATAATGAAGTAAAAGAGGTTTTAGCAAAGAACGGTGGGTTTGGTACTGCCCTATATAGTGATACAAACAGTGAAGAAGTGAAGGCGGAAATAAATCAATCTATGCGCAAGTAATGATAATAAAGGGAGTGCGAACAGAAATGTATGTCGTACTCCCTTTCTTGTACAGTACAATGATTATGGAAAGGAGTGTGTTGGAAGTGCAATATGAAGAAAAGCGTTGCCCAATATGTCGGAAAGAAAATCATTGTGGCGTAGTAGAAGGTCAAAAGACATGCTGGTGTATGACGGAAAAATTTCCGGAAGGTATTATAAAGGCAATCTCTAAGGAACCTAAAAAGTGCATTTGTCAAAATTGTTTACATACATATAAAGAGATATAGATAATCGTTGGCATTATTACCGATTTTGGTGGTACAAATGTCTATCACACAACAACCTATTTGGCATACATTACTCTGAAAGGAGTGTGTCTAATGACCAAACCAATTCCACTTAGTAATGTAACACAGGCATATTTAGAGGAAAACAAAAGAATAATCAACAAGATGATGCAAGGGATGACGTATGTCACGATAACATGTAGCATATCCGAAAATTTCATCAAACAAATTATTCCACATCAAGTAGCCGCTATTAAAATGTCCGAAAATGTTTTGCAATATACAACGAATATCCCCGTTCAAAATTTCGCATTAGAAGTGATCAAAACGCATACTGAAATAGTAGATAGTTTAGAAGCAATACAAAACAGATGCTGTATTGTCCAAAATTCAGAATATGAATTATATGAATATATGTGTACATTTAAAGATATTGCTGAAACAATGTTCCAAGCATTATGCTCACCACCAACTTCTAATAGCATCAATGTAAATTATCTACAAGATATGATTGTTCACCATCAAGCAGGTGTACGACTCGCCCAAAATGTTTTAAGATTCTGCATATGCCAAGAGTTAATACCAATACTTCAATGCATGATTCAAACACTATGTTGTCAAATTGATGAAATGCAAAAATTACTTGATGGGCTACAAGATTGTTAAAAATTAAAACGCTAAAATTGTTCGCAATTTTAGCGTTTTAAAATATTATGAATTTCTAAAATAAACTAGAAAAGAAATTTTTCACAGTATTGGCAATTGGCTTCGATATAATCAATAGCTTTAGTTATAGCCGCTATTCCACTAGTGAAAACTTCCATTACTAGTCAACTGCAAATAGATTCCTTTTTGATTTAATTTCAGTAGACGTTTTTCTCAAAACAATGAAAGCACTTGTTGTTTCTATCTAGTTCTAAACAAACGAAAAAATAATACGTCGAAGAATATTCTGTGGCATCTTTTACATATTTTGAATGTGTAGAAAATTGCTTCAACGTCACTAGCTTGTTAAAATAGTTTATGTAATCTAAATTTTCTGAATTTTGTTAGTATAATTTTCTTTTATTACTTGTAAGGGAATGGACAAGATTAGTAACGAAAAATAATGAGGGGGTTTATGATGACGATGTTTATGACGGATATTTTACAACATTATGCTACACAGCAACCAGATGCTATTGCGACAATTTATGCACAACAAAAAGTAACGTATAGTGAGTTTTATAAGCATACAGAAAGATTTGCTGCGTATTTGCAACAACAGGGCTTTGAAAAAGACGATGTCATTGCATTATATACACTTAATTCTGATTTATTTTTAATTGCTTACATGGGTATTCAGTTAGCCGGTTTTGTTGTAATGCCTATTAATACGAAGTTAGCAGCACGGGAAGTAGACTTTATTGTCAAACACTCTGAAGCAAAAGGGCTTATTTATGATGAGCGAATAGCCGAAATATTAGCGGATGTTAGCTATCCATTTCAACATATAATCGGCTTAAAGGAAATGAAAGAGGTTATTGAAGACTGTCAGGTTCAAAGAACAATTATCCCATTACATGCGAATGATACGGCAGTTGTTATGTATACGTCCGGTACGACAGGCAAGGCGAAAGGTGTCATGCTAACGCATCAAAATATTGCATCGACGGCGGCTATTTGGTCAGCATCGATGAATATGACAGCTCAAGATAGGATGTTTATTTGTACGCCATTGTTTCATTGTGCGGGACTGCATGTATTTGCGATGCCGATGTTTTATAAAGGTGGAACCGTAATGATAGAGGAAAGTTTTTCACCTATAAATACATTAGAGCAACTTGCTAAAACGCAGGCGACAATATTCTTTGGTGTCCCTTCCATGTATACAATCCTATTAAATACACCAGCATTTAAGAATCATAGTTTTAACGATTTACGTCTATTATGTTATGGGGCGGCTCCGATGCCATATGAACTTGTCAAGCAAGTGAAAGAGGCATTACCGAATGTAAACGTGCAAAATTTATATGGACAAACTGAAAATTCACCAGCTGCTACATCATTGTTAGACGCTGATGCATTGACGAAAATCGGTTCAGTCGGCAAACCGTTAGCACAGACAGAAGTTCGTGTAGTTGATAGTTTGGGAGAAACTGTACCAGCAGGCGAGGTTGGTGAAATTTGCGTGAGAGGGCCACAGGTTATGAAAGGGTATTTACGCAATGAGCAAGAAACGGCTCGAACAATTCGAGATGGCTGGCTCTATTCAGGTGATTTAGGAAGGTTCGATGAAGAAGGTTACCTATATATAGTGGATCGCAAAAAAGATATGATTATTCGTGGTGGGGAAAATATTTATCCAATTGAAATTGAAGAAGTTTTATATCAACTGCCAGAAATTTTAGAAGCAGCAGTTGTCGGTTTACCACATGAAGTATACGGGGAAGTACCAAAAGCCTTTGTTGTATTAAAGGAAGGAAAGGTGTTAGAGGAGGCTACGATTTTAGCGTATTGTCAAACACAGCTTGCCAAATATAAAGTACCTTTTGACATTGAATTTTTAGCGCAGCTACCGCGCAATGCATCGGGAAAGGTGTTAAAACATACACTACGACCTAAAATAGCAACTACTTAAAGTAGCAGTAAGTGCACTAGTTTTGTCTAATCATTGAAAAGTAGCAGGATAAAATATGAACACCTACTAAATTAGCGTATAATGAGACTACGACAAATAGTAAAAATAGTATAGAAGATTGCCTAATTCTTCGAAAGATAGGAGCGGAATTTGTCTTGTGGAGGGATTATAAACGTCTTTTAATAGTAGGGATTATGATTATCATGCTACTTTCTGGTTGTAATCAATTTACAAAGCAGAGTCGACCTAAAAATGAATTAACAGTTTTGACGGTAGAATTTAATAGTGGTGCACCGATTCCTAATTTATATATAAAACTGACAGATGTGGAGTCTGGTAAGAAAATCGAAGAAGCGATGGGCTCTGATGAGGGAGAAGCTACTTTTACAAATCTTGTAGAAGGTAGGGAATATACGATTACTGCAACAACGCTTAATAACGTAGGTGACAATGATGGCTATACGACAATCGAAAAATTCACGTATGACGTGACCAAGCCCTATTACCGATTGCCAGCACATTCATCTAGAGCAGAACAGGAGCTAGCAGTTCCAGTCATTATGCAAAAGCCAGAACTTCCCCAAGGTTGTGAAATTACCTCACTAACAGCAGTTTTAAATTATTATGGTATGGATGTGACAAAGCTTGAAATGGCGGATAGCTATTTGCCTAAACAGAATATTTATACAGCAGGTGGTCAGCGATATGGGCCGAATCCAGCTGTTGCCTACGCAGGAAATCCGCGTGATAAGGCCAATGGTATGTATGTCTTTGCTGCGCCAATTGTAAAAGCGGCAGAAGCGGTGATTGCAGATAAGCAATCCAACTTGCGGGTAACGAATATGAGCGGGGCATCACAAAGTGATATTTTAGAGCTTGTAGAGGAGGGGGTACCGGTTGTTGTATGGGTAACACTAGATTTATCGACACCTAAAACAACTGGCAGTAAAGGATGGATTTATGAAGGAGAAACGCTGAAACGTGATGCATACATAAATTTACATGCTGTCGTATTAACCGGTTATTCAAATAAGCAAGTTGTCGTAATGGATCCATTGCAGGGCAATGTTTCATACAATGTAGATGAATTTTTCAAGAGCTATCAGGAGCTAAATATGCAAGCGGTAGCGGTTCATAAATAATGTATGGAGAAGTACTACAGAGCGCAGCTTGGATTGCACGAAAGTATGTTACACTAATAAATAAAAAAGCTAAAGTGAGTTGAGTAGAATGGCCATTGAGCACACTTTTTTACCAGTTTTATTGGGCGATGAAATGAATGCTTACGGCATGGCACGAGCATTTTACGAGTCCTATGGCGTTAAACCACTTGCATTAAATCATACGAATATGGAAAGAATTCACCAAAGTGATTTATTAACTTTCCGTGAAGTACCAAGATTACATATTGAAGAGCGCTTTGTTGTTGCTTTACAAGCCATTGCTGAAGAATTTTCCGAAAAGAAGTTATTGCTTTTAGCCTGTGATGAGTTTTACGTCAAGAAAATTGTGCAGCATAAAGCGGAGCTATGTGATGATTATGTAATTCCCTATGTCGATGCACCGCTTGCCAATCAATTATTAACCCGAGAAAGCATGTATCAGCTATGTGAGCAGTATGGGTTCCATTATCCTGATATGCATGTATGTACGGTCAATGATTACGAGGAATTGAAGACACTTGACTATCCAGTTGTCATTAAGCCGATGAATATGACGAAGTACGCAAGTTGTATTTTCCCTGGTAAGAAAAAGGTATATATTGCACAAAATGAAGAAGAAAAAGATGCTATTTTCCAAGCAATCTATAAGGAGTCAGCATATCGCGATGACTTAATGGTTCAGCAATATATTCCAGGCGAAGATGCTAATATGCGTGTTGTGAATGCTTATGTTGGACAAGATCACAAAGTCAAGCTACTATCTGTAGGGAACCCAATTTTAGAAGAGCATTCACCAGATGGTATTGGGCGTTATGTCGCCATTATAACGACTTACGACAAAGAACTAATGGAATGTGTGAAAACATTTCTAGAGGCGGTAAAATTTCAAGGCTTTGCTACATTCGATATGAAATTTGATGAACGTGATGGGTTGTACAAATTGCTAAGTATAGAATTACATAATGAACTTTCGAATTATTATGTGACGGCAAGCGGCTATAATTTAATGCAGTATGTAGCGGATGATTTTATTCGAGGGAGTAAACAACAGCTTACATATGTGCAGAACAAGCACCTCTGGACGATTGTGCCAAATGGTGTATTATTTAAATACGTATTAAATGAAAAGCTTGTGATTGAAGCTAAAAGTTTAATTCGCCAAGGTTTAGCAACAGATTCTATTTTTAATTATAAAGATATGAATGCGAAACGTTGGTTAAATGTAACGCTTGAAAACTTAAGCTTTTATCGCAAATATAAGAAATATTTTAACAACAAAGGTCTGTCTAACTCATGAAAAAACAAACTCTAGGTATAATTGGTGGCGTTGGTCCACTGGCAACAATGTTTATTGGCGAAATGATTGTAAGACGTACAAAGGCAACAAAAGATCAGGAGCATGTCCATACTATTATTGACAATGATACAAATATTCCTGATCGAACGGCCTTTATTTTGGATAATACAAAGGAAAACCCTGTTCCAGTATTAGTGGAGGATGCGAAAAAACTAGCTTCGGTCGGAGCGAATTTAATTGCTATTCCGTGTAATACAGCGCATACCTTTTACGATGAATTAGCGCAAGGCTCTCCAGTTCCTGTGTTACATATGATTCGTGAAACAGCGAAACGTGCGCATGATTTAGGGGCAAAGCGCGTTGGTATTTTAGCGACAACCGGTACGTTAACTTCAGGTATGTATCAAAGCGCTTTAGAGGAATATGGCATTACACCAGTTATACCAGATAATCATATGAAAGAAAAAGTGATGTCAATCATTTACGATTATGTGAAAGCTGGCAAAGATGTAAGGAAAGAAGATTGGCTGCCTATCGAAGAGGCAATGTTGGCTTTAAATTGTGATCGTATCGTGCTAGGATGTACAGAGTTATCTATCGTCAATCGAGATTTAAAATTAAGTGATAAATATATAGATTCATTAATCGTTTTAGCGGAATGTGCTATTGTAGCATGTGGTTATGAATTAGTGGAATAACATGTGGCTCACCTGTTGAAAAAGGGTGAGCCTTTTCCATACAGGCCTACATGAAAATAACGCGAACAATCTATTTAGCAGGAAAATGCTTGTGCACAGTTAGTGTGTTAAACTAGTGTCAAGCAGGATAATAAGGTGGGAATTAACATGTCAGTAATTAATTTATTAAAAGAAGAATTACAAGCAAAATGGAACTTTGAAGAACCGATGAAAATTCAAGAAGAAATGATTCCAGCAATGCTTGAAGGCAAAGATATTGTAGCAGAATCCCCGACAGGCTCAGGTAAAACATTGGCTTATGTGTTGCCATTACTAAATAAAGTAAATGGGGCGAAAAAGCAAACACAAGGACTGATTGTTGCGCCGTCTCAAGAATTAGCAATGCAAATCGTCGAGGTCATCCGGGAATGGATTGCAGGTACTGATATTACAGTACAACAACTAATTGGCGGAGCAAACTCTGCAAGACAAATCGAGAAGTTAAAGAAAAAACCGACAATCGTAGTTGGTACACCAGGTCGTCTAAATGAATTAGTGCGTTCAGGGAAATTGAAGTTAAAAGAAATTGAAACCGTTATTTTAGATGAATGCGATCAGCTATTGAGCCGCGAGTATCGCGTTGTTGTAAAGTCATTTATCGAAGGTGCGGCTTACGGACGCCAAGTAGTTGTAGTTTCTGCAACAATTACGGAGGAAATTGAATTGGTCGCTAGCCGTATGATGTTTGAACCTTTACGTTTCAAAATTAAACCTGAAGATATGGTGAAGGTTGGCAAAGTTGTCCATTCATTTGTGAAAGTAGAAGAGCGTGATAAAACGGACTTATTACGTAGAATGGCGCATACAGAAGGATTACGTGCGCTTGCTTTCGTCAATAATATCGATCAATTATTAATGAAAGAAACGAAGTTACAATATCGTTCAGCGCCAATTGTCACTTTACATTCTGATATGAAAAAAGAAGAACGTAAAAAAGCATTAGATGCATTTCGTAAAGGAGAAGCGCGTATTTTAATCGCCACGGATATTGCCGCACGTGGTTTAGATATTGCCGGTTTAACACATGTTATTCATGTCGATGTACCACGTACAATTGAACAGTATTTGCATCGTTCAGGCCGTACTGGTCGAGCGGGAGCAGATGGTGAAGTCCTTACGTTGTTATCATACAACGATGAAAAAACTTATAAAAAGTGGACGCGTGAAGTTCCTGGCAAACCTGTGCAAAAAATATGGCACGATGGCAAGCTAGTAGAAGGTAATTCAAAAACAATTGGACAAAAGCGAGGGAAATAATATGACATTTGAAGAAAAATTACAAGCATATGCTGAGCTTGCGGTGAAGGTTGGTGTCAATATTCAACCAGGGCAATATTTATTAGTCAATACATCGGTGGAAGCAATAGACTTTGCGCGTTTAGTAGTGAAAGAGGCATACAAGGCTGGAGCTGGTCGAGTTCATGTGAATTTTTCAGATGATGAAATGGATCGCGCTTATTTCGAGCATGCGTCTGATGAAGAATTTAATCGTTTCCCAGAATGGGTTGTTAAAATGCGTGATGAGTTAATCGAACGCAAAGGGGCATTATTATGGATTGATGCTGCAGATCCAGATAAATTAACGGGTATTCCAGCTGAGCGATTAGCCACACACCAAAAAGTATCAGGCGCTGCATTGAAAAACTATCGTAATGCGGTGATGAAGGATTTAATTGCTTGGTCGATTGTAGCTGTACCATCAGCCAAATGGGCAGGAAAAGTATTCCCGAATTTAGCAGTGGAAAAACAAGTACCAGCGCTATGGGAAGCAATCTTTAAAACGGTGCATATTGGTGAAGGCAATGCAGTTGAAAACTGGCGTACACATGTTGCAAACTTAGAATCACGAGCTGCATTATTAAACAATAAAAAATATGCAAAACTACATTATACTGCACCAGGCACTGACTTAACGATTGCATTAGCACCACAGCATAAATGGTTAACGGGTGGTAGCAAAACACCTGAAGGTACAGTATTTATCGCTAATATGCCGACGGAAGAAGTGTATACCTTACCAATGAAACAAGGTGTCGAGGGGTATGTAAGTAATACCAAGCCATTAGTATACCAAGGCAATATTATTGATGGCTTTAAGCTTACCTTTGAAGAAGGAAAAATTATTGATGCACAAGCGCAAGTTGGGCATGATTTATTGCAAGAGTTAATCGCTGTCGATGAAGGATCTTGTTATTTAGGAGAAGTTGCACTTGTCCCACATGAATCCCCAATTTCAGCTTCAGAGATCTTATATTTTAATACATTATTTGATGAAAATGCATCCAACCATTTAGCGATTGGTGAAGCGTATCCAACTTGTTTAGAAGGTGGAAGAGATTTAGAAAATGGTCAACTTGAAGCATTAGGTGCCAATATTTCCGTAACACATGAGGACTTTATGATTGGTAGTGGCGACATGGATATTGACGGTATTTTACCAGATGGTACTGTGGAGCCAATTTTCCGTAAAGGTAGCTGGGCTTTTTAATAGACTAACGACATTGATTGTGAGGTGAGCAGATGAAACGACTAATAAGCCTAGTAAGTATAACTGTACTTTCGTTAACACTTGGTGTTTCATCTGCCTTTGCACGTGGTGAAAATTATGTAGCACTTGGGGATTCCTTGGCGGCTGGTCAAACACCGTATCAGGAAATTGATGCAGGCTATAGCGATTTGGTTGCGATGCGGCTAGGAATGATTGGGCAATTGAATCACTATACAAAGCAGCTCGCTTTTCCTGGTTTTACAACGGCAGATGTTTTAGAGCGTGTTCAGTCTGAAGAAGCAAGCGCGCTACTAGCCAATGCAACGCTGATTACTATTTCCGCAGGTGCCAATGATTTACTACGTCTTGTGCAGGTTAACCCATCAGCTGGTACGTTAACATTTTCACAGCTTCAAGTAGATTTTGCGTTAAATATTGCACGAAAAAATCTGACGGATTTATTAGCTGAGCTGAAATTACGCGCACCCAATGCGAAAGTCTATGTCATGGGCTATTATTTTGCCTACCCCAATGTACATGCTACTCAAAAAGAGGGAACGAATGCACAGCTCTTAAAGTTAAATACGATTCTAAAACAACAAGCTGAACAGGCAGGGATGACTTATGTTAATGTCTACGATACTTTTGGATTGCAAGCTACTCACTACTTGCCAAATATAGCAGATGTCCATCCTAATTTTGAAGGATATCGACAAATGGCAAATGCCTTTTTAAAATCGTATAGCGGTAGTGATGGCTTAGCTATTTCTACTACAGAGTTGCCTAAGCCGAACCCCATGACATTTCAGGAAATAATGGAGAAACAAGCAGAGTCCAACGAAAAATCTGTAGCGGAACAACAAGAGAAAGTCGCAACCGTCAGAAGCATTCAAGGTTTTATTGGCTATGCTACTTTTATAGAAAAGGTCAGAGCCAATCAGTCCTTACAGCCACTAAGAATCTAAGTGGAAAAACACCAAGAACAAAAGTATGCTAAGTACATAAATTGCCACCTATTGGGAGCAATTTAAACAACTTAGCATACTTTTTTAGTGCCGCTGTTTGAGTACCTCTGTTTGAGTGTCTCTGTTTGAGTGTCTGGCACCGAAACAATTCTGAATTTAACAAGTGTCTGGCACCGAAATAATTCTGAATTTAACAAGTGTCTGGCACCGAAACAATTCTGAATTTAACAAGTGTCTGGCACCGAAACAATTCTGAATATAACGAGTGCCAGTCACCGAAACAATTCTGAATATAACGAGTGCCAGTCACCCAAACAATTACCAAATAAAAGATGGTCTATTAAAACAAGAATATAGTTGTAGGCATGATAAAATAAAAGAAAAGAAAAACAGGAGGTGCATAGACAATGAAAATATTCCATACAGCCGATTGGCATTTAGGAAAACTTGTACAAGGTATCTATATGACCGAGGATCAGCGTTATATTTTACAGCAATTTTTGCAAGCGATTGAAGAAGAACAACCCGATGCAATTATTGTAGCAGGCGATTTATATGATCGTTCAATGCCACCTGTAGAGGCCGTTAACTTATTAAACGATGTTTTCGCAGAAATTGTACTTGAAAAGAAAATTCCGGTGTTAGCAGTTGCCGGAAATCATGACAGTGCAGGACGATTAAATTTTGGTAGTCGTTTAATGCGGGATAGTGGGTTACATATCGTAGGGCAATTCACAAAAGAACATTCACCAATCGTCCTAACAGATGAATTCGGTGAGGTGCATTTTCACCTAGTGCCATATGCAGAACCAGCCTCCGTACGCACGATTTTAGAAGATGATACGATTCAGTCACATCAAGATGCAATGCAAAAAATCATCGCCCATATTAAGCAAACGATGGATACAACAAAGCGTCATATTTTTATTGGACATGCTTTTGTGACGAAATATGGCTTTGAAGAAGAAAATACAAGTGATTCGGAACGACCGCTATCCATCGGTGGGTCAGATTGCGTGGACGCTGCCTTATTTGAACATTTCAACTATACGGCACTCGGCCATTTGCATAAAGCCCACTTTGTACTGAATAACACAATTCGCTATGCAGGTTCACCGTTGAAATATTCGTTGTCGGAACATTTACATGAGAAAGGCTTTTTAATTGTAGAGCTAGATGCTAATGGACATGTAGAGGTGAACAAACGCAAGCTTGTGCCAAGACGTGATCTACGAGTGGTAGAAGGCTTCATGGATGATTTATTAAAACTACCACCATGTGATGATTATGTCTTTGTGCGTTTAACAGACACGACACCTGTAGCCTCACCGATGGAGCGAATCCGTACCGTTTTTCCACATGCAATGCATATTGAACGTAAAGCATCACGAATACAAGTAGCCCAAGAAATACAAGCTGTTGAAACGGAAAAAGTAGAGGATATTGACTTGTTTCGTGGATTTTATGCAGACGTTTTGGGCGATCAACCTGATCCAGAAACCGAGCGCTTGTTTTTAGAAATGCTACAAGAATTATTAGATGAGGAACGGGAGGCAGTTCGATGAAACCACTCAAGTTAACGATTACTGCTTTCGGTCCATATAAACATACAGAAGTGATTGACTTCCAACAGCTTGGAGAGTACCGTTTATTTGCTATTTCAGGCAAAACAGGCGCTGGGAAAACGACGATTTTTGATGCGATTTGTTATGCGCTGTATGGTGCAGGAAGCGGTGAAGATCGTCAGGATACAGCTATGCTTCGGAGCGGCTTTGCTGCGGATGATGTTTACACCGCAGTAGAATTGGTTTTTGAAATGCGCGGTAAAGTGTATCACATTTTACGCCAGCCGGGTCATATTAAAGCAAAAAATAAAAGTGTCACAGGAAGAAAAGTTGAATTAGCAGAAATAAAAGATGGTAAATTTGACTTTAGTATAGTGGAGAAGCAGCAAACAAATGAAGTAGATAAAAAACTGCTTGAAATTATAGGGCTAACAAAAGATCAGTTTAGTCAAATTGTGATGTTGCCCCAAGGGGAATTTCGCAAATTATTAACTTCTGATTCCTCCAATAAAGAAGTCATTTTACGTAAAATTTTTAAAACAGATCGTTTTAGCGCAATGACTAAAAAACTAGATATCAAAAGGAAAGAAGCCGAAAAGGATGTCGAGCGTGCCCAGCAATTGAAAGAACATTTACTTGGACAAATTGCAGGTGCATTACCACAGCGGTCATCAACATTATTTACTTGTATTAGCAATAATACGGATAATATGCACCAACTAAAAAATGCCCTTGAAGAAGAGCAATTCTTTTATAATGCTAGTATCCAAACGGAACAGTTACGCTATGAAGAAGCCTATGCGCATCATCAAAAAGAACAAGAATATTACAGTATGGCAAAAGCTCTGAACGAGCAGTTCGAGCAACAGGAGCAACGACAAGCCCGTTTGCAAATGCTGTTACAACAACAACATTTATATACAGCCAAGGAACAGGAAATACAATTAGCTGAACAAGCGGAGCGTCTTCTTACTTTTGAACAACAGTGTGTAGAATTACGGACAGAGCAAAATCATAAGGAACAACTTTATCAGCAAGCTACAATAAATCATCAAAACGCTTTGGCACAACTAGCAATAGCCCAGCAATTATTTTCAGAGGAAGAAGCGAAAGAACCAGCGCGTCAGCAAATATTGCAACAAGAAATGCAGCTATTAGCGCTGTTACCGAAGTTTGAGGCATTTGAGCATAATCAGCAACAACTAGAAATAACGCAACAACTTGTTGAAAATGCTAAACGTGCAGTAGCAGATAATCTAAACATTTTAGAAAAAGAGCAAACCCAACTTCAAGAGTTAACAACTACCATTGAGCAATATGAAAAACAAATGGAGCCCTATGCAGGTTATTTAGAACAACTTCCTAAGCTTAAAGAACAAGTGACATTATTAGCTCAATTGGAAAAATATGAGCAAGCGAGTGAGCTAGCTGAGCAAGCACTTCAAAGGGCGCAACAGCTCTTTCAAGAAAGTAACAAAGCACTACAGACTAAGGAACAACAATGGATTACCAGTCAGGCAAGTATTTTAGCAGCCAAGTTAAAGGATGGCGATGCTTGTCCAGTTTGTGGCAGTACAACACACCACTTAACACATAGTGAGCCACTAGCGGTCGTGGATGAAGTGGAGCTGGAAACAATCCGCGCGACAGCTCATGCAAATGAGAGAAATTATTATGAAAAAGAAGCGACAGTCAAAACAACAAAACAATTGCTTCAAGAGGTGGCTGAACAGGTAGAAGCTAGCCATATATCACTAGCTGATCGAGTAGAACTTACAACTTCATTACAATTCATTGAGCAACAAGTTACTGTCTTAAAAATCGTTAACGATCAACTATCTATCGCACGGACTAAGCTAAAAGAGCAACTGGCAAGAAATGAACAATTGCAACACAAACAAGTCCAGTTAGAGCACTATTTTGCTGAGCAGTCGAAAGAATTAATTAAACAGCAAGCAATTGTGGAAGAACAACAAAAATACATTCCTGAACATGTAAAGTCATTGCAACAATTAAAGCAAACAATGGAAGATATAAAATCGCAAAAGAATGCATTACAAGCAGCATGGAATGCAAGTCAGCATAATCTACAAGCAACAAAAGAAGCGTCACATAAGGCAGCTATAGCAGAAGAACTGGCGAAAAAAGCATATGAGGAATTGCAAAACAAACTGAATGAAAAACGAGAACAATTTGTCACAAACATGAACAATGTTGGTTTTACAACATATGAAGCATATGCGGCGGCAAAGCGAAGTATTGTACAAATCGAGGAATTACGTAAAGCGTGCCGTGATTACGCTTTACAACAGCATTCTTTACAGCAACAAATCTTAGATGGAGCACAACATCTTGAAGGAAAAGAGAAGCAAAATTTAACGATATTAGAAGACAAGCTTGAGATGCTGCGAGCTACATCTGAAGAGGCATTTAAAATATTACAACAGACGAAAAATTATGCAACTGCATGTGCTGACTTTATTGTTAAAGTTGATGAAACAGCGAGGGAAATACGGATACTCGAAAAAGAAGCAGGTCGTGTAAAAGAACTTTACACCGTGTTGAATGGGCAAAATCCAAAAAAACTGTCATTTGAGCGTTACATTCAAATCAATTATTTAGATAAGATTACAGCAGCAGCCAATCTTCGTTTATTCCATTTATCAAATGGACAGTTTGAATTGCGGCGCTCTGATCGCTTGGAGAAGCATGCCAAGCAAAGTGGGTTAGGGTTAGATGTGTATGATGCTTATACGGACCAATTAAGAGATGTAAAAACATTATCTGGTGGGGAGAAGTTTAATGCGTCATTAAGTCTTGCATTAGGTATGGCAGATGTTATTCAAAGCTTCCAAGGGAATATTCAAATTGAAACGATGTTTATCGACGAGGGCTTTGGCTCTTTAGATGAGGAAGCGTTAAATAAAGCAATTGATACGTTAATTGATTTACAAGATTCAGGAAGAATGATTGGTGTTATTTCACATGTCGCCGAGTTAAAAGCCGCAATGCCAGCTGTTTTACATGTTGAAAAAACGTTAAGTGGGCATAGTACAACGCACTTTGAAGTAAAGTAGTGCCAGTCACCCAAACAATTCTAAATAAAAACCCACTTGCACTCTATGGTGTAAGTGGGTTTTGTGTGCCAGTCACTCAAACAATTAAAAGAAGTCATTGCGCTTATTTTCTACGTGTTGATACGTAGGGTGTTGTCCCTTTTTTTGCAGCAACTACTTTTTTGACAATAGGAATGACAATAGGTGCAAATTTTATAGCGGTTTTCACTACTTTGGATACTTTCATGAATATGACATCTCCTTCGTACTAAATTTTAACGTATAACTCGTACAGCTTGCACAATATTCCAAATAACAATACCTAATGATACGAGTAAATAAATTGCAAATGAAGCAAACCAAATGATAATAAATGTATTCCCATTTGAAGAAGGATCAAACGTGTTCAATGACATTGTAGAAAATATAAAGATAGAAAAGAAAATGATACCCAAGACTAACGGAATTAAGTGAGAAATAAGTGCCCGAATGGAATGTCTTTTGACTTCACTATCTTTTGAAACAAAGTAAACGATTAATGGAACGACAAATGGTGCAATAAAAATACTGAGATAACTAAACGCAGATAAAACTTTTTGATTCTCCATAATTGTTCCTCCCTTTTTAATATTTACGCATAGAAAGCGTAAAAGTTTCAAAAAAAATAATTGAGGAAAAGGTTGTAATCGCAAAGGTGGTTGCGTACAATGAGTGTGTTCAATAAAAATGAGATGTAACGACCACAAGGGGAGCTGATGATGTCAGCTGAGACTGGGCACGTAATGCCTTTACTCTTTGAACCTGTAAGTTAACACTTGCGTAGGGATGTGGATAGAAACCGACACTTTTACGATGTGAGGCTCTGTCCTGGCATCGTTTTTTTATGCCGGATTGAGATGCATATCCAAATAATTGTTTTCTATTCCTGCTCTTGTATCCTACATCGGAACAAAGGAGAGAATAATAGTATGGACAAAAAAAGATTACTCATGCTGGTGGAGATTGCAATTTTCGCAGCGGTAGGACTTGTGCTCGATCAAGTTTCCTTTAAAGTATGGGCACAAGGCGGCTCGGTAAGCTTAGTCATGATACCAATAATTTTAATGGCGTTTCGTTGGGGGTTCTTGTCAGGGCTTACAACAGGTCTATTGATTGGTGTGATGCAAACAATGTTTGGTGCTTATATTGTGCACTGGCTTCAAGGATTACTAGATTACGGGGTAGCCTTTACTGTAGTAGGTTTAGCGGCAATCGTTCGTGAACCTGTATTAAAAGCCGCAACAGCACTCAACAAAAAGAAAATGGCTCTGTACATAGTGATTGGTACGGTGCTAGCTGGTTTTTTACGCTATCTTGCACACACAATTGCAGGTGCAGTATTCTTTGCGGAGTATGCGGGCGATCAAAATGCATGGATTTATTCAATTATCTATAATGGAACATATATGTTACCAGCAACTATTTTAACCGCTATTGTCGGTGTTCTATTATTTACAGCGGCGCCACAATTAATGCAACGAAAATTATAAATGAATGGAAATGAGGCTTGGACATAACTAAAAAAATTTAAGAAACAGACGAAAGGTGTTCATAATTTTTTGCTATATGGAGAACTTAGCTATTCTTGCTTTTGCAATAAAAAAAATTAGAAGTGTTCACTAGTTGTTGGTAGCGAAGACGGTGACTCCTGCTCAGAACAGCACACAATGTAAGACACGGGCATTCCGCGCGTTAGCGAGGGTTGCGGCTTA